>CAZVLY010000649.1:0-1504 GCA_964628175.1 uncultured Piscinibacter sp. | reverse complement strand
GCTCATCCTCATGGACATCGAGTCGCTGATGGCCAGCGCCGAGATGGGCCTGATCACCGAGCTCCACTGACATCGAAAGGAAACCCGCCATGAAGCTTCACCACCTCAGCCTCGCCCTGCTGGGCGCCACGTTCGCCGCCTCCACGATCGCGAAGGAAGGCAACGCGACCGCCGCCGAGGCCACCGCCATGGTCAAGAAGGGCATCGCCTTCATCAAGGCCAACGGCAAGGACAAGGGCTATGCCGAGATCAGCAACAAGGCCGGGCAGTTCACCGATCGCGACCTCTACCTCGTCGTCTACGGCCTGGACGGCACGGTGCGTGCCCACGGCGCCAACGAGAAGATGATCGGCAAGAACCTCATCGAGCTCAAGGACGTGGACGGCAAGCCCTTCGTGAAGGAGCGCGTCGAGCTGGCGCAGAGCAAGGGCACCTTCTGGCAGGACTACAAGTTCACCAACCCGGTGAGCAAGAAGATCGAGCCCAAGAGCATGTACTGCGAAAAGCTGGAAGACGCCGCGGTGTGCGGCGGCATCTACAAGTAAGCCGCGGCGTGCGCCGCGCACGCCGACATCCCCTCCCGGAGCCTCGATGAAACTCGGTTCGAAACTGCTTGCGGCGCCGCTGCTCACCGCGCTGGTGGTGTTCGGCGTCGGCCAGATCAACACCTGGCTGACAGCCCGTGAGGCGAGCGCCAACCAGGAGAGCTTCAAGACCAGCTTCGAGACCTTCCGCACCCTCAGCAGCCTGCAGGAGCAGCTCGGCCAGACGCACTCCGGCGTGTACCGCACGGTCGCCTTGATGGCGTCTCTGGACGACGCAAAGGTCAAGGCCTTCCGCACCGAGCTGGCCGGCCAGGTGGCCGCCATCAAGCGCGTGACGGCCACGGTGGTCGGCGACGGCGACGGCGACACCTCGCTGCAGGAGTCGGTGGCACAGGCTGCGAAGCAGATGGACAAGTACCTCGCCCAGGCCGACTCGGCGATCGACCTGTCCTCGGTCGACCCGAACACCGGCATCGCCGCGCTGCGCGGTGCGGACGAATCCTTCGCGGCCCTGTCCAAGACCTTCGGCGGCATCCTCGCGCGGCTGGATGCGCGCTCGTCCGAAGCGCTGGCCGCTTCCAACCAGCGCACCCTCACCCTGACGCTGCTGCTGGCGGCGGCGGGGCTGCTCGCGGCCGGCATCGCCGTGTGGCTGTCCTGGCTGACCCAGCGTCGGCTGGTCGGCGAGCTGCAGCGCGCCGGCGAGGTGGCCACGGCGGTCGCCGCGGGCAACCTGACGGTCGACGCCTCTTCGTCACGCACCGACGAGGTCGGCGACCTGCTGCGCGCACTCGCCGCCATGAACCAGCAACTGTCGGATTCGATGCGGACCGTGCTCGAGTCCTCGTCCTCGATCCGCACGGCCAGCGCCGAGATCGCCAGCGGGAACCAGGATCTGAGCACGCGCACCGAGCAGGCTGCGAGCAACCTGCAGCAGACCGCCAGCTCGGTCGAGCAGC
>CAZVLY010000648.1:0-1528 GCA_964628175.1 uncultured Piscinibacter sp. | reverse complement strand
CCCTACCGCACGCACGACGAGGTGATCGACGGCGCCGTCATCACCTTCGTCGACATCACCGCCGCCAAGGAACTGGAGGCGCGCCTGCGTGGCGCGTGAGTCGATGGGGCCGCGTGTTCGCCGCCCGGTGCGTTCCGAGCGCCAGAGCGTGCCGCGCACGCTCGCGCGTCGCCAGCACGGCGCCGGGCCGGCGCCCTCGATCACCCAGGAGTCCCTGGCGCAGGTGCAGCGGCAGCTGCAGCAGCTGCAGTTGCACCAGCTCGAGCTGCAGATGCAGAACGAGGAGCTGCAGCGTGCCCAGCGCGAGCTCGCCCTGGCGCGCGACCGCTACGCGCTGCTGTTCGATCTGGCCCCGGTGGGTTGCCTGCTGGTCGACGGGGAGGATCGGATCGTCGAGGTCAACCCCGCTGCCGGCGCGCTGCAACATCGCACGCTCGAAGACCTGCGCGGCCCGCGGGCGGATCTCATGTTCACGCCGCGGCATCGGCCGCTGTGGCACGCCCTGCTGACGGCGGCCCGTGCCGGCGCACCGGCGCGGGCCGAGCTCGAGCTCGACGACGGCGCCCACGGCGACGCGAGCTGCGTGCAGGCCGACGCGGCCTTCGATGCCGCCACCGCGACCACGCTGGTGACCTTGCTCGACGTCTCCCAGCGCCGGCGTGCCGGTGCGCTGCAGGACGCAGCGGTACAGGCCAGCGAGCGCAGCAGCGCGCAGAAGAGCCGCTTCCTCTCGAGCCTCAGCCACGAACTGCGCACGCCCTTGAACGCCGTGCTGGGCTTCTCGCAACTGCTGCTGGGCGGCAACGAGCATCCGCTCGACGAGTCGCAGCGTGCCCGCGTGGAGCACATCCAGCGCGCCGGCAGGCAGCTGCTGACGCTGGTGCAGGAGTCGACCGACATCGCGCGCATCGAATCCGGGCGGCTGGGCATTGCGCTGGCGGCCGTGCCGGTGCACGAGTTCTTTGCCGAGTGCGTGCCGATGTTCGAGCCCGATGCGCAACAGGCCGGCGTGCGGCTGCAGGTGCTGGCCGGGCCCGGGCCCGGCGACTGGGTGCTGGCCGACCCCGACCGGCTGCGCCAGGTGCTGATCAACCTGCTGTCCAACGCGGTCAAGTACAACCGCCGCGGCGGTTCGGTGACGCTCGCCTGCCGGCGCGACGCCGCCGCCGGCACGCTCGACCTCGTGGTGACCGACACCGGCCTGGGCATGACGGCCGATCAGCAGGCCCGGCTGTTCCGCCCGTTCGACCGCCTCGGCGCCGAGCGCACCGCCGTGCAGGGCACCGGGCTGGGCCTGACGATCACGCGGCTGCTGGTCGAGGCGATGGGCGGCACGCTGTGCATCGAGAGCCGGCCCGGGCAGGGCAGCGTGGTCAGCGTGACGTTGTCGCAGGCGCCGCCGCCGACGGTGTGAACCCCTCGGCCGGCGGGCCGCCTTCGACCAGGCCGTTCTCCAGCCCGTAGCGCACCAGGTCGGCCAGCGTGGGCAGCTCCAGCTTCTCCTGGATGCGGCTCTTGTGGGTGCTGA
>CAZVLY010000647.1:0-1533 GCA_964628175.1 uncultured Piscinibacter sp. | reverse complement strand
TCAGTGCGGCTCGCCGAGCCGGATCGCCTTGCTGACGAGCTGGTGCACGCCGCCGACCATGCCCATGTCGAAGCCGTAGTAGGGCAGCACCTTGCTGAACTGCGCCTTGCAGATCGCGCAGATCGTCGCCATGAAGTTCACGCCGTGCTGGTCGACGACGCGCTGAAGCGCCTCCATGCGCGGCAGCGCGCCCTTGACGCGCAGCTCGATCAGGTCGTCGGTCAGCAGGCCGCCGCCGCCGCCGCAGCAGAAGGTGCTCTCGTGGATGGTGTCCGGAGCCATGTCGTGGAACCGGTTTGCCACCGCCTTGATGATCTCGCGCGGGATCACGAACTGCCCGCCGGGCATGTCGCCCATGCGCGAGGCGCGTGCCACGTTGCACGAGTCGTGGAAGGTGATGATGCGGTCGTCGTTCTTCTCTTTGTCGAACTTCAGCGCGCCGCGCTGGATCAGGTCGTAGGTGAGCTCGCAGATGTGCATCGGCTGCTTGTAGCGGCCGTCGAGCTGGCTCTGCAGCTGGATCGCGAAGGGGTCGGTGCCGCCTGCGCCGATGCCCACCAGCGTGTTCCAGAAGCTGTAGGCCACGCGCCAGGCATGGCCGCATTCGCCGACGACGATGCGCTTGACGCCGAGCTCCAGCGCCGCCTCGCGGATGCGCAGCGCGATCTTGCGCAACTGCTCGTAGTTGCCAATGAACATGCCGAAGTTGCCGGCCTCGCTGGCCTTGCTCGACAGCGTCCAGCTGATGCCGGCGGCGTGGAACACCTTGCCGTAGCCGATCAGGCTATCCACATGCGGCTCGGCGAAGAAGTCGGCGCTGGGCGTGACCAGCAGCACCTCGGCACCCTGCACGTCCAGCGGGTAGCGCACGTCGACGCCGGTGTCTTCCTTGACGTCTTCCTCCAGCCCGAACAGCGTGTCTTCCAGCGCCGGGCCGGGCAGGCCGAGGTTGTTGCCGATGCGGTGGACCTTGCCGATGATCTCGTTGCTGTACTTCTGGCCCTGGCCGACCGCGTCCATGATCTCCCGCGCGGCCATGGTGATCTCGGCGGTGTCGATGCCGTAGGGGCAGAACACCGAGCAGCGGCGGCACTCCGAGCACTGGTGGTAATAGGCGTACCAGTCGTCGAGCACGTCCTTCGTCATGTCGACCGCGCCGACCAGCTTCGGGAAATGCTTGCCGGCGAAGGTGAAGTAGCGCCGGTACACCGCGCGCATCAGGTCCTGGCGCGCCACCGGCATGTTCTTCGGGTCGCCGGTGCCGAGGAAGTAGTGGCACTTGTCGGAGCAGGCGCCGCAGTGCACGCAGGCGTCCATGTAGACGCGCAAGGACCGGTACTTGCCGAGCAGTTCGCCCATCTTGGCGATGGCACGCTGCTCCCAGCCTTCGGCCAGCTCGCCGGGGAAGCCAATGTTCTGCTGGATCGCCATCGAGGCGACGAAGGGCTTGCTGTGCGCCATCGCGCCCTCGGCGATCAGCGGGATCACCGGGTAGGGCTTGAGCTTGGGCGTCTCGAAGGCGGCGGTGGCCAT
>CAZVLY010000646.1:0-1544 GCA_964628175.1 uncultured Piscinibacter sp. | reverse complement strand
CCCAGCTGTTTGGCGCGCGCGCTGTCGCCGCTGACGAAACGCCCGGCGCGATGGACATGGTCGAAGCCGACCCGATAATGCACGCCGGACAGGCCGCGAAACAGCGGCGTCTCGACGATCAGCAGTACGGCCAGGAAGATCGCGCCGAAGATCAGACCGAGCAGCCAGAAGTCCTTCTTGGAGACATACCCGCTCCCAAAGTAGACCGGCGACGGGCCGGTGGCATACGGGGTGATGATGCCCATGATGCCGAGAGAGTAGACCAGCATATAGGCCAGCACGGTGACGTTCATCCCGGGCACGGCCGCGCCGGCGGTCTGCCGCACGGGGGCGGTGTTCGGTTCCATCGAGGCCGCGGGCTGCTGTAGGCTGCGCGCCTGCGTCTCGGTGCGCGCCGACAGGTCGTGGTTGCCGGCGGCGATCTCGTGCGAAGCGTGGCGGACGTTGCCGACTTCGTTGCGGGTGTCGTGCACGACGGTGCGCAGGTTCACCGACAGCTGCATCAGCGCCTGCTGGAGCTCGCCGGCCACGCCGGTTGCGCCGGTGGGCACCGGGTGCGCCAGGTCGCCCGCGGCCAGCCGGTTGGCTTCCTTCACCACATCGGCCAGCGGGCCGACGGTCAGGCGCCAGACAGCCCAGCTCGACAGCGCCACGCCGGCCAGGGCGGCCGGCGCGGTCAACAGGCCCGGCGCGGCGGCGGCGGCCAGCGCCAGTCCGGCGAGCGCGGCCTGCACGGCGATCAACTGGCCGCGCAGGCCGGGGGTGAGCGCGCGCCGAAGCCGGCCGGGCAGGTCGTCGCGCAGCACGCGGCCACGGCGCAGCACGTGCACCAGCCGGCCCGATCGTGCTTCCTCGCGCATGAGGGCGTACAGGCGCTGCGCCGCCTCGACCGCGTCGCTCGCGGGCTGCGTGCGCACCGACAGGTAGCCGGTGATGCGGTCGCCGTCCTTCATCGGCGTGGCATTGGCCTGCACCCAGTAGTGGTCGCCGTTCTTGCGGCGGTTCTTCACCAGGCCGGTCCAGGGCAGCCCGAGCTGGATGGTGTCCCACATGTCGCGGAAGGCTTCCTCCGGCATGTCGGGGTGGCGGATCAGGTTGTGCGGCTGGCCGAGCAGCTCGTCGCGGGCGTAGCCGCTGACGTGGATGAAGGCGTTGTTGCAATAGGTGATGCGCCCTTTCAGGTCCGTCACCGAGACCAGGGTCTCGCCGGCGGGGAAGGCGAAGTCGCGCTGGGTGACGGGTTCGTTGATCCGCATGCTCTTGTTCCAGGTCAGGATGTCTTGTGGCGGGGCGTGACTGGCTATCGGCGGGCCCCGGTGTGGCGCTGTAGGGAAACCTTGATTCGCGCTGCGGGGAGAATTCGTGCGTCGTCATCCCTGAGGCCGTCCACATCGCGTGCGCTCGGTGGACGACAATTCGATCACGCCGCGCCGCCGGGCCCGGCACATCACCCATGAGCAGGGGAAATGCAGTGGCTCGTGTGTTCCTTGTCGACGATCACCTGATCCTTCGCGATGCCATGTGCGCGCTGCTGGCCGCCCACG
>CAZVLY010000645.1:0-1545 GCA_964628175.1 uncultured Piscinibacter sp. | reverse complement strand
GCCTGGCATTGCTTCGCGACGTCTGCGCGCAGGCCGGCGGCGACAGCCGCATCGTCGACCGCGTGGCCAGCCTGCTGACGGTGCAGTTCGAGCAGTTGCTGCTGACCAGCGACGGCGGCCGCAGCGAGCAGCGCTGGAGCCAGACCATGCCGCACGTGCAGGCCACCGCCCACGTGGGCGGGGTGACGCAGACGCGCTCTTCGGCCGGCCAGTACAACGGCTGGTGCCAGCAGGGCGGGCTGGAGGTGCTCGAGCGCGCCCGCTTCGCCACCGAGGGCGCACGCGTCGCGGCCGAGGCGATCGAGCTGGCGATGGCGCCGCCCTGCCCCGGCGGCACGATGGACGTGCTGCTGATGCCCGACCAGATGATGCTGCAGATCCACGAGTCCATCGGCCACCCGCTGGAGCTCGACCGCATCCTCGGCGACGAGCGCAACTTCGCCGGCACCAGCTTCGTCACGCTCGACATGTTCGGCCACTACGCCTACGGCAGCGAACTGCTCAACGTGACCTACGATCCGACGCGGCCCGAGCAGATCGCCAGCTTCGGCTTCGACGACGAGGGCGAGCCGGCGCAGCGCCGCCACCTGATCGAGAACGGCATCCTGAAGCGGCCGCTGGGCGGCGCGGTGTCGCTGGCGCGGGCCCGCGCGATGCGGCCCGACCTGGAAGGCGTGGCCACGGCTCGCGCGAGCAGCTGGAACCGCGCGCCGATCGACCGCATGAGCAACCTGAACATCGAGCCGGGCACGTCGACGCTGGCCGAGATGATTGCCAGCATCGAGCACGGCGTGATGCTGCACACCAATGTGTCCTGGAGCATCGACGACTCGCGCAACAAGTTCCAGTTCGGCTGCGAGTCGGGCCGCATGATCCGCCACGGCCAGCTCGCCGAGCGGGTGCGCGACCCGAGCTACCGCGGCATCAGCGCCACCTTCTGGCGCTCGCTGTCGATGGTGGGCGACGCGAGCACCTTCGAGGTGATGGGCACGCCCTACTGCGGCAAGGGCGAGCCCTCGCAGATGGTGCGCGTGGGCCATGCGGCGCCGGCCTGCAAGTTCAGCCGGATCGCGGTGGTCGGGAGCGCGGCATGAAGCCCGTCGAGCGCGGCTACTTCGAGACGCTGGCGCAGGCGCTGTGCGGGCCGATGCAGGGCGAGGAGCGTGTCTCGCTGATGCTGAGCGCCGAGTCGTCCAGCTTCATCCGCTTCAACCGCGGCGCGGTGCGCCAGGCCACGCAGGTGGAGCAGGCGATGGCCACGCTGTCGCTGGTCCACGGTCGGCGCCATGCCGAGGTCCGCATCGCGCTGGCCGGCCGAGCCGACGCCGACATCGCCCGGCTGCGCACCGAGCTCGACGCGCTGCGAGCGCTGCTGCCCGAGCTGCCCGAGGATCCCCATCTGCTGCTGCCCGAGGCCCCGTTGCACAGCGAGCGCCACGACAGCGGCGAGCTGCCCGACGAGGCCGCGCTGGTGCGGTCCGTGGCCCGCGTGGCAGCGGGCCTGGACTTCGTCGGCTTCTACGCCGGCGGGCCGGTGGTGCGTGC
>CAZVLY010000644.1:0-1555 GCA_964628175.1 uncultured Piscinibacter sp. | reverse complement strand
TGGCACAGCCGCGTGCAGTGGTCGACGTTGTGCGTGCGCAGGCCGGTGCGCACCAGCTTCTGGAACAGGTAGGCCTCTTCGTTGCTGCCCTTGGCCGAGCCGAAGCCGGCCAGGCGGCTCGGCGCGCCGGCGGGCGTGGTGTCGCGGATGCGTGCCAGGCCGCCGGCGGCGAGGTCCAGCGCCTCGTCCCAGCTCGCTTCGCGGAACAGCGCGGAGAGCGGCAGTTCGCCGCGCTTGAAGCGCTCGATGTCGGTCGGGTCCTTGGCCACGCCGGCGCGGCGCACCAGCGGCGTGGTCAGCCGGCGCTCGTTGTGCACGTAGTCGAAACCGAAGCGGCCCTTCACGCACAGCCGGCCGTGGTTGGCCGGGCCGTCGCGGCCGGTGACGACGTGGATCTTCTCCTCGCCCTTCGGGTCGTGGCCGACGTGCAGCGTGAGCTGGCAGCCGACGCCGCAGTACGGGCAGACCGACTCGACCTCGCGCTCGATCCTGGCCAGGCCGGCGCCTCGCGCGGGCATCAGCGCGCCGGTCGGGCAGGCCTGCACGCACTCGCCGCAGGCCACGCAGCTCGACGCGACGACGGCGTCGTCCTGGTCGAAGACGATCTTCGCGTGCGCGCCGCGCATCGCCAGGCCGAGCACGTCGTTGACCTGGATGTCGCGGCAGGCACGGATGCAGCGCGTGCACTGGATGCAGGCGTCGAGGTTGACCTCGAAGGCCGGGTGCGAGGCGTCCTTCGCCACCGGAGCACGGCCCGGCAGGCGGCCGCGCGGAACCTTCCACTTGTCGGCCCAGAACAGCAGCTCCGACTCGTGCGTGTGCTCGGCGCTGGCCGCGCCGGCATCGCTGGTCAGCAGCTCCAGCACCATCTTCTGGGCGGCCACGGCGCGGTCACTGGCGCTGTCCACCGTCATGCCGGGCGTGGGCGTACGGCAGCACGAGGGCGCGAGCGTGCGTTCGCCCTTGACCTCGACGACGCAGGCGCGGCAGTTGCCGGCCGGCTCCAGACCGTTCTTCGCGCACAGGTGCGGGATGCGCACGCCGGAGCGCTTGGCGACGTTGAGCAGCGTCTCGCCCGGCGCGGCGGCGACCGTCTTGCCGTTGAGCGAGAACTCGATGAAGTCGACCGGCTTGTTCATTGCGCCCCCAGCTCGTGCGGGAAGTAGCGGACCACGCAGTCCACCGGGTTCGGTGCGGCCTGCCCGAGGCCGCAGATCGACGCGTCGCGCATCACCTGCGAGAGCTCGGCGAGCAGCGCCGTGTCCCAGCGGTCGCTCTCGATCAGCGCGCGTGTCTTCGTGGTGCCGGCGCGGCAGGGCGTGCACTGTCCGCAGGACTCGTCCTCGAAGAAGCGCATCAGGTTGCGCGCCGCGTCGACGGCGCGGTCGACATGGCTGGCGCTCTTCGACAGCACCATCACCGCCGCCGAGCCGATGAAGCAGCCGTGCGGTTGCAGGGTGTCGAAATCCAGCGGGATGTCGCCCATGCTGGCGGGGAGGATCCCGCCGGAAGCGCCGCCGGGCAGGTAGGCGTAGAAGCTGTGCCCTTCCTGCAT
>CAZVLY010000643.1:0-1556 GCA_964628175.1 uncultured Piscinibacter sp. | reverse complement strand
GGAACTCGAGCCAGGTCTGGTTCTGCGTCTCCCAGACCTCGGTGGTCAGCGTACCGCGCACCGCACGGGCGTTCTCGCGCGCGGCCATCAGGCAGGAGCGGATGCTCGACGGGTTCTGCGCGTCGACGACCATGTACTCCATGACCTGGCGCGGCGTGACCTCGCTGTGGCGCTTGGCGTAGTCGCCGGTCAGCTCGGAGATGCCCAGCAGGCCCTTCCAGCCCTTCTCGGCATCGTCGGCGGATTGCGGCAGCAGCGAGGTCTGGTAGTTGACGTCGAGCATGCGCGCGGTGTTCTCGGCCCGCTCCATGTAGCGGGACATCCAGAAAAGATGGTCGGCAGTGCGTGACAGCATGTGGTTCTCCCTCAGGCCTCCAGCACCCAGGTGTCCTTGGTCCCGCCGCCCTGCGACGAGTTGACCACCAGCGAGCCTTCCTTCAGCGCCACGCGCGTCAGGCCGCCGGGCACCATCTGCACCGTCTTGCCCGACAGCACGAAGGGGCGCAGGTCGATGTGGCGCGGCGCGATGCCGCTCTCGACAAAAGTCGGGCAGGTCGACAGGCTCAGCGTGGGCTGCGCGATGTAGCCCTCGGGATGCGCCTCGACCGCCTTGCGGAACTCGGCGATCTCGGCCTTCGTGGCCGCCGGGCCGACCAGCATGCCGTAGCCGCCGGCGCCGTGGACTTCCTTGACCACCAGTTCGCCGAGATGATCGAGCACGTACTTGAGGTCGTCGGCCTCGCGGCACAGGTAGGTCGGCACGTTGTTCAGGATGGGCTTTTCGCCGAGGTAGAACTCGATCATCTTCGGCACGTAGGGGTAGATCGACTTGTCGTCGGCCACGCCGGTGCCGATCGCATTGCACAGCGCCACGTTGCCGGCGCGGTAGACGCCCAGCAGCCCGGCGCAGCCCAGCGTGGAGTCGGGGCGGAACACCAGCGGGTCGAGGAAGTCGTCGTCGACGCGGCGGTAGATCACGTCCACGCGCTTCGGGCCCTGCGTGGTCCGCATGTAGACGAAGTTGTCCTTGACGAACAGGTCCTGGCCCTCGACGAGTTCGACGCCCATCTGCTGCGCCAGGAAGGCATGCTCGAAGTAGGCGCTGTTGTACATGCCGGGCGTGAGCACCACCACCGTGGGCTCGTTGACGGCCGCAGGCGCCACGGCGCGCAGCGTCTCGAGCAGCATGTCGGGGTAATGCGCCACCGGCTCGACGCGGTGCTGGCTGAACAGCTCCGGGAACAGCCGCATCATCATCTTGCGGTTCTCGAGCATGTAGCTCACGCCGCTGGGCACGCGCAGGTTGTCTTCGAGCACGTAGTAGCTGCCGCTGCCGTCGGGGTTGGCGGCACGCACGATGTCGATGCCGGAGATGTGCGAGTACACGCCGCCGGGCACGTCCACGCCCATCATCTCGGGGCGGAACTGCGCGTTCTTGAAGATCTGGTCGGCCGGCACCAGCCCGGCGCGGATGATCTCCTGCTCGTGGTAGACGTCGTGGATGAAACGGTTCAGCGCGGTGACGCGCTGGGCCAGGCCTTTTTCCATCTCGGCCC
>CAZVLY010000642.1:0-1562 GCA_964628175.1 uncultured Piscinibacter sp. | reverse complement strand
CTGCGCACCATCCAGCGGTGCAGCGGGCTGCGCGCGGGCAGCGTCAGCACGTCGGAGCCCCACAGCGTCAGCACGACCGGCACCGGGCTGCCGCGCGCCGCTCGCACCGCGTGCCAGGCCACGCTGTTGACCTGGTGCGCGTGGATCACCGACGGGGACCACCGCCGCATCAGCGCGCGGATGCGCCGCAGCGCCGACCACGAGGTGACGGACAGATCGAGCACCACCTGCTCGCGCAGCCCGGGCAGCGGACCGAGCGGCAGCTCGCCGTGGGTGGCCAGCACCACGCTGCGCCCGGCGGCGCACAGACCGCGCACGAAACGCGCGACGTGGATGGAGGCGCTGCCGAGCACCAGAACCGGGCCGTTCATGGGGGCGTTCATGGGGCGCTCGGGGCGAACACCAGCCACTGTGTCGGCGAGCCGGCACGGTCCATCGCGTCGCGGTCGGCGCCGGCGGCCTGCGCGCCCAGGCGATCGAGCGCCTCGCGCACCCCCGGCAGCCGCCAGGGGGCCAGGCGCGACAGCAGGCGCACCCACGGGCGACGGCGGTAAGCCAGGAAGGCCGGCGTCGGGCTCTCGCTGGGGTGATAGAAGCCGCGCTGCGAGCGCAGGCCCAGGCCGGCCGCGGCGAAAGCCGCCACCAGCGACTCGCGGGTGCGGCGCTTGAGGTAGGCGTTCGCCGCGGGCGTACCGGCGGCGAAGGTCTCGAGCACCACCACCTGCCCGCCGGGCTCCAGGGCCGCAGCGAAACGCCGCAGCAGCGCGCGCAATTCGCCGTCGTCGACCACGTGCTGCAGCACCGTCACGCACAGGATCAGCGCATGGCGCTGGGCCAGCGCCACGTCCACATCGGCGGTGTAGCGGATGCGCGGCGACGGGTGGCGCTGCGCGGCCACGGCCAGCACGGCGGGCGAGAGATCGCAGCCGACCACCGTGGCGAAGCGTTCCGCCAGCAGCGTGCAGAAGTCGCCGGTGCCGCAGCCGAAGTCGAGCGCGGACGCGCCGTCGGGATACGCCTGCGCCTGCAGCCACTCGCGCAGCGCGGCCAGGCGCAGCGGCTGGTCGTAGGCGTACACCGCGGCGTCGGACCAGCCGGTGTGGCCGTAACGGCTCACGCGTTCGGACCAGAAGGCCTCGCCGCTCATCGCCCGCTCCGCGCCAGGCCCTGCAACCACAGGCCGTAGGCCAGCAGCACCGCCGTGGCCGCCGCCGATTGCAGCGTCAGCGTGTGCAGCACCGGCCAGGCCCGTGCCCAGCCCAGCGCCAGCGGCAGCACCATCGCCAACTGGTAGACCACGCCGAAGGCGAAGGCACCGCCCTGGCGTCCGACGATCAGCGGCAGCTGCGACATCGGCGAGGTCAGCAGGCTGAGGATCATCCACGGTGCCAGCACGCGGGCGTAGACGCCGGCGTCGCGCCAGTTGTCGCCGAACACCCAGGCGAACAGCTCCGGCGCCCACACCACCAGCACGCCGAAGGGCGCGGCGATCAGCAGCAGGCGCTGCGTGGTGCGGCGCGACAGCTCGGCCAGATCGCCGCCCGACTCGGCCAGGCGCGCGG
>CAZVLY010000641.1:0-1564 GCA_964628175.1 uncultured Piscinibacter sp. | reverse complement strand
TTCTTGCCGTTGATGTTCATCGCATCCGAGCCGCACACGCCTTCGCGGCAGGAGCGGCGGAAGGTCAGCGTCGGGTCGACGGCCTTGAGCTTCATCAGCGCGTCGAGCAGCATGCGCTCGCTGCCGTCGAGCTCGACCTCGAGGGTCTGCATGCGCGGCTTGGCGTCGGTGTCGGGGTCGTAGCGGTAGATCTGGAAGACACGCTTGGTCATGTCGATCTTTCGGGAATCAGAACGTGCGGACCTTGGGAGGGATCGACTCGGCCGTCAGCGGCTGGAGGTTCACCGGCTTGTAGTCGAGGCGGTTGCCTTCGCTGTACCACAGCGTGTGCTTCATCCAGGTGGCGTCGTTGCGGCCGTTCGGGTGCTCGGGCGTGTCGCCGTAGTCGTTGACGGTGTGGGCGCCGCGGCTCTCCTTGCGGGCGGCCGCCGAGACCATCGTCGCCAGAGCGCACTCCATCAGGTTCTCGACCTCGAGCGCCTCGATGCGCGCGGTGTTGAACACCTTCGACTTGTCGGCCAGGTGGATGCTCTTGGCGCGCTCGGCGATCGCCTTGACCTTCTCCACGCCTTCGTCCATCGAGGCCTGGGTGCGGAACACGCCGGCATGCTGCTGCATCGCCTTGCGCAGGTCGTTCGCGACGTCCTGCGCGTACTCGCCGCCGCTGCTCTTCTCGAAGCGGGCCAGCCGCGCCAGCGTCTGGTCGGCCGCATCGGCCGGCAGCGCCTTGTGGCTGCGGGTCTTCAGCGCGCTGTCGACGATGTGGTTGCCGGCCGCACGGCCGAACACCAGCAGGTCGAGCAGCGAGTTCGTGCCCAGGCGATTCGCGCCGTGCACGCTGACGCAGGAGCACTCGCCCACCGCGTACAGGCCGTTCACCACCGCATTCGGGCTGCCGTTCTTCGGCACCACCACCTGGCCGTGGATGTTGGTCGGGATGCCGCCCATCTGGTAGTGGATGGTCGGCACCACGGGGATCGGTTCCTTGGTGATGTCGACGTTGGCGAAGTTGTGGCCGATCTCGAACACGCTGGGCAGGCGCTTCATGATCGTCTCGGCACCCAGGTGGGTCATGTCGAGCTGGATGTAGTCCTTGTTCGGACCGCAGCCACGCCCTTCCTTGATCTCCTGGTCCATGCAGCGCGAGACGAAGTCGCGCGGCGCCAGGTCCTTCAGGGTCGGTGCGTAGCGCTCCATGAAGCGCTCGCCCTGGCTGTTGAGCAGGATTGCGCCTTCGCCGCGGCAGCCTTCGGTCAGCAGCACGCCAGCGCCGGCGACGCCGGTCGGGTGGAACTGCCAGAACTCCATGTCCTGCAGCGGGATGCCGGCGCGCGCCGCCATGCCCAGGCCGTCACCGGTGTTGATGAAGGCGTTGGTGCTCGCCGCGAAGATGCGCCCCGCCCCGCCGGTAGCGAGCAGCACGGTCTTGCCCTGCAGCACGTGGACATCGCCGGTCTCCATCTCGAGCGCCGTGACACCGACCACATCGCCGTCACCGTCGCGGATCAGGTCGAGCGCCATCCACTCGACGAAGAACTGCGTGCGTGCCTTGACGTTCTGCTGG
>CAZVLY010000640.1:0-1566 GCA_964628175.1 uncultured Piscinibacter sp. | reverse complement strand
CCGAGGCCTCGGCGCGGGCAATGACGTCGCCGGCGTTGACGACCTCGTTGCGGCCGTGGCCCAGCAGCAGGCCGTGGCCTTCGGCGGACGAACTGCCCAGCAGGTCGCGTGCCTTCGCCGTGGCCTGGATGAGCCCCTCGTTGCGCACTGTCGACGGCGCCGTGCTGAACACGCCGTAGGCCGCGCTGCGGGCAGTGCCGAACAGCACCTCCGCGCTCGACGTCACCGTGATGGCCCCGTCGTTCGTCACGCGGGTGGCTGGCGCATCGTTCGTGTCGGCGGTGCTGCGCACCTTGAGGCTGCCCGCATCGGCGAGGCTCGCCCGGCCATCGATCCGCAGGCCGTAGGCCAGACCGTCCGAGTGCTGCAGGGACGAAGCGAAGGTGCCGACGTCGATGCTGCCGCGGTTGAGCACGTCGTTGGACGCGCCGCGCAGCCAGATCCCGGTCGCCGACGCACCGTGCACCTCGCCTGAACTGGAAAGGAACTCGGTGTCGCCGGTGCCGCCCGGCGAGGTCGACGCCGAGGCCTGCACCTGCGCATCGGTGCTCACGCCGATCGAGCCTTCGTTGACGACCCGGTTGAGTCGGCCGCTGCCGAGAATGCCGATCGCCGCCGTGTCGCGGTTCGTCGCGGTCGCGCTGGATCCGGAGTCGGAGGCGCCGTAGGCCACGCTGCCGGCGACCGCGATCACCTTCGGCGCCGCCGTCACGCCGATCGTGCCGAGATTCAGGATCTCGTTGTCGCCCGCTCCGGCATCGATGCCGATGGCCTGGATGCTCGATGCCGACGCGGTGGACGTCGCGAACGCGTCGTCGTCGATCAAGCCCCCGCCGTCGGCGGTGGCCTTTGCCGTGACCTCGGGCTTCGCGCTCACGGTGATCGAGCCGAAGTTGGCGATCAGGTCGCGACCCGCGCCAGTGCGCACACCGACCGCGAGACTCGGTCGCAGCGTCGCGGTGGAGTCGCTGAAAGAGTCACTGTTCAAGCTCCAGAAGTCCGCATCGGAAAAGGTGCTGGCGGTCGTCGAGCCCTGCATCTTCGCGACGACCGAACCTTCCAAGACGATCCGGTTGTCGCCCTCGCCCGCGTCGATGCCGATCGCCAAGGACTCGGCGCCGGCCGACGACACGGCCTTGCCGTCGACCCACACCGCGCCCGGTGCGGCGCTGGAGTCCGCGCTGGCAGCGAGTTGGCCGGTCACGGCGAGGCTGCCGTTCACGCCGATGGCGAGCTTGTCGTTGCCGCCGCCGGCAACGATCCCGGTGGCGCCCGTGCGTGCCGTCACGGTGGCGGCTGCGCTGGTGTTTCCGAACACCGTGTTCGCCCCGCCCGTGGCGGTGAGCGTGGCGCTGGCCTCGACCGTGATCGAGCCGTCGTTGATCACGACGTTGTCGCCCGACCCGGCGTTCAGGCCGGTCGCGTCGGTGATCGAGAACAGAACCTCGTTCGAATGCGCATTGCCGAAGCCGAACGAGGTCGAGTTCGCATTCAGCGTTGCCGCCGCGGAAATGCCGAGCGAGCCGCGGTTCAGGATGAGGTCGCCGTCGTCGCCGCCGTCGATGC
>CAZVLY010000639.1:0-1568 GCA_964628175.1 uncultured Piscinibacter sp. | reverse complement strand
CGGAGCCCGCCCATGACCTCGCCGGTTGACCGCATCCGCCGCAACATCGACGCCTCGATCAGTGCCAAGCAGGCACTGGCCGCCGACACGGCCACGCTGGCCGTCTTCGCACGCGCCGTCGACACCGTCATCGCCCGCTACCGCGCCGGTGGCCGCCTGTACATCGCCGGCAACGGCGGTTCGGCGGCCGATGCGCAGCATCTGGCGGCCGAGTTCGTCAGCAAGCTGGCGCGTGACCGCGCGCCGCTGCCGGCCGAATCGCTGACCACCGACACCTCCATCCTCACCGCCATCGGCAACGACTACGGCTTCGAGCAGGTATTCGCCCGCCAGCTGGCCGGGAAAGCCACGGGAAAGGACGTCTTTCTCGGCATTACCACCTCGGGCGAATCGGCCAACATCCTCAAAGCCCTGGAGCAATGCCGTCGCATGGACATCCCCAGCATCGTCTTCACCGGCCGCAGCGGCGGCCGTGCGCGCGAGCTCGCGGATTTCTGCCTGGTCGCTCCGGGCAGCGCCACCAGCACCATCCAGGAACTGCACATCGTGATGGCGCACACGCTGTGCGAATGCGTCGAGGCGGCGCTGTTCGAGCCCGCCTGACCCCGACAAGACCCACGGAGAACGATTCATGGCCTACGACATCCTCGTCACCGGCGGCGCCGGCTACCTCGGCTCCACGCTGGTGCCCTCGCTGCTGGCCGCCGGCCACCGCGTCACGGTGCTCGACAGCTTCATGTTCCGCCAGACCAGCCTGAACCACGTCTGCAGCGACCCGAAGTTCAACGTCGTCAAGGGCGACATCCGCGTCGAGAGCACGCTCGCGCCGCTGCTGAAGAAGGCCGACATCGTGATCCCGCTGGCCGCGCTGGTGGGCGCGCCGATGTGCAACGCCGACCCGATCGGCGCCAAGACGATCAACCACGACGCCATCCTGCTGATGCTGCGCCTGGCTTCGCGCAACCAGCGCATCCTGATGCCGACGACGAACAGCGCCTATGGCACCGGCGACGCCAACAACTTCTGCACCGAAGAATCGCCGCTGCGCCCGATCTCCATCTACGCGAAGGAGAAGGTCGCCATCGAAGGCGAGCTGATGCAGCGCGAGAACGCCATCAGCTTCCGCCTGGCCACGGTGTTCGGCATGTCGCCGCGCATGCGCATCGACCTGCTCGTCAACGACTTCGTGCACCGCGCCGTGCACGACCGCTTCGTCGTGCTGTTCGAGGGCGACTTCAAGCGCAACTACATCCATGTGCGCGACGTGGCACGCGTGTTCGAGCACGGCATCGAGAACTTCGAGGCGATGCGCGGGCAGATCTACAACGTCGGCCTGTCGGAAGCCAACGTCTCCAAGCGCGAGCTGTGCCAGCACATCCAGAAGCAGCTGCCGGACTTCGTGTTCCTCGACGCCCCGGTGGGCAAGGACCCGGACCAGCGCAACTACGTCGTTTCCAACGCCAAGCTCGAGCGCACCGGCTTCAAGACCTCCGTGACCCTGGACGCCGGCGTCACCGAGCTGATCAAGGGCTTCACGATGGTGAAGAACACCGTGCACGGCAACGTCT
>CAZVLY010000638.1:0-1572 GCA_964628175.1 uncultured Piscinibacter sp. | reverse complement strand
CCAGCGCGATCTTCATCAGCGCCTTCTTCTCGACACGGTAGCTGTCCATGTCGATCGCCTCCAGGATGCCTTTGGCCAGGTCTTCTTCCTTCGGCGCCGGCAGCTTGGACACCAGCAGGTTCAGCAGGATCGACAGCCTCTCCCACTCGGCATTTGTTCCCGGCATCACCGAAGCCAGGAAGTCGTAGGTTCGACAGAAGACCTTGGCCTTGCCCTTGAAGTCGACCTGCTGGTCTTCGTCGAGCGTGCCGATGTACACGGCCGCACACGCGTCGAGGATGGGATCGAGCTGGTCACGCTCGGCGCCTGCCAGAAAGAGCGCGGCGAACTCCTGCACCTGGTCGGGCGAGTACACCTGCGCGCCATCCAGGGCAGTCTTCAGGTCGTGCAGCTTGTTCGGGTCGGTCTCCTCGGCCAGCAGCGTCGCACGGTAGTAGTCCTGGAAGGCCAGCGTGATGGTCTCGCTGTTGTTCTGAAAGTCGAGCACGAAGCAGTCATGCTTCTGCGGGTGGGCGCGGTTCAAGCGCGACAGCGTCTGCACCGCCTTCACGCCAGACAGCGCCTTGTCCACGTACATCGTGTGCAGCAGCGGCTCGTCGTAGCCGGTCTGGAACTTGTCGGCGCAGATGAGGAAGCGGTACGGGTCCTCCTGGATCTTGTCGGCGATGTCCTTTCTCGGGAAGCCGTTGAGCGACGCCTCGCTGGTCTTGACGCCGCCGAACTCGTGCTCGCCGGAAAACGCTACGATGGCTCGGTACGGGCTCTTGCGCTCCTGCAGGTAGGCCTGCATGGCGTGGAAGTACTGCACGGCGCGCTCGATGCCGCTGGTCACCACCATCGCCCTGGCCTGGCCGCCGATCTTGCCGGCGGCCAGCACCTGCTCGTGGAAGTGGTCCACCATGATCTCGGCCTTGAGCCGTATCGCGTGGTCGTGGCTCTCCACGTAGCGGCGCAGCTTCTTCTTGGCCTTCTTGGTGTCGAACTCCGGGTCGTCCTCGATCTTCTTGATCAGCTTGTAGTAGCTGTCAACCGGCACGAAGTTCTCGAGCACGTCGAGGATGAAGCGCTCCTGCACCGCCTGCTTCATGCTGTAGTGATGGAAGGGCTTGTGCTTGACCTTGCCCTCGGCATCGGGCGGCAGCGGCTCGCCGAACATCTCCAGCGTCTTGTTCTTCGGCGTGGCCGTGAAAGCGAAGTAGCTGGCATTCGTCAGCATCTTGCGCGCCGCCATGCGCGATTCCAGCGCAGCGTTCACCACGTCTTCAGCGTCGCGTTCCTCTTCATCGCCGGCCGCGGCAGCGCCCTCCCCCAGCGCCTTGCCCATGGCGGCCGAAGTCTTGCCGCCCTGCCCTGAGTGCGCCTCGTCGATGACGATGGCGAAGTGCTTGTCGCCGACGGCGCCGATCTCATCCAGCACCCACGGAAACTTCTGCACCGTGGTGACGATGATTTTCTTGCCCTGCTCGATGAAGCGGCGCAGGTCGCCGGAGTGTTCAGCATGGCCCACCGTCGCACCGACCTGCATGAACTGCTTGATGGTCTTCTGGATCTGGTCGTCGAGGATGCGCCGGT
>CAZVLY010000637.1:0-1574 GCA_964628175.1 uncultured Piscinibacter sp. | reverse complement strand
GCCGAGCGCGCCGACGAGCACCGGCGCGATGACCAGCGCCGCCCAGAAGTTCAGCCCGGCGTACTCCAGGCAGCCCCAGGCCACGAACGCGCCGATCATGTACAGCGCGCCGTGCGCGAAGTTGACGATGCCCAGCAACCCGAAGATCACCGCCAGCCCGAGGCTCAGCATCGCGTAGAACGAGCCGTTCACGAGGCCGAGCAGCAGCTGGCCCAGGAAGGCCTGCAGGGGGATGCCGAAGATTTCCATGGTGGCCGGGCGTCGCCGTCAGTGCGTCACTTCCACAGCGGGCACTTGGTCTCGGCCTTGGTCGTCCACGCCGCTTCGCCCTTGAATGTCTCGACGACGTTGTAGTAGTCCCAGGGCTCGACCGACTTGTCCGGGCTCTTCACCTGCATCAGATACATGTCGTGCACCATGCGGCCGTCCTCGCGGATGAAACCTCCCTTGGTGAAGATGTCGTTGACCTTGGTCTTCTTCATCTGCGCCAGCACCTTGTCGGCGTCGTCGCTGCCGGTGGCCTTGACGGCATTCAGGTAGTGCGCGGTGGCCGAATAGTCGCCCGCCTGGATGGACGAGGGCATGCGCTTCATCTTCTCGAAGAACTTGCGGCTCCAGGCGCGCGAGTCGGCGTCGCGGTTCCAGTACCAGCTGTCGGTGAGGTACATGCCCTGGGTGGTCTTCAGGCCCAGCGAGTGGATGTCGTTGATGAACACCAGCAGGCCGGCCAGCTTCATCGTCTTGGTGATGCCGAACTCGTTGGCGGCCTTGATCGAGTTGATCGTGTCGCCGCCGGCGTTGGCCAGGCCGAGGATCTGCGCCTTGCTGCCCTGTGCCTGCAGCAGGAAGGACGAGAAGTCGCTCGCCGACAGCGGGTGCTTGACCGAGCCGACGATGGTGCCGCCGGCCGCCTTCACGACGGTCGAGGTGTCGTGCTGCAGCTGCGCGCCGAAGGCGTAGTCGGCGGTCAGGAAGTACCAGCTCTTGCCGCCGGCCTTCACGACCGCGTTGCCCGTGCCCTTGGCCAGCGCCACGGTGTCGTAGGCCCAGTGCACGGTGTAGGCATTGCACTGTTCGTTGGTCAGCGCCGCGGTGGCCGCGCCGATCGGGATGAACAGCTTCTTCTTCTCGGCCGCCACCTTGGCCATGGCCAGCGCGGTGCCCGAGTTGGTGCCGCCGATCAGCATGTCCACGCCCTGCGTGTCGAACCACTCGCGCGCCTTCGAGGCGGCCACGTCGGCCTTGTTCTGGTGGTCGGCGAAGAGCAGCTCGATCTTCTTGCCGCCCACCGCGCCGCCCATGTCGGCGATGGCCATCTTCATGGCCTCGACGCCGCCGGCGCCGTCGATGTCGGAGTACAGGCCCGACATGTCGGTGATGATGCCGATCTTGATGACGTCACCGGAGATCTGCGCGTGCGCACCGGTGAGGGCCGCGAACGACAGGGCGCAGGCGGCAGTGATCTTGTTGAGTTTCATGGGGTTCTCCATCGAATGAGCGAGTGAATGAGCGAGAGAGGGGGCGTCAGACGCCGAGGTACTCGTGAAGGCGCTCCAGGCGCGCCGGCAGTTCGG
>CAZVLY010000636.1:0-1587 GCA_964628175.1 uncultured Piscinibacter sp. | reverse complement strand
TGCCACCGCACAGGAGCTTGGCGCCCTTGGCCAGCGCATCGTCGATCAACGCGTTGCAGTGTTCCACCGTGCCCATGCCGACCACCGAGCCGAGCACCACGGGCTCCGGCCGGCGCGGGTCGCCCAGCGGCAGCTGGCTGGCCTTGCCGACGAACTTGTCGATGAAGGCCTCGGCGATCTTCTCGTCGACGATGAGGCGTTCGGTCGACATGCAGATCTGCCCCGAGTTGGCGAAGCAGCCGAAGGCGGCGGCGTTGACCGCGTCGTCCAGGTCGGCGTCGTCCAGGATGACGAGCGGCGCCTTGCCGCCGAGCTCCAGCACCACCGGCTTGAGGTACTTGGCGCAGGTCATCGCGATGATCCGGCCCACCCGCGTGCTGCCGGTGAAGTTGACGCGCCGCACCGCCGGGTGCGCCACCATCGCCTCGACCACCTTGCCCGCGTCGGCCGGCGCGTTGGTGAGGTAGTTCACCACCCCGGCCGGGAAGCCGGCGTCCTGGAAGGCCTCGACGATCAGCTGGTGCGTGCGCGGGCAGTTCTCGCTGCCCTTGAGCACCACCGTGTTGCCGCAGGCCAGCGGCGTGGCGATGGCCCGCACGCCGAGGATGATCGGCGCATTCCACGGCGCGATGCCCAGCACCACCCCGGCCGGCTGCCGGATGCCCATGGCGAGCGAGCCGGGCACGTCGGACGGGATCACCTCGCCGCTGATCTGCGTGGTCAGCGAGGCCGCCTCGCGGATCATGCCGGCGGCCAGCATCACGTTGAAGCCGGCCCACATCGCGGTGCCGCCGGTTTCGGCGGGCACGGCCTCGCAGAACTTCGGCGTCTTCGCCTCCAGCGCGTCGGCGGCCTTGAGCAGCAAGGCGCGGCGCTCGCCGGGGCCCGTCTGGCTCCAGGTCTTGAAGGCCTCGGCAGCGGCCTCGACGGCGGCCACGGCATCGGCCTCGCTCGCGGCGGGCGCGCGCGTGGCGACGCTGCCGTCCAGCGGGTTGCGGCGCTCGAAGGTGGCGCCCTTCTCGGCCGAGACGGCCAGGCCGTTGATCAGCATCGACAGGTCGGACATGGTGTGCTCCTTGTGGACAGCTTGGGATGCGGTGGGGCCAGAACCTTGGCCCAGGTAGGCGTGGCGGATGACGGTGGATCGTGCGAGCAGGAAGGCCGGCCCGCTGGCCACCAGCCGGCCGCGCTCGAGCACATAGCCGCGGTCGGCCACGGCGAGCGCCTTGCGCACGTTCTGCTCGACCATCAGCACGGTGGTGCCGGCATCGGCAATGCGGCGGGCAATGGCCAGCAGCTCGTCCACCATGCGCGGCGCCAGGCCGAGCGAGGGTTCGTCCAGCATGAGCAAGCGCGGGGCGGACATCATGGCGCGGGCCACGGCCACCATCTGCTGCTCGCCGCCGCTCATGGTGCCGGCGAGCTGAGTGGCGCGCTCCTTGAGGCGCGGAAAATCCTCGAACGCCTGGTGCAACCGCCCGGCACGCACCCGGGATGGCGCCAGCCAGCCGCCCAGCTCCAGGTTCTCGGTCACCGTCATTTGCGGGAACAGCTGGCGGCCCTCGGCCACCAGCGCCAGGCCGCGCT
>CAZVLY010000635.1:0-1592 GCA_964628175.1 uncultured Piscinibacter sp. | reverse complement strand
GCCTTCATGTCATGAGCCGCTGGGCGCTGCTGATCGCCGCGACGATGGGGTATGCCGCGCTCGGCGCCGCACCGCCCGCCGCGGCCGCGCCCGATGCGATGCGCGGCGAGGCGATCTACGCACGCTGCCAGGCCTGCCATGCGCTCGCCTTCGATCGCGTTGGGCCGCGACATTGCGGCCTGCTCGGCCGCCCTGCCGGCAGCGTGCCGGACTACGGCTACTCGGCAGCCCTGAAGCGGTCCGCGATCGTCTGGGACGAGAAGTCGCTCGACCGCTTCCTGGCAGCGCCGAGGAAGGCGGTACCCGGCACGTCGATGACCTACGCCGGCATCCCCGACCGCCAGGAGCGCGCCGACCTGATCGCCTACCTGCGACAGGTCGACCAGACACCGGCCTGCCGCGACAGCGCACCCTCCGTGCGGTGAAGCCAACCATGGCGCAGCCTCCATCGACGAACGCAGCGCTGCAGCAGCTGCTGCGGGAGGTGCGGGCCTGCAGGATCTGCACGGCCCACCTGCCCCTGCCGCCGCGGCCCGTGCTGCAGGCCGGTGCGACGGCGCGCATCCTGATCGCAGGCCAGGCGCCCGGGCGCAAGGTGGCGGCCAGCGGCGTGCCGTTCGACGACGCGAGTGGCGACCGGCTGCGTGCCTGGATGGGCATCGACAAGGCCGCGTTCCATGACCCGGACTTCATCGCCATTCTGCCGATGGGCTTCTGCTATCCGGGTACCGGCGCCAGCGGGGACCTGCCGCCACGTCCGGAATGCGCCGCGACGTGGCGAGAGCGATTGCTCGAGCAGTTGCCCTCGATCGAACTGACGCTGGTGATCGGCACCTACGCGCAAGCCTGGCACCTGAAGCCGGCCGGCGGCGGCGCGAGCCTGACCGCGACCGTGGCTGCCTGGCGCGAGCACGGGGCGCGGGTGCTGCCCCTGCCGCACCCGAGCCCGCGCAACAACGGATGGCTCCAGCGAAATCCCTGGTTCGAAGCGGACGTGCTGCCCGAGCTGAAGGTGCGGGTGCGCGCACTGCAGGGCCGGTAGCCGCTCGATCGGCTTGTCACGTGCGGCCGCCTGGCGGCATCCAAGGACCAGGCACACCGACACATGCCGTCATGTCGATGGCGGGAGTGCCCTCCTCCACAGGCCAAGGACCGCGCCATGAACACCTCACACACCCTCACGCCCTACGGGGCCCACGCCCGCCGAACGGCGCCATCTCTGCGTTGCTCGGCGCTGCGTGCCCTGCCCATGCTGGGCACGTGCACCGCCACCGTCATCCTGGCGACCGCGTGCGGCGGATCCTCCGACGACGGGGCGACCGACGCGGCCGCGCTGGTCGAGCAGGGCCGCCAGATCTTCCGCTACGAGACCTTCGGCGACGAATCCAAATGGACCGATGCGCTGCGCATGCACGAGGTGATCAGCGCCGCCGTGGACCCGGTGACCGCGCTGTCGGTCGGACTCAAGGTGGATGCCCAGTCGCTGCCCGCCGCCGTGGTGGACGGCATCCGCAACGGCTCGATCGACCTGACGCAGCCGGCCACCACGATCGCGCTGCTCAAGCTCGATGCGGTGGTCGGCCTCAAGGCCA
>CAZVLY010000634.1:0-1610 GCA_964628175.1 uncultured Piscinibacter sp. | reverse complement strand
CGTGCGAGCGCTCGGCCTTGGCCAGCGTCTCGAACCAGTCGGCGATCTCGTCGAATCCCTCTTCGCGCGCCTGCTTGGCCATGCCCGGGTACATGTCGGTGTACTCGTGGGTCTCGCCGGCGACGGCGGCCACCAGGTTCTGGCGGCTGTTGCCGATGGGCAGGCCGGTGGCCGGATCGCCCGAGCCGTTCTCGAGGAACTCGAGGTGGCCGTGCGCATGGCCGGTCTCGCCTTCGGCCGTGGAGCGGAACAGCGCCGCCACGTCGTTCTGGCCTTCCACGTCGGCCTTGTTCGCGAAGTACAGGTACCGGCGGTTGGCCTGGGATTCGCCTGCGAAGGCGTCCTTCAGGTTCTGCTCGGTCTTCGATCCTTTCAAGCCCATGTCGCTCTCCTGTCGTTGAGATGAACCGAAACGGCCGCCTGCGCCGGGGCGCGTCGAACTGCGGCACCCGAATACGCTAACCCACTGCCCGGGCCGGAGCAAATACAAATGGTCAATGCAGGGGATTGGCAAAGGCTATGTCGCCGATATCCATGATTGATTGATCCGGCTCAGCGTGCATCGCCGCCCGGCAGACCGAGCAGCCCGCGTGCGACGCGGTGCAGCCGTGTGCCGGCATCGGCCAGGTCGTGCAGCACGCTCAGGTGGTGGGTACCGGGGACGGTCTCGCACACCGGCACGGCAGCCTCGCCCCAGGCGCGGCGGATCAGTGTGTTCTGGCGCAGGAACTCCTCGCTCTCGTCGCCGCCGACCAGCGCGGCCAGCCGGCCCGGCGGCGCGGGCATCAGCGCCGGGCTCAGGCGCATCGCCGACGCGGCCGTCAGGCGCAGGTCGGGCGCCAGGAAGGGCGTGTGGCGGATCGGCTCCAGCTCGAACAGGCCGGAGATCGACAGCGCAGACTTCACCAGGTCCGCCGGCAGGTCGCCCGCGACACGCGGCCACTGGCAGGCGAGCATCATCGCGGCGAGGTGCCCGCCGGCGGAATGCCCGCCGACGACGATGCGCTGCGGGTCGCCGCCGTGTTCGCGCGCGTGCCGATAGGTCCAGGCCAGGGCCTGCACCAGTTGCAGCGTGATCTGCTCGATCGTCACCGCCGGGCACAGCGCATAGTTGGGCAACACCACCATCGCCCCGGCGTCGACCAGCGCCGGCGCGACGAAGGACTGCTCGCGCTTGTCCAGCGCGCGCCAGTAGCCGCCGTGGATGAAGACGAACACCGGCGCGTCGGGCCGTTCGGTGCGGAAGACGTCCAGCGTCTCGTTCGGCCCCTCGCCATAGGGCAGGTCGAGGGCGCAGTCGGACTGCTCGCGTGCCAGTGCCGAGGCGTTGGCCCAGCGCTCGAAGATCTGCGCGTGGTCGGCGATGCGGGCGCGGTTGTTGTATTGCGCGTCCAGCCACGCGGGGTCAGGTCGGGTCATGGGGCTGCCTGGGGTCGCTTCGGGGTCCCGTTTCTACCCCGATGCGCCGTCGGACGCCATCCGGTCGAGCCGGCGGAAGCCCGCCGCGGACTTTGATAAACTACGCAGGTTCGTGGGGGGGTAGCTCAGCTGGGAGAGCGTCGCGTTCGCAATGCGAAGGTCGGGAGTTCGATCCTCCTCCTCTCCACCAC
>CAZVLY010000633.1:131-1616 GCA_964628175.1 uncultured Piscinibacter sp. | reverse complement strand
CGGGCGCGCCTCGGGCGGCACGATGACCTTCCAGGTCGCCTTCATGTCCTTCAGGCCGTACTCGGGCGGCTGCGGGGGCGTCTGCTGGATGTAGCGGGCCATCAGGTCGACTTCGTCGTCGCTGAGCTCGCCCGAGGTGCCCCAGTTGGGCATGCCGGCGGGGGAGCCGTACTTGATGAACACTTTGAGGTAATCGGTGCCGGCGGCCAGGGTTTTATCGGGCGTCAGCGGCTTGCCGGTGGCGCCCTTGCGCAGCACGCCGTGGCAGCCGGCGCAGCGCTCGAAATAGGTCTTGCGCGCGATGTCGAACTCGGCCTGCGTCATCGGCGGGGCCTTCGGGTTGTTCGACTGGTACATCGGCTCGTTGGCCAGCGGCGAGGAGCCGGCCTGGTAGTTCACTTCCGGCTCGGTGACGCCCATCTTGTTCTGGGTGCCCTGGGCCTGCGCCGAGAAGGCGCTCGCGGCCAGCAGCAAGGCGGCCGTCAGCGTGAGTGGTGAAGCGGGATAGAGACGTTTCATGGGGCTCTCCTGGGGTTGACCTGTCCGGTTGGTGTGCGGCGATGGTCGGGCGAGGGCCGGCAGACGTCCTTGAACCAGTTCAAGCCCATTCGCGCTGTCGCCTCGGCGCTCCGATCAGAGCGCAGCGAGAGTCGAGCAAGTTTGCCGAGGCTCAAACCCGGCGCAGCGGATCTGCCTACAGTCGCCCCGGCTCGCTCTGGGCAGAGGAAAGTCAATGGATGACGCACGGGCCTTGCCCGAACTGGTGTGCCCGGCCGGCTCGCTGCGCGCCCTGCAGGCGGCGGTGGAGGCCGGCGCGGACGCCGTGTACCTCGGCCTGAAGGACGCGACCAATGCGCGCAACTTCGCCGGGCTGAACTTCGACGACGCGCAGGTGCGCGAGGGCGTCGCCCACGCCCATGCGCGTGGCGCCAAGGTGATGATGGCCTTGAACACCTTCGCCGACGCCCGCGACGACGGCCCCTGGCGGCGCGCGGTCGACAAGGCCGTGGCGATGGGCGCGGATGCGCTGATCGTGGCCGACACCGCGGTGATGGCCTACTGCCGCGACGAACATCCGGCGCTGCGCCTGCACCTGTCGGTGCAGGCCTCGGCGACCAGCCATGCGGCGATCGAGTTCTATCGCCGCCGCTACAACATCCAGCGTGCGGTGCTGCCGCGCGTGCTGACGCTGCAGCAGGTCGGCCAGGTGGTCCGCCACACCGAGGTCGACATCGAGGTGTTCGGCTTCGGCAGCCTGTGCGTGATGGTCGAGGGCCGCTGCGCGCTGTCGTCCTACGCCACCGGGCAGTCGCCGAACAACGCCGGCGTGTGTTCGCCGCCTTCGGCGGTGCGCTGGCAGGAGGGCCCCGCGGGCGTGCAGGCGCGCCTGAACGACGTGCTGATCGACAGCTACGCGCCCGACGAGCCGCGCGGCTACCCGACCCTGTGCAAGGGCCGCTTCGTGGTCGACGGCGAACGCGGTTA
>CAZVLY010000633.1:0-121 GCA_964628175.1 uncultured Piscinibacter sp. | reverse complement strand
ACGCCACCGGGCAGTCGCCGAACAACGCCGGCGTGTGTTCGCCGCCCTCGGCGGTGCGCTGGCAGGAGGGTCCCGCGGGCGTGCAGGCGCGCCTGAACGACGTGCTGATCGACAGCTACGC
>CAZVLY010000632.1:0-1620 GCA_964628175.1 uncultured Piscinibacter sp. | reverse complement strand
GCATCGACGGCGGCGACGACGGCGACCTCATCCTGAACCGCGGCTCGCTCGGCATCTCGGCGGCCGCGACGCTGAACGCAACCTCGACCTCGTTCGCCTTCGGCAACGCGAGCTCGGGCGATGTGCTGTTCTCGATCGCGACGGCCACCGGCGTGGCGGCCGGCGCGGGCGACAACCTCGTGTTCAACGACGGCACGCTCACGGTGACGGCAGCGGCGACGCCGACCGCCAGCGGCGGTGCGAGCTCGGTGTTCGGCGCGACGAGCACGGCCGCTACCGTGACGGCGCGGACCACCGCGACCGGCATCGCGGCCGGCAGCGGCAACGACAAGCTCGTCAACGGCGAGCAGGGTGTGATCGAGGTGACCGGCAACTTCGTCGCCGCCTCGGCCGCCGACGTGCAGGCGGGCCGCCTGTTCGTCGACGGCAACGCCAAGTCCGCGGTCAGCGCCGAAGCCTCGGCGATCGGCATCGATGCCGGCGAGGGAGACAACCGCATCGTCGTCGCGGGGTCGGTCTCGGCGACGCTCGAAGGCTCGGCGGCCGCCAGCACGACGGCCACGGCCGCCTTCATCAGTGTCAACAGCGACGTGTATGGCAAGTCGACGGCGGCCTTGCAGCCCAGCCGCGCCGTCGGCGTGCAGGCCGGCGCAGGGCGAGACCGCATCGCCAACGCCGGGGCGATCTCGGCCAGCGCGAATCCCGAAGTGTCGGCAGCGACCGGTGCCGAAGGCGGCGGGCACCTCGACAACGACGCCGACGCGGAGTCGGCCGCCACGATCGACGGCTTGACCGCGCTCGGCATCGACGCGGGCGCGGGCGACAACGAGGTCTGGAATGGCGGGACCATCACCGTGACGGCCACGCCGAAGGCGGCCGCGAGCGCGGGTGCCAATGCGCACGGGTTCTCCGGCGCCGGGGCCGGCGCGATGGCGATCCTCAACGGCACGACGGCGATCGGCATCGCCAGCGGCGGCGCCGCCAACGTGGTCCTCAACGAGGGGCACATCGGCGTGAGCCTCGACGCGCAGGCGCAGACCTCGGCCTGGACGTCGCCGGGCTGGGCCGGCAACCAGAACTTCTTCTACAGCCAGGCCGAAGTCAACGGCTCCGAAGCGATCGGCATCTGGACGCGCGGCAGTTTCGACACCGTGTTCAACAGCGGCACCATCGACGTGGCCAGCGCGGCCACGACGATCGGCCACGCCGACGGGGCAGCGTACGGCCTGCGACTCGACGGCAAGGCCCAGGTCGAGAACAAGGGCGGCCTGACGGCGCGCAGCACGGCGACCTCGTTCTGGCAGTCGGCGGCCGATGCCTACGGCATGAATCTGGGCGACAGCGCCGACGCGCAGGCCAGTCGCATCACGAATGCGGGCTCGATCCTGGCGGAGGCGCTTGCCACGGGATGGCTCGGCACGGCCGACAGCCGGGCCTACGGTGTGCGAGCGCAAGGCGAGTCCGACCTGCACAACGACGGGCTGATCCAGGCGACGGCGACGGCACGCGGCGGCAGCGTGTTCGGTGCGGCCTCGGCGCAGAGCCACGGCATGCTGCTCGGCGCGGGCCGCAACGAGGTCGTCAACGCCGGCGACGTCATTGCCCGCGCCGAGGCCTCGG
>CAZVLY010000631.1:0-1620 GCA_964628175.1 uncultured Piscinibacter sp. | reverse complement strand
GGACGACCCGCAGAGCCGCTACATCAACGAGCGCAGCCACGCCAACATCCAGAAGGACGGCACCTACTCGGTGATCCCGCGCATGTGGGGCGGCGAGACGACGGCCGACGAACTTCGCCGCATCGCCGACGCGGTGGACAAGTACAAGATCCCCACCGTCAAGGTGACGGGCGGCCAGCGCATCGACCTGCTCGGCGTGAAGAAGGAAGACCTGGTCGGCGTCTGGCAGGACATCGGCATGCCTTCCGGCCACGCCTACGCCAAGGCGCTGCGCACGGTGAAGACCTGCGTGGGCAGCGAGTGGTGCCGCTTCGGCACGCAGGACAGCACGCAGATGGGCAAGGACCTGGAGCGCGCGCTGTGGCGCATGTACGCGCCGCACAAGGTCAAGCTCGCCGTCAGCGGCTGCCCGCGCAACTGCGCCGAGGCCGGCATCAAGGACGTCGGCGTGATCGGCGTCGACTCCGGCTGGGAGATCTACGTCGCCGGCAACGGCGGCATCAAGACCGAAGTGGCGCAGTTCCTCGTCAAGCTCAAGACCGCGGCGGAGGTGCTCGAATACAGCGGCGCCTTCCTGCAGCTCTACCGCGAGGAAGGCTGGTACCTGGAGCGCACCTGCCACTGGGTCGGCCGCGTCGGCCTGGATTACGTCAAGAAGAAGATCCTCGACGACCACGCCTTGCGCAAGAGCCTGTGGGAGCGGCTGCAGTTCTCGCTCGACGGCGAGCCCGACCCCTGGTTCGAGTTCGACAAGGCCTCGGTCGACACCCGCCAGTTCACCCCTGTGGGAGCCCTGTGATGAGCAATTGGAAGATCATCTGCCGCGTCGACGAGATCCCGGTGCTCGGCGCCCGCCGCGTGTCGCGCGCCAACGGTGCCGAGGTCGCCGTGTTCCGCAATGCCGAGGACAAGGTCTTCGCCCTGCTCGACCGCTGCCCGCACAAGGGCGGGCCGCTGAGCCAGGGCATCGTCTTCGGCGAGAGCGTCGCCTGCCCGCTGCACAACTGGACCATCGGCCTGGCCGACGGCTGCGCCAAGGCGCCCGACGTCGGGTGCACGACGCGCTTCGCCGTCAAGGTCGAAGCCGGTTTCGTGTCGCTCGACGCGGACGAGCTGAACTCGCTCGCGCTGTACCCGACCAACGCCGTGGCCTGAAGCAGCCGACGCCGTGGCCGAGACGAAATCCACCTGCCCCTATTGCGGCGTCGGCTGCGGGGTGATCATCGAGTCGCAGGGGCGGCAGATCACCGGTGTGCGCGGCGACCCCGATCACCCGGCCAACTTCGGCCGGCTGTGCAGCAAGGGCAGCACGCTGCACCTGTCGGCCACCGCCGAGGTGACGCTGCAGACGCGGCTGCTGCACCCGATGCAGCGCCTGGCGCGCGGCGAGGCGCCGCAGCGCATCGGCTGGGACGCTGCGCTCGAGCTGGCGGTGGATCGTTTCGCCGGCGTCACCCGCGAGCACGGGCCCGATGCGGTGGGCTTCTACCTCTCCGGCCAGCTGCTCACCGAGGACTACTACGTCTTCAACAAGCTCGCCAAGGGCCTGATCGGCACCAACAACGTCGACACCAACTCGCGCCTGTGCATGAGCAGCGCGGTGGCCGGCTACAAGGCCAC
>CAZVLY010000630.1:0-1631 GCA_964628175.1 uncultured Piscinibacter sp. | reverse complement strand
ACGGCGCATGCGCTCGCGCGCGTCGTCGCCGAACAGGAGGCGTTTCGCGGTCATGGTTCAGCTCACTCGGAAGTTCTTGAATTGCCACGGGTCGCGTGTGTCCAGGTCCTCGCGGAACAGCACGCCACGGCCTTCCAGCGGTGTCCAGTGGGTGAACACGCCGAACAGGTCGCCGAGGTAGGGCCGGCACATGGCGAGGATCTCCTCGTGCGGCAGGTCGTCGGGCTCGACGACGTCGCGCCGTGGGTTGCGCATGGCCCAGACGACGCCGGCCATCACCGCGGCAGTGACCTGTAGGCTGGTCGCGCTGTTGTGCGGCGCGAGCTCACGCGCCTCGCCGACCGACAGCCTCGAGCCGTACCAGTAGGCGCCGCGGGGCGAGCCCATCAGCAACACGCCGAGCTCGTCGACGCCACCGTCGATCTCGTCCTTCAGCACGCGCTGGTGCGGCTGAAGCCGCCAGTTCCAGCCGGCCAGTTCGTGCAGCGACAGCACCGCGTCGTCGCAGGGGTGGTAGTACTCGGGGCGCTGCGGGTCGCCCAGCGTCAGGCGGTCGGCGATGGAGATCGACTCGCCATGCGTGATCAGGAAGGCGTGCTGCGGCCCGAGCAGCGGCGTCCAGCTGCGCACGCGCGTGCTGGCGCCGGGTCGGTCCAGCCAGATCGAGGCGGGCGAGCCGTGTTCATGGCGCCGGCCGTCGGCGGGAAAGTGCCGCTCGTGCGTGCCCCAGCCCAGCTCCGCCGGCTGGCAGGCCTCGCTGACGAAGCCGTCCACCGACCAGGTGTTGACGAACTCGCCCAGCGCCTTGCGCGGCGCCGCCGTCTGCGTGTCGCGCTCGGCGATGTGGATGCAGCGCACCTCGAGGAAGCGCGCCAGCCGTGCCCAGCGGTCGCGGTCCTGCCCATGGGTCCAGCCGTTGCCGGCGCCGGGGGCCAGATCGAGCAGGGCCTGCTTGACGAAGTGCGACACCAGCCCCGGGTTGGCACCATGGGTGAGCACGGCGGTCGGCCCGTCGCGGCCCGGGCGGCGCAGAGCCAGGGCGGCTTCGCGCAGCGCATGGTTGGTGCGCTGCGCCGGCGGCAGGGTGGCGTCGACGTAGCCGCCGGCCCAGGGTTCGATGCAGGTGTCGAGATAGAGCGCACCGACCTGCTGGCAGAAGCGGATCAGTGCCACGCTGCTCACGTCGACCGACAGGTTGAGCAGGAAGTCGCCCTCGCCGAGCAGGGGCTGCAGCACCTGCTGCAGGTTGTCGGCCGTCAGGTGCAGCTTCAGCCGGTGGGCGCCGCAGGACTGCGCCACCTCGTCGCCGTCGTCGCCCGGGGCGACGATCAGAATCTGCCGCGGCTGCAGCTCGATGTGGCGCAGCAGCAGCGGCAGCGCACCCTGGCCGATGCAGCCGAAGCCGACCATCACCAGGCGGCCACCGAATGCCTGCTCCTTCTCGGCGAGGCGGTTCGCAGGCATGGTCGGAAGGCCTCGTTCCAGCCGGCGGCGCTGTTCAGGCCAGCGCTTCGGCGCGCTCCATCTGCGCATTCGGGCGCGGCGGCGCGCGATGGCGTGCCGCCGACGCCCCTGCGCGCCCACCATCATCGGCCAGCCCGCGCGTGTTGCGCGTGCAGGCGCGCAGGCCC
>CAZVLY010000629.1:0-1644 GCA_964628175.1 uncultured Piscinibacter sp. | reverse complement strand
TGGCGCTGATGCGCATCACCCACAGCACGGCGAAGGTCTGCGTGCCGACCTGGTTCGGCGCGTCCCAGGTGATGGCGAAGACCATCGCCCCCGAGGCGAGGATCGCCAGCTCGTGCCACAGGATCGCCTGCACTGCCTGCACGAAACGCGGCCAGCCCTGCGCGCCCGGGTCGGCCGCATGCTGGCGCGGCCCGGTGACCCAGCCGGTGAGGAAGCTCAGCTCGTGCCAGCCCCACAGCAGCAGCGCGCAGGTGAAGGCACAGAAGGCGCCGGCCATCGTCGTCTGCGGCGCGGTGTGCGCCAGGCCCACGAAGGCGCCCAGGCCGAGCAGCGTCGACAGCAGGTGGCTCCAGCGGAAGGTGGTGCGCGGCAGGCCGTCGAGCAGCAGCACGATGCCGGTGGAGAACCACCAGACGAAGACGGCGAACAGCACCGGCAGCGCCACGTTGAGCCAGGTCGACGACACGCCCGGGTCCTATCGAGGCTGGCCTACCACGCCGGTGCCACGCGCACGTCGCGCGGCAGCTCGTGATGCTGCACCGGCAGCAGGTAGATGTGGGCGAAGGTGGCCACTGCGGCGACCGCCAGGCCCGCTTGCTGCAGCTTGCCGACGATGCCGCCGCGCGCCTTGGCGGCATCCATGCGCTGCGACAGCCGGAACAGCCGGTCCATGCCGGCGCGGAAGGCCGGGTGGTCGATGTCCAGGCTGATCGGGAAGACCTGTTTCGAGATCTCGCTGGTGATGCGGAACACCGTGTAGTCGTACTCGGTGGGCTCCAGGCCCATCGCCTGCTTGAGCTGCGGGCGCGTGTGGTCGCGCACGTACATGGTGGCGTACACCGCGAGCAGGAAGAAGCGGATCCACAGCGTGTTCGGGCCGCGCAGCAGGTGCGGGTGCGCGCGCATGATCAGCGCGAAGCTCTCGCCGTGGCGGAATTCGTCGTTGCACCAGCGCTCGAACCAGCGAAAGATCGGGTGGAAGCGCTTCTCCGGGTGGCGCTCGAGCTGGCGGAAGATGGTGATGTAGCGCGCGTAGCCGATCTTCTCGGACAGGTAGGTCGCGTAGAAGATGTACTTGGGCTTGAAGAAGGTGTACTTCTTCGTGCGCTTGAGGTCGCCCAGGTCCAGGCCGAGGCCGAAGTCCTTCAGGCTCTGGTTGATGAAGCCGGCGTGGCGCGACTCGTCGCGCGCCATGAAGCGCATCAGCGCCTTCACGTCCGGGTTCTCGACGTTCTTCTGGATCTCGTTGTAGAGGATGCAGCCGGAGAACTCCGAGGTCACCGAGCTGATCAGGAAGTCGAGGAACTCCTGGCGCAGCTCGGGCGTCATCTGCGCCATCTGCGCGCGCGCTTCCTCCGCGAACTCCGGCGTGCGCTGGAAGTGGTCGTGGTTGTTGTCGCCCTCGTACTCCGCCATCATCGCGTCCCACTCGGCGCGGATGGGCGTGACGTCGATGCGGTCCATCGCCGCGAAGTCGGTGGTGTAGAAGCGCGGCGTCAGCAGCGTCTCCTGCTTGGCCTTGGCTTCGGCGTCCTGCGCGCTGCTGATGGCGTGGGTGGCTTCCATGGGCTTGTCTCCTCAGGGGTTCTTGTTCAGCGTCAGCAGGCGGGCGAACACGGCGGCGTTGGTCGGCCCGAAGGATTC
>CAZVLY010000628.1:0-1649 GCA_964628175.1 uncultured Piscinibacter sp. | reverse complement strand
ACCTTCTCGTGCGGCACGCCCATCTCGGCCATGAAGCGCATCGGCACGGCGGCGAAGGCCTCGTTGACCTCGAACAGGTCGATGTCGTCGATGGTCAGGCCCGCCTTGGCCAGCGCCTTGCGCGAGGCCGGCATCGGGCCGGTGAGCATGATGGTCGGGTCGGCGCCCGACAGCGCGGTGGCGACGATGCGCCCGCGCGGCGTGAGGCCGAGCGCGCGACCCTTGGCCTCGCTGCCGATCAGAACCGCCGCCGCCCCGTCGACGATGCCCGACGAATTGCCCGCCGTGTGCACGTGCTCGATGCGCTCGACCTGCGGGTAGCGCGCCAGCGCCACCGCATCGAAGCCCATCGCGCCCAGGTCGCCGAAGGCCACCTTGAGCTGCGACAAGCCTTCGAGCGTGGTGCGCGGCTTGATGAACTCGTCGCGCTCGAGCACCGGCAGGCCGATCTCGTCCTCGACGGCGATGACCGAACGATCGAAGCGCCCCGCCGCCTGCGCGGCTGCGGCACGCTGCTGCGAGGTCAGCGCGAAGCGGTCGACGTCTTCGCGGCCCCAGCCGGCCAGCGTGGCGATCAGGTCGGCGCCGATGCCCTGCGGCACGAAGCCGGTGGCGAAGTTGGTGGCCGGATCCTGCGCCCAGGCGCCGCCGTCGCTGCCGATGGGCACGCGCGACATGCTCTCCACGCCGCCGGCGACGACCAGGTCTTCCCAGCCGCTGGCGACCTTCTGTGCCGCCAGGTTCACGGCCTCCAGCCCCGACGCGCAGAAGCGGTTGATCTGCATGCCGGCGACGCGGAAGTCCCAGCCGGCCTTCAGCGCCGCGGTCTTGGCGATCACCGAACCCTGCTCGCCGATCGGCGAGACCACGCCCATGACCACGTCGTCGAGCTGCGCCGGATCGAAGTCCAGGCGCTTCTGCAGCTTGACGAGCAGCCCGGCGAGCAGGTCGACCGGCTTGACCTCGTGCAGGCTGCCGTCCTTCTTGCCCTTGCCGCGCGGCGTGCGCACGGCCTCGAAGATCATCGCGTGGGTCACTGTCGTCTCCTGTTCGGCATCGGCTCTGTCTTGCCCGAATTGACAGTGCATTATCGAGGCCGACACACTGTCGGGCAATCACCAAGCATTTGCTTGGTTGAGCCTTCCGCGCATGCCCTTCGCCCCCGAACACGAGACCTTCCGCGACAGCGTGCGCGCCTTCGTCGAACGCGAGATCGCGCCGCACGTCCACACCTGGGACGAGTCGGAGACCTTTCCGCGCGCCTTGTACCGCCGCGCCGCCGAGCTGGGCCTGCTCGGCCTGGGTTATCCCGAATCGCTGGGCGGCACGCCGGCGGACGGCTGGTACCGGCTCGTCGCCACCGAGGAGATCGCCCGCGCCGGCAGCGGCGGCCTGATGGCCAGCCTGTTCTCGCACAGCATCGGCCTGCCGCCCATCGTCGCGCATGGCAGCTCCGCACTGCAGCGGCGCATCGTCCCGGAGGTCCTGGCCGGCGACAAGATCGCCGCGCTGGCCATCACCGAGCCGGGCGGCGGCTCCGACGTGGCACGCCTGCGCTGCGCGGCCCGACGGGATGGCGATCAGTGGGTCATCGACGGCGAGAAGAGCTTCATCACCTCCGGCATGCGCGCCGACTGGATCACGCTGGC
>CAZVLY010000627.1:0-1656 GCA_964628175.1 uncultured Piscinibacter sp. | reverse complement strand
GGTCTCCATCAGCTGGCGCAGGAAGGTCAGGCCATCCATGCCGGGCATCTCGATGTCCAGCAGCAGCACGTCGGGCCGGTTCTTCTTGATCGCGGGGGCGGCCAGCAGGGGGTTCGGTGCACTGCCGGCCAGGCGGATCTCGGGGTCGCCCTGCAGCAGGTGCTGCAGCGTCTGCCGCACCACCGCCGAATCGTCGACAACGTACACACTGATCACCATTCGTGTTCCTCAGATCGGCATGGCGGTGACCACCGGGGCGTCGGTCCCAACGGTCCAGCGCAGCCGCCGGTAGGTGTTGCCGCCGACGTCGTGCTGCAGCACGCGCACGCCGGCGACGGCGAGCGCGTCGAGCACCCAGTCCGCGTTGCGCGTGCCGATCGACTGCTGCGGATAGACCTGCGGGAACATGTTGCCGCCGCCGTAGACGTAGGCTTCGCACTGACCGGGCTGCAACCCGCGTTCGCGCAGCAGCAGGTTCATCTGGCGCAGCGCGACATCCGCATAGGTGGCGTCGTCGCGGCGTCCAGCCGGTGCCGGCAAGGCATGGACGATGTGGCACATGGCGCCGACGGTGCGGCGCGGGTCGGCCAGCACGACCGCCACGCAGGAGCCGAGCAGCGTCTCGAAGCGGTCGCCGCGCGCGCCGCAGGCCACGCCGCCGGGGTGCAGCACGTGCACCAGGCCGATCGGCGCGTGGTCCTGCTCGGCCGCAGTCATCCCGCGACCTTGCGGAACGCGCCCGGCGCCAGCACCTTCAGCGGCGTGCGGCACGGCACGCGGCCCTCGGCGGTGCCCAGGAACAGGATGCCGTCGGGGCGCAGTTGCGTCAGCACGCGGTCCACCACCTCCGCCTTCGTCGGCGGGTCGAAGTAGATCAGCACGTTGCGCAGGAACACGACGTCGAACGGCCCGATGTTTTCGATGGGCACGCACAGGTTGAGCTGGCCGAAGCGAACGCGCTCGCGCAGCCTCGGCTGCATCTGGCTCAGTCCCTCGGCCTCGCCCTCGCCGCGCCAGCAGTAGCGCTTGAGCCGCTCGGGCGAGACGTTGCGCAGCCGCTCCTGCGGGTAGATGGCCTGGCTGGCGCTGCGCAGCACGCGGTCGCTGATGTCGGTGCCCAGGATCGACCAGTCCTCGCCGATGCGCCCCTGGGTCTGCATGTCCGACAGCAGCATGGCCGTGCTGTAGGCCTCGTCGCCGAAGGAGCTGGCGGCGCTCCACACCCGAAGCGAGGCGGGCCGCTTGCGTGCCAGTTCCTGCTCGAGCAGCTCGTAGTGCGCCGGTTCGCGGAAGAAGTAGGTCTCGTTGGTGGTCAGCAGGTCCACCGCGACCTGGAACTCCCCCTGGTCGTCGTCGCCGCTGATGAGGGCGAGGTAGTCCTCGTAGCCGTCGATGCCCAGCCGCTGCAATCGCGGCGCCAGGCGCGAGGCGATGAGCGGCTTCTTGTGGGCAGCGAACGACAGGCCGATGGACGAATGCATCAGCTCCGCAATGGCACGGAAGGTCTTGTCCTGGAGGGCGGTCATGGGCTGCGTCGGGCGGCGGCTCAGGCCGCCAGCGCCTCCTGCGAGGCCTCGCAGAGCTGGGCCATGTCCTCGACGTCGAAGGCGCGGTCGGGCTCCAGGATGATGACGAAGCGGTCGCCGCGCTTGCCCA
>CAZVLY010000626.1:0-1657 GCA_964628175.1 uncultured Piscinibacter sp. | reverse complement strand
GAACCGTGCCGGCAGCCTCAATCCGATGCCGGCACCCGGCTCGAATGGCCTGCCGGCCGCCCCGCTGTCGGGAATCGTGAGCATCACGCTGGCCGATACGGCCTCGGGCCAGGCTGCGGGGCCCGCCACCGACCCCGCCGTCACAGCTGCAGTGCCCCGCGACACCCGGCGCTATATCCCTAGCGGAGCCTTCACCCGCGCGCTGCTGCTCGGCGGCCTGGACGCCCCCACCGGCGGGCAGGCCCAGCGCAACCCGCAGCCCGTGCTGCTGCGCCTGATGGACAACGCGGTGCTGCCCAACCAGTTCCGCTCCAAGGTCAAGGAATGCTTCGTGGTGGGCGCCGGCTACGGCGACGTCAGCTCCGAGCGTGCCTACATCCGCACCGAGTCACTGTCTTGCATCACGCGCGACGGGACGGCCATCGACGTTCCGGTCAAAGGCTATGTGGCCGGCGAGGACGGCAAGGCCGGCATGCGCGGGCGCCTCGTCTCCAAGCAGGGCCAGATCCTGGCCAACGCGCTGTTGGCGGGTGTCGCCAGTGGCATCGGCCAGGCCTTCACGCAGAGCGCAACCACGATGTCCATCTCTCCGCTGGGCACCACCAGCACCGTCGATCCGGCCAAGCAACTCCAGGCCGGCCTGGGAACCGGCGTGGGCAAGGCCCTGGACCGGCTCGCCCAGTACTACATCACCCTCGCCGAGAAGGTCTTCCCGGTGATCGAGATCGACGCCGGACGCACCGTCGACGTCGTGCTCACCCAGGGCATCGCCCTGCAGGGATCACTGGACGCCGCCACACAGGACGCCGAGACCTATCCGCGACTCGCAGCCCGAGCCAACCAACGAAGGAGTTCCGAAGATGACGATGAATGAGCCGCGCACGCGGGCCACACGTGCCTGGCGCGCACTGAGCTTCACCCCCGTTTTCGCGGGCCTGCTGGCCGCCGCGATCGCGCTGCCCTCTGCGGCTGAATCGGCGAACCCGGCGGCCACCGCGACGGCGACTGCAGCATCCAACACCACGGCCGCCGCGATCGCGATGGGCACACGCCTGCAGGCGCTCTACCCGTCCACCCGTTTCGGTGCGGTCAACCCGACACCCTGGCCCGGGGTCTTCGAGGTGGTGATGGGCGCCAACCTGGCCTACGTCGACCAGAGCGGCCAGTACTTCCTGTTCGGTCACCTCTACGACATGAAGTCGCAGCGGGATCTGACCGCCGAGCGCAAGGACACGCTGGCACGCATCGACTTCGACGCGCTGCCGCTGGCCGACGCGATGAAGGAAGTGCGCGGCAACGGCTCACGCGTGCTGGCGATCTTCAGCGACCCCGACTGCCCCTACTGCCAGAAACTCGAAACCGACCTTCGTGCGCTGACCAACGTCACGATCTACACCTTCCTGATGCCGCTGGTGTCCCTGCACCCGGCGGCGCACAGCAAGGCCGTATCTGTTTGGTGCGCCAAGGATCGCACCGCCGCCTGGCACGCCACGATGTGGCGTGGTGAAGCCGTACCCCAGGCCGACTGCCCGCATCCGGTGGATCGCAACGTGGCGCTGGGCGAGCGGCTGGGCATCAACGGCACCCCCACGCTGATCGCCGCGGACGGCCGGATGCTGCCGGGCGCAGCGAGCAAGGAGCAGATCGAGGCCTGGCT
>CAZVLY010000625.1:0-1659 GCA_964628175.1 uncultured Piscinibacter sp. | reverse complement strand
AACGAATGCCGCCAGGCGCTGTACACCGCCTTCCAGCAGAACCACCCCTGCGCCGTGCGCTACCCGCGCGGCAGCGGTGCCGGCGTGGAGATCGTCAAGGAGATGACGGCCATCCCGTTCGGCAAGGGCGAGCTGCGCCGGCAGGGTTCGCGCATCGCAATCCTCGCCTTCGGCACGCTGCTGCACCCGGCGCTGGCCGCGGCCGAGAAGCTCGACGCCACGGTGGCCAACATGCGCTTTGCCAAGCCGCTCGATGCCGCGCTGGTGGCCGATCTGGCGCGCAGCCACGAGGCCATCGTCACCGTCGAGGAAGGCTGCACGATGGGCGGTGCCGGCAGCGCGGTGCTGGAGGCGCTGGCCGCCGCCGGCCTGAGCACGCCGGTGCTGACGCTGGGCCTGCCCGACGTCTTCGTCGAGCATGGCGATCCGGGCAAGCTGCTCGCCATGTGCGGGCTGGACGCCGCGGGCATCGAGCAGTCCATCCTCAAGCGCTTCGGGGCCAAGCCGGCCCTGGTGCGTGCGGTGAACCATTGAGACCGGCCCGAGGCCATTGAAACGGCTTGAACGGGGGCTTCAAGCCCCCGGCGGCGCGAGGCGGGCGATTTGCTGGCATCCTTGCGCCTGAGTTTCGGACAGAGCCATGACCAACCTGAAAGACGCGCTGCACATCCCGGACACGCAAAGTGCCCGAGACGAGCGCCACCTGGCGATCCAGCGCGTCGGCGTGCGCAGCGTGCGCTACCCGATGCAGTTGCGCATCGGCGCCGCCGAGCTGTCGACCGTGGCCGAGTGGGATCTGGATGTCGCGCTGCCCGCCGAGCAGAAGGGCACCCACATGTCGCGCTTCGTGGCGTGGCTGGAGTCGCTCGACAAGCCGGTGGATGCCGCCGAGCTGCGCGCGCAGATGGCCGTGATGCTGCACAAGCTGCATGCCAGCACCGGCCGCATCGAGGCGCGCTTTCCCTTCTTCCTGCGCAAGCGCGCGCCGGTGTCCGGCGTCGAGAGCCTGCTCGAGTACCAGGGCCGCTGGATCGCCGAGGCGAAGGACGGCCAGGTCGCGATCTGGGCCGAGGCGGTGGTGCCGGTGAAGTCGCTGTGCCCCTGCTCGAAGGAGATCTCGGACTACGGCGCGCACAACCAGCGCTCGCACGTCACCATCCGCATCGAGCTGCTCGGCGAGATCGGCTGGCCCGAGCTGGTGCGCTTCGCCGAGGATTCCGCCTCCAGCGAGATCTGGCCGATGCTCAAGCGCGCCGACGAGAAGTGGGTCACCGAGCGCGCCTACGAGAACCCCAAGTTCGTCGAGGATCTGGTGCGCGACGTGGCGCTGCGCCTGAACGCCGATGCGCGCATCGGCCGCTACCTCGTCGACGTGGAGAACTTCGAGTCCATCCACGCGCACTCGGCCGTGGCGCGCATCGAGCGCAGCTAGTCCTCGACCGCCAGGCCGAGCAGCCGCGGGTCGCCGCGGCCCAGGCGCACCAGCACCGGCGCGTCGCCGGTCAGGTCGACCACGGTGGTCGGCTGCATCGGGCAGGCGCCGGCATCGACCACCGCCTGCACCAGCTTCTGGAAACGCTCGCGGATCTCGCTCGCCTCGTTCATCGGCTCGGTCTCCCCGGGCGCGATCAGCGTGGTGGCGATCAGGGGCTGGCCGAG
>CAZVLY010000624.1:0-1683 GCA_964628175.1 uncultured Piscinibacter sp. | reverse complement strand
AAGGTGACGAGCCTTACCCCCGGCACTGGTTGCAACGCTTAGGGCTGCTTGGTTCCCCACCTGACCCGGTTGGGCGCGCTCCCATGCGGGGAGGCCCGTCGAGGCCGATTGTAGGGGCGGCGCGCCCTGGTCAGCGAAGCTGCAGCGCGTCGTCGCCGTACTCGATGTGCAACGGCTCGACGATCAGGCGCTTCGGCCCGGCTTCGACGCGGCCGGCGACGAGGGCGTCGACGCCCTGCGAACGCGCGATCTCGACGCAGCGCTGCGCCTCGTCGGCGGCGACGAAGAGTGCGAAACCCGCGCCCATGTTCAGCGTGCCGTAGGCCTCGTGGTCGTCCTGCCGCGCGTGCTGCTGCATGAAGGCAAGCACCGGCGGCACGGCGGGGATCTTCTGGATGCGGTAGGTCAGTGTGGCCGGGTGGCGCAGCAGCTTGCGCCAGCCGTGGCCGGTGATGTTGGCGCAGTAGCGCGGCGTGATGCCGGCGCGGTACAGCGCCTCGGTGACCGGCGAGTAGAGCACCGTGGGTGCGAGCAGCGCCTCGCCGTAGCTCAGCCCGGGCGCCACCTCGGTGAGGTAACCCTGGGGCAGGCGCTCGACCAGCTTGCGCGCCAGGCTCAGGCCGTTGGCATGGATGCCGCTGGAGGCGAGCAGCACGATGGCATCGCCGGCGCCCAGCCGGTCGCCCACCGACAGCCGCGACTTCGGGTTGACGATGCCGGTGCAGCTCGCCGCCAGGTCGATGCGGCCGCCCTCGACGATGCCGGCCAGTGCCGGCGTTTCGCCGCCGCCCCAGGCCACGCCGCAGGTGTCGCAGGCAGCCTTCCAGCCCTGCACCAGCGCTTGCGCGCGTTGCGCGTCGCCGAACCAGTCGGAGCCACCGGCCGCCCAGTAGGCCTGCACCACCAGCGGCGTGGCGCCGACGGTGATCAGGTCGTTGATGGCCATCGCGATGGTGTCCTGCGCGATGGCGGCGTAGTAGCTGCGGCCGGTCAGCGCCTTCATCTCGTCGGCCACCAGCGCCTTCGAGCCCAGGCATTCGACGATGCTCGCCAGGTAGAACGGCCCCACGTCGACCACGTAGGCCGATTCGCCGCGCGACGCGGCGATCTCGCTGAAGCCGTGCGCGGCCAGGTTGACGGCGGTGGCGGCGGCGGCGCGCTGCGCGGCGACCTTCAGCGGGTCGATCAGCTCGTAGTTGACGCCGGACTGTTCGTAGCTGAGCGTGCCGTTCGAATCGGCGTGCGGGGTGGGGCGGGCGGCATCGGTCATGGGGCGGGATTATCGGCCAGCCCATGCGCCGGGGCGGCGCGGGGGCGGCCCGTAGAATCGATGCATGAGTTACCAGGTGCTGGCCCGCAAGTACCGACCGCACAGCTTCGAGGAGCTGGTCGGTCAGGAGCACGTCGTGCAGGCGCTGGCCAACGCGCTGACGCAGCAGCGGCTGCACCACGCCTACCTGTTCACCGGCACGCGCGGCGTCGGCAAGACCACCGTCTCGCGCATCCTCGCCAAGTCGCTGAACTGCACTGGCGCCGACGGCAGCGGCGGCATCACCGCGAAGCCTTGCGGCGTGTGCGACGCCTGCCGCGACATCGATGCCGGCCGCTTCGTCGACTACGTCGAGCTCGATGCGGCGTCCAATCGCGGCGTCGAGGAGATCTCGCAGCTGCTCGACCAGGCCG
>CAZVLY010000623.1:768-1700 GCA_964628175.1 uncultured Piscinibacter sp. | reverse complement strand
CTGAGGAACGCCTGGTATTGCGCCGGCTGGAACGACGAGTTTCATCAGGGCGCGGATGCGATCGTGGCCCGCCGGATCGCCGGCGAGCGCGTGGTGCTCTACCGCAAGCCCGATGGCCGCGTCGTCGCGCTCGAAGATCGCTGCCCGCACCGCCAGGCCGCCCTCTCGCAGGGCCGCAAGGAAGGCGGCTCGCTGCGCTGCATGTACCACGGCATGAAGTTCAACAGCGAAGGCGTCTGCGAAGAGATTCCGGGCCAGAGCACGATTCCCGAGCGCGCCTGCGTGCGCGCTTTCCCGGTCGTCGAGAAGAACGACTGGATCTGGGTCTGGATGGGCGACCCCGCCAAGGCCGACCCGAACCTGATCTGCTTCTCGGTCGGCCCGTCGGATCCCAACTGGAACATCCGCACCTCGAAGATGCACGTCGAGACCAACTACCGCTGGGAGATCGAGAATCTCGCCGATCTCAGCCACCTCACCTGGGTGCACGAGAAGACCGTCGGCGGCGATCGCGCCTACGGCGAGATCAAGCCCACGCACACGATCACCCCGCGCGGCGTGAACACGCTGTTCTGGGTGCGCTCGGTGAAGCCCACGGCGCTCGTGCGCCACATCTTCCCCGACGACATGCTGCTCGACATCTGCTTCGACATCCAGCACACGGTTCCGTGCAACTGGGTGATGCGTTTCCGCGCGTTCGCGGCAGGCACCGCCACCGAAGGCGAGTCCAACGGCCAGCTCCTGCTCGACAGCTGGACCTGCCAGACCGTGACGCCCTGCGACGACGATTCCGTCGACTACTACTACTCGTGGGGTGCGAGCCGCGAGACCGAGTTCCCGGGCCTCAGCGACATGCTCGGCCGCGGTCTCGACAAGGCCTTTGCCGAAGACCGCGCCCAGCTCGAAGCCCAGCACGTGCGGCGCAAGGAAAA
>CAZVLY010000623.1:0-744 GCA_964628175.1 uncultured Piscinibacter sp. | reverse complement strand
GGCCCCGGCAAGATGCTCTGGGTGCTCGACAAGCTGCTCCGCGAGGAAGCGGCCAGTACCGCCGAGGAAGCCGTGGTGGTCTGAGCACGCACGGCACGCGCCATCTGTCTTCCCAGTGTTGGGCGGCGCGTCAGCGCTGGCGACGCCGTCCCCTTTTTGATCTTCGTGAACACGGCCTGCCGATAGCGGCGGGCCGTGTCTGCCGTTTCCCCTTGCCGAGGTTTCCCATGTCCGTTTCGATTGCGCTGCACCCGTCGCTGGATCGCGGTATCCAGCCCGGCTCGTCCACCCACGTCGGTGGCGTGCTGATCTGTCATTGCGCCGAGCGCCCCGTGCAGGTCGCGGTGGCATCGCAGACGGCGCACAACCACGCCTGCGGCTGCACCAAGTGCTGGAAGCCCGCAGGGGCGATGTTCTCGGTGATTGCCGTGGTCGACCGCAACAAGGTCAGCGTCGTCGACAACGCGGACAAGCTCGCCGTGGTCGATCCCAAGGCCACCATCCAGCGCCACGCCTGCACGGGCTGCGGCGTTCATCTCTACGGTCGCATCGAGAACCCGGCCCATCCGTTCTACGGCCTGGATTTCGTGCACACCGAACTCTCGCCGCAGAGCGGCTGGTCGGAGCCGCAGTTCGCGGCGTTCGCCGGCTGCCGTGCGGTATTCGGCAAACAGGCCCCGATGCGCGAGCTGGCGCTGGGTCAGCCAGCCCGTGGGTAACAGGCCGAGCAGCAGCGCGAGCTTG
>CAZVLY010000622.1:0-1711 GCA_964628175.1 uncultured Piscinibacter sp. | reverse complement strand
GCGTCAACCAGTACATGGGCGCGTTCATGATCCTCTCCGGCATCATGGTCGGCGTATTCAGCGCGCTTGACGGCCTGCTGTTCTACGTGTTCTTCGAGGCCACGCTGATCCCGATGTACATCATCATCGGCATCTGGGGCGGGCCGCGGCGCGTCTACGCGGCCTTCAAGTTCTTCCTGTACACGCTGGCCGGCTCGCTGCTGATGCTGGTGGCGCTGGTCTACCTGTACTACAAGTCGGGCGGCAGCTTCGACATCCTGGCCTGGCACAAACTGCCGCTGCCGGCGAGCGCGCAGACGCTGCTCTTCTTTGCCTTCTTCCTCGCCTTCGCGGTGAAGGTGCCGATGTGGCCGGTGCACACCTGGCTGCCCGACGCCCACGTCGAGGCGCCCACCGGCGGCTCGGTGGTGCTGGCGGCGATCATGCTCAAGCTCGGCGCCTACGGCTTCCTGCGCTTCTCGCTGCCGATCGCGCCGGACGCGAGCCGCCAGTGGGACTGGTTCATCATCGCGCTGAGCCTGATCGCGGTGATCTACATCGGCCTGGTGGCGCTGGTGCAGCAGGACATGAAGAAGCTGGTGGCCTACTCGTCGGTGGCGCACATGGGCTTCGTCACCATGGGCTTCTTCCTCTTCAACGAACTGGGCATGTCCGGCGGCATCGTGCAGATGGTCTCGCACGGCTTCATCTCGGGCGCCATGTTCCTGTGCATCGGCGTGCTCTACGACCGAGTGCATTCGCGCGAGATTGCGGCCTACGGCGGTGTGGTCAACACCATGCCCAAGTTCGCTGCCTTCGCGGTGTTCTTCGCGATGGCCAACAGCGGCCTGCCCGGTACCAGCGGCTTCATCGGCGAGTGGATGGTGATCCTGGGCACGGTGAAGGCCGGCTTCTGGCTGGCCCTGCTCGCCGCCACGGCACTGATCTTCGGCGCGGCCTACAACCTGTGGATGGTCAAGCGCGTCTACTTCGGCCCGGTGGCCAACGACCACGTCAAGGCGCTCACCGACCTGAACAGCCGCGAGTTCCTGATGATGGCCGTGCTCGCCATCGCGGTGCTCTGGATGGGCGTGTACCCGAAGCCCTTCACCGACGTGATGCACGTGTCGGTGACCGAACTGCTCAAGCACGTGGCGCAATCCAAGCTGGTCCCCTGACATGAACGAGATGAACTGGCTCGCCATCGCCCCCGAGATCGTCCTGCTGGCCATGGCCTGCGTGGTCGCCATGGTCGACCTGTGGGTCACTCACCCGCGCCGCACGCCGACCTACCTGCTGGCGCAGGCCTCGCTCGCCGTCGTCGCGCTGATGCACCTGGCGCAGTTCGATGCGGGCCAGACCTTCTACGCGGTGCAGCGCATGGTGGTCGCCGACCCGATGGGCCACCTGCTCGGCTTCTTCGCCACCCTCGCCGTGATGGTGTCGCTCGCCTACGCGCGGCCCTATGCCGCCGAGCGCGAGTTGCTCAAGGGTGAACTCATCACGCTGTCGATGTTCTCGCTGCTGGGCATCTGCGTGATGCTGTCGGCGAACAACTTCCTGGTCGTCTACCTCGGCCTGGAACTGATGTCGCTGAGCCTGTACGCGCTCGTGGCGCTGCGCCGCGACCACGCGCCGGCCACCGAGGCGGCGATGAAGTACTTCGTGCTCGGCTCGCTGGCCAGCGGTTTCCTGCTGTACGGCCTGTCGATGATGTACGTGGCCACGCGCT
>CAZVLY010000621.1:0-1712 GCA_964628175.1 uncultured Piscinibacter sp. | reverse complement strand
GCCTTCGGGCTGCTCGCCGTGACGGGCGTGCTGATGTTCTTCCACATCGACAGCGGCCTGAACGAGACCGCCCACGAATGGCTGAGCTGGGTGCTGCTGGGCGGCGTGGCGCTGCACGCGGCGGTCAACTGGGCGGGTGTGCGCCGCCATCTCGCGGGCTGGCGCGGCCGGGCCGCCGTGGGCGTGTTCGCAGCGGTGCTCGCGCTGTCGTTCGTGCCGCTGGGCGGCCAGGGCGAGCCGCCCTTCCTGCCGCCGATGCGCGCACTGGCCGCGGCACCTTTGGGCGTGCTGGCCCAAGTGGCCAAGATCACGCCCGCGCAGATGCGCGAAAGGCTGCAAGCCCAGGGCCTGAGCCCGGCCGGCGACAACGACACCGTGCGCAGCCTCGTGGGCGAGGACACCCGGGCGCAGATGCGCGTTCTCTCCAAGGTGCTCGCGGCGGGATGAAACGAGATCGGCGCGGGTAACATGCGCGCCGATGTCCAGCACCGAACACTCGCCCGGCCTCTTCATCCGCGGCTTCGCACCGCCATTGCACCTGGCCGACTTCAAGCTCGTCGCCTTCGACATGGACTCGACGCTGATCAACATCGAGTGCGTCGACGAGATCGCCGAGGCGGTGGGCCGCAAGGCCGAGGTGGCCGAGATCACCGAGGCGGCGATGCGCGGCGAGATCGCCGACTACAAAGACAGCCTGCGCCGGCGCATGGCGCTGCTGGCCGGCGCGCCGCTGGCCGCGCTGGAGCAAGTCTGGACCGACAAACTGCGCCTGAACCCCGGCGTGCAGGCCTTCGTGTCGGCCTGCCAGGCGGCCGGCCTGAAGACGCTGCTGGTCTCGGGCGGTTTCACCTTCTTCAGCGAGCGCATCCGCCACCAGCTGGGGCTGGATTTCGCTCGCGCGAATTCGCTGGGCATCGCCAACGGCCGGCTCACCGGCACGTTGTTCGACCGCCCCTGGGGCGACATCGTCGACGGTGCCGAGAAGAAGCGCGTGCTGCTCGAGGTGGCCGAGTTGATGGGCATCGACACGGCGCAGACGATCGCGGTCGGCGACGGCGCCAACGACCTGCCGATGATGGCCGCGGCCGGGCTGTCGATCGCCTACCACCCCAAGCCCGCGGTGGCCGACGAGGCGATGATCTCGATCATGAGCGGCGGCATGGACCGCGCGCTGGAGGTGCTCAGGCCCTAGCCTCAGCCGCCCTGGCGCAACACCAGCTGCACCTCGTGGCTGCGGGGTGCGGCGATCGGCTGATAGCGCCACTGCCGCACGGCCTCCAGCACGGCCTCGTCCATCTGCGGATGGCTGGACGAGCGCACGACCGGCTCCACCACGGTGCCGTCGGCCCGGACCGTGAAGCTCACCACCACCTGGATCTCGCCGCGCAGCCTGCCGATCAGGACGCGCGGGGTGACGGGCTCGACCACGTCCGCCAGCTGCAACGGCGCCAGCGGCGCCGCGGGCGGGGGCTCCGGCACGGCCGGCGGCGCAGCGGCCGTGCGTTCGGCCTCGCCGGCCACCTCGACGGTGGCGACGGTCGACTCGACGGTGCCTTCGGGCACAACGACACGGGGCAACGCCGCGGGCGCGGACGCTGCCGCCACGGGCGAAGGCGCCGCCACCGGCGTGCTTCGTTCGGCCGGCCGCGCGGGCTCGGCCGGTTTCGCCTTGGGCTTGATCTTGCTCGCCTCGATGATCATGCGCAGCGGGT
>CAZVLY010000620.1:0-1725 GCA_964628175.1 uncultured Piscinibacter sp. | reverse complement strand
GCGGCGCGTTCTCGGGCAAGGACCCGTCCAAGGTGGACCGCTCGGCCGCCTATGCGGCGCGCTATGTCGCCAAGAACGTGGTGGCCGCGGGCCTGGCCAAGCAGTGCCAGGTGCAGGTGGCCTACGCCATCGGCGTGGCCAAGCCGATGAACGTGACCGTGTACACCGAAGGCACCGGCAAGATCAGCGACGACAAGATCGCCGCGCTGGTCAACGAGCACTTCGACCTGCGGCCGAAGGGCATCATCGAGATGCTGGACCTGCGCCGCCCGATCTACGAGAAGACCGCCGCCTACGGCCACTTCGGCCGCGAGGAGCCGGAGTTCACGTGGGAGCGCACCGACAAGGCTGCCGCGCTGAAGGCCGCTGCGGGCCTGTGATCACGGCGGCAGGCGCCGCATGAGAAGGCATCGACGGGCGACGAAAGTCGCCCGTTCTCGTTTGCGGCGGCCTCAGCGGCCCAGGATGCCCTTGAGCAGGTCCAGCGGCTTGGGCATCTTGGTCTCTTCCTTCTTCTCTTCGGCCTCGGCCTTGGGCGCCGGCTCATCGCCGGCCTTGCGCGAGGGCATGCGCTCCATCGACGCCATGCCCAGCATCACCGTGGCCACCGACTTGACGCGCAGCTTGGCCGCCCACACCGGCTCCCACGGCGCCTTCGGGTCCGCCGGCCGCGGCGGGTGCGCGAGGTTGAGCTCGTTGCCGTAGGCGATCGCGCGCAGCATGCCGCCCTGCCCCGGGAACACGCCCTTGGGCACGGTGCAGCTGGTGGTGGCCGGCGTCAGCAGCACCTTCTCCTTCAGCCAGCGGTCGACCGCGGCGTTGGTCTGGTAGTCGACCAGGCCGAAGCCGGCCTCGGGCACCTCGCTCGACGTCCAGATGACCATCTCGTCCTGCTTCGCGGCGCCCATGCCGGCGATGAAGTAGGCGCGCGCGGTGGGCAGGGCAGCCCAGGCCAGGTCGGTGGCGCCGCCCTGGTCGGTCTGCTGCACCTGCAGCGCGGGCATCAGGTCCTGCGCGGCCTGGATCTGGAAGCGGAAGCCTTCGGGCACACCGCTGCCGCTGAACTGGTGCTCGCCGACCAGCGAGGCGTTTTCGGGCACCATGCGCGCATCGGCTGGGCTCGGCCACACCGGGCGGCCCACCGCGCTGTGCGTGCCGCGCTGCGTGGCGCGCCGCGAGACGAAGAACTTGGCCATGTCGGCCGCCGAGGCGGTGGCCATGTCCAGCACCTTGGGCTGGCCGGGGCGCACCGTGGCGCCGCAGCCCCAGTAGAGCAGCAGCTTGCCCTTCGGGCGCTCGTAGTCCTGCTCGACCACCTTGTCGTCGTCCTCGCGTGGCGTGGGCTTCGCACCGGGCGGCGCCTGCAGCTTCAGCGCCGGGCTCAGGAAGCCTGCGGGAACGGCCTGCTGCGCTTCGGAGAGCGAAGGATTCGCGCGGGTCATCAGCGTCACGTCGACCCAGCGGCCGGCACTGCCGGTCTGCGTCTGGCCGAAGCTGTTCTTCGCACCGGCGCCGCCGCCGAACATGCCGCCGAGGGCGCTCATCGGGTTCATGCCGCCCGCGCCCATGCCGGGCATGCCCATGCCGCTGAAGGTGGCCACGTCGATCCAGGCCTGCGCCTGCGGAGGCTTGACGTTGCTGTTCTGCGCGATGGCGGTGCCGCAGACGCAGGCGAGTGCGCAGGCGGCGAGCGAGGTGCGGTGCATGGTGCGTTCTCCGGGGACG
>CAZVLY010000619.1:0-1726 GCA_964628175.1 uncultured Piscinibacter sp. | reverse complement strand
GCGCTGGCCGCGCGGAGGGCGGCGCAGCACGCTCAGCCGCTGGACCCGGCCCTGATCGCGCGCGGCCGCGCCGCGGCGCTCGGCCGCGACGTCAACGCGCTGATCGATGCCGACATCGCCTTCCACAACGCCGTCTACGCGGCGTCGCGCAACCCGCTGATCCAGCGAAGCGCCCACCTGCACTGGAGCCACATTCGCCGCGCCATGGGGGCGGTGCTGCAGGCTTCGACGCTGCGCGAGTCGGTGTGGGACGAACACGAGGCCATTGCCAATGCCATTGCCGCGGGCAACGCGGAGCTGGCCGAACGACTGATGCGACGGCACGGCGAGCGCGCCGGCGAGCACATGACCCGCCACCTGGACGCCGCCGCGCGGCGTGCCGCTGGCGCCGAGCTATCCACAGGAGACATCCCATGAGACTGACCCCGGAGCAACTCGCGCAGTTCGACCGCGACGGCTACCTGTTCTTCCCCGGCCTGTTCAACCCCGAGGAGACGCGCACGCTGACCGACGCGGTGCCCGACCTGTACGCGCGCCGCGAGGCCTACAACGTGCGCGAGAAGGGCTCCGACGCCGTGCGCACGAATTTCGCGGCGCACCTGTACAGCGAGCCCTTCGCTCGGCTGGGCCGCCACCCGCGCATGATCGAGCCGGTGCAGGACCTGTTCGGCGGCGAGCAGCTGTACATGCACCAGTTCAAGATCAACGGCAAGATGGCCTTCGAGGGCGACGTCTGGCAGTGGCACCAGGACTACGGCACCTGGAAGAACGACGACATGATGCCCACCGAGCGGGCCATGAACGTGGCCATCTTCCTGGACGACGTCAACGAGTTCAACGGCCCGCTGATGTTCATCCCGGGCAGCCACAAGAAGGGCGTGATCGACGCGAAGCACGACCTCACGACCACCAGCTACCCGCTGTGGACGGTGGACCACGAGCTGATCATGCAGCTGGTGGCGCGCGCCGGCGGCAAGGACGGCGGCATCGTCTCGCCCAAGGGCCCGGCCGGCTCGATGATCCTGTTCCACTCCTGCCTGGTGCATGCGTCCACCAGCAACCTGAGCCCGTGGAACCGCGTCAGCGTCTATCTCAGCCTGTGCGCCGTGAGCAACCACGTGCGGCGCTTCAAGCGGCCGGAGTACATCGCGCACCGCAACTTCACGCCCATCGAGTGCCTGCCCGACGACTGCCTGGTCAAGCCCTACCCGGTCGATCTGCCGTGGAAGAACGGCATGCCCGGCAGCGCGCTGGTGACCTCCTCCGAACCGATTGCCGACACCAAGAAGGCCGCCTGACATGAACCTGTTCGCCAAGCTCCAGCAGCGCGCCGCCGAAGGCCGGCCGGTGCGAATCGGCCTGATCGGCGCCGGCAAGTTCGGCTCCATGTACCTGGCGCAGATTCCGCGCACGCCGGGCGTCCACCTGGTGGGCATCGCCGACCTGTCGCCCGCCGCCGCGCAGACCAACCTCGCCCGCGTCGGCTGGGAGGCGCAGCGCACGCAGGCCGGCTCGCTCGACGAGGCGCTGAAGACCGGCAGCACGCATGTCGGCGAGGACTGGCGCGCGCTGGTGCGCCACCCGGCGATCGACGTGATCGTCGAGTGCACCGGCAACCCGATCGCCGCGGTCGACCACTGCCTGGAGGCCTTCGCGCAGAAGAAGCATGTCGTCAACGTGACGGTCGAGGCCGATGCCTTCTGCGGCCCGCTGCTGGCGCGCAAGG
>CAZVLY010000618.1:0-1731 GCA_964628175.1 uncultured Piscinibacter sp. | reverse complement strand
GCCGGTTTCGCCTTGGGCTTGATCTTGCTCGCCTCGATGATCATGCGCAGCGGGTTGTTCGCCTCGCGCTCCACGCGGGCACCCCGGTCCTGCGCCAGCGCGAAAGGCGTGACCCAGGTCAAGGCGAGCAGCAGGATTCGATGGGACGGCATGGTCGGGTCGGGAATTCTGGCAGTCTGCGTCGGGCCACGGAGCCTGCACGGCGGCGGGGAAAACCTCATGCCGTGACACAGTCCACACCCCTAGGATGGCGCAGGCCATCGACACGAGGAGACCGCATGAGCACGCCCACCAAGTTCCTGCTCGACGAAAGCAGGATGCCCAGGCACTGGTACAACATCGCCGCCGACCTGCCGACGCCGGCGCCGGCGGTGCTGCACCCCGGCACGATGCAGCCGGTCGGGCCCGACGACCTGGCGCCGCTGTTCCCGATGGAGCTGATCCTGCAGGAGGTCAGCACCGAGCGCGAGATCGAGATCCCCGAGCCGGTGCGCGAGGTGTTCCGCCTGTGGCGCCCGGCGCCCTTGTTTCGCGCCCACCGGCTGGAGCAGGCCCTGGGCACGCCGGCCAAGATCTTCTACAAGTACGAGGGCGTGTCGCCGGCGGGCTCGCACAAGCCGAACACCGCGGTGCCGCAGGCCTGGTACAACGCCCAGGCCGGCATCAAGAAGATCGCCACCGAGACGGGCGCCGGGCAATGGGGCTCGTCGCTGGCCTTCGCCGGCGCGCTGTTCGGCATCGACGTCACCGTGTTCCAGGTGCGCGTCTCCTATGACCAGAAGCCCTACCGCCGCGCGCTGATGGAGACCTACGGCGCGCGCTGCATCGCCAGCCCGTCGAACGAGACGAACTCCGGCCGCGCCATCCTGGCGCAGAACCCGAACCACCCGGGCTCGCTGGGCATCGCGATCTCCGAGGCGGTCGAAGTCGCGGCCACCAACGACGACACCAAGTACGCGCTCGGCTCGGTGCTCAACCACGTGCTGATGCACCAGACCATCATCGGCCAGGAGGCCATGCTTCAGCTCGAGATGGCCGGCGACGACCCCGACGTGGTGGTCGGCTGCACCGGTGGCGGCTCCAACTTCGCCGGCATCAGCTTCCCCTTCATCGGCCAGCAGCTGCGCGGCAAGGGCAAGACCAAGCAGCGGCGCATCGTTGCCGTGGAACCGGCCGCCTGCCCGTCGCTGACCCGCGGCAAGTACGCCTACGATTTCGGCGACACCGCACACCTGACGCCGCTGACCAAGATGCACACGCTCGGCTCGACCTTCACGCCGCCGGGCTTCCACGCCGGCGGCCTGCGTTACCACGGCATGGCGCCGCTGGTCTCGCACCTCAAGGAGCTGAACCTGATCGAGGCCACCGCCTACCACCAGAACGCCTGCTTCGAGGCCGGCGTGCTGTTCGCGCGCAGCGAGGGCATCGTTCCGGCACCCGAGGCCAACCATGCCGTCAAGGGCGCGATCGAGGAGGCGCTGCGCTGCAAGCGCGAAGGCCGCTCGGAGGTGATCCTGTTCAACCTGTGCGGCCACGGCCACTTCGACATGTCGTCGTACAGCAACTTCATGGCCGGCAAGCTGGTCGACCAGCCCTACGACGAGGCCGAGCTGGCGATGGCGCTGGCGGGCTTGCCGTCGGTGCCGGCCTGAGCGTTCAGGACGCCGCGGACGGCATCACCACGATGCCGTCTGCGTCGGCATAGAGCCAGTCGCCGGGGCGCACCCACAC
>CAZVLY010000617.1:0-1734 GCA_964628175.1 uncultured Piscinibacter sp. | reverse complement strand
TACGACACGCAGACGAGCAGCTACATCACGCTGACCGATGTCAAGCAGATGGTGCTGTCGGGCGAGTCCTTCGTCGTGCGCGATGCCAAGAGCGGCGAGGATCTGACGCGCAGCATCCTGCTGCAGATCATTCTCGAAGAAGAGACCGGCGGCGTGCCGATCTTCTCGACGCAGATGCTGTCGCAGATCATCCGCTTCTACGGCCACGCCATGCAGGGCATGATGGGCTCGTATCTCGAAAAGAACCTGCAGACCTTCACCGACATCCAGGCGCGCATCGCCGAGCAGTCCAAGGGCCTGTACGACCCGAAGGCGATGAACCCCGAGCTGTGGGCGCAGTTCCTCCAGGGCCAGGCGCCGGTGGTGCAGGGCCTGATGGGCAACTACCTCGAACAATCGAAGAGCATGTTCCTGCAGATGCAGGAGCAGATGGCCAAGCAGGCCGAAACGCTGTTCCCGGGCATGGCCGGCTTCACCGCACCGAAGCGCTGAGCCCCCGCGCGAGCCGGCAATGCCGGCATCGGCGAAAATCCGCCGCATGACCCAAGACACCGTGACACCGCCGGCGGCGGCGCCGAAGATCGGCTTCGTCTCGCTCGGCTGCCCGAAGGCGCTGACCGACTCCGAGCTGATCCTCACGCAATTGCGCGCCGAGGGCTATGAGACCAGCAAGACCTTCGCCGGCGCCGACCTGGTGATCGTCAACACCTGCGGCTTCATCGACGATGCGGTGAAGGAAAGCCTGGACACCATCGGCGAGGCGCTGGCCGAGAACGGCAAGGTGATCGTCACCGGCTGCCTGGGCGCCAAGGCCGGCGACACCGGCGGCAACCTGGTGCGCCAGATGCATCCGAGCGTGCTCGCCGTGACGGGCCCGCACGCCACGCAGGAGGTGATGGACGCGGTGCACGTGCACGTGCCCAAGCCGCACGACCCCTTCGTCGACCTGGTGCCGGCGCAGGGCATCAAGCTCACGCCGAAGCACTACGCGTATCTGAAGATCAGCGAGGGCTGCAACCATCGCTGCAGCTTCTGCATCATCCCGAGCATGCGCGGCGACCTGGTGTCGCGGCCGATCGGCGATGTGCTCGGCGAGGCGCAGCGTCTGTTCGAGTCCGGCGTGAAGGAACTGCTGGTCATCAGCCAGGACACCAGCGCCTACGGTGTTGACGTCAAGTACCGCACCGGCTTCTGGGACGGCCAGCCCGTGAAGACGCGCATGACGGAACTGTGCGAGAAGCTCGCGCTGCTGGCCGAGCGCCATGGCGCCTGGGTGCGGCTGCACTACGTCTACCCGTACCCGCACGTCGACGAGATCCTGCCGCTGATGGCCGGCGGCCGCATCCTGCCCTACCTGGACGTGCCCTTCCAGCATTCGCATCCCGACGTGCTCAAGCGCATGAAGCGCCCGGCCAGCGGCGAGAAAAACCTCGAGCGCATCCAGCGCTGGCGCGAGGCCTGCCCCGAGCTGGTGGTGCGCAGCACCTTCATCGCCGGCTTCCCCGGCGAGACCGAGGCGGAGTTCGAGCACCTGCTCGACTTCATGCGCGAGGCGCAGATCGACCGCGCCGGCTGCTTTGCCTACTCGCCGGTGAAGGGCGCGACGGCGAACGACCTGCCGGACATGCTGCCGCCCGAACTGCGCGAGGAGCGCCGCGCGCGCTTCATGGCGGTGGCCGAGCAGGTGTCGGCCGCCAAGCTGGCCGGCCGTGTCGGCGCGACCATGCAGGTGCT
>CAZVLY010000616.1:0-1737 GCA_964628175.1 uncultured Piscinibacter sp. | reverse complement strand
TGAGCTTCCTGAACAACGGCGTGAAGATCCGCCTCGTCGACGAGCGCAACAACAAGGAAGACAACTTCGCCTTCGTGGGCGGCGTGAAGGGCTTCGTCGACTTCATCAACACCGGCAAGAAGGTGCTGCACAACACCGTCTTCCACGCCATCGGCGAGAAGAAGACCGAACACGGTAGCATGATCGTCAGCGAAGTGGCGATGCAGTGGAACGACGGCTACAGCGAGACGGTGCTGTGCTTCACCAACAACATTCCGCAGCGTGATGGCGGCACGCACCTGACCGGCTTGCGCGCGGCGATGACGCGCGTCATCAACAAGTACATCGAGGACAACGAGCTGGCCAAGAAGGCCAAGGTCGAGGTCACCGGCGACGACATGCGCGAAGGCCTGTGCTGCGTGCTCAGCGTGAAGGTGCCCGAGCCCAAGTTCAGCAGCCAGACGAAGGACAAGCTGGTGTCGAGCGAAGTGCGCGGCCCGGTGGAAGACGCGGTGAGCAAGGCGCTGACCGACTACCTGCTCGAGAACCCGATCGACGCGAAGATCATCTGCGGCAAGATCGTCGAGGCCGCGCGCGCCCGCGAAGCCGCCCGCAAGGCCCGCGAGATGACGCGCCGCAAGGGCGTGCTCGACGGCATGGGGCTGCCCGGCAAGCTGGCCGACTGCCAGGAGAAGGACCCGGCGCTGTGCGAGATCTACATCGTCGAGGGTGACTCCGCCGGCGGCTCCGCCAAGCAGGGCCGCGACCGCAAGTTCCAGGCGATCCTGCCGCTGCGCGGCAAGATCCTCAACGTCGAGAAGGCGCGCTACGAAAAGCTGCTGTCCAGCGATGCGATCCTCACGCTGATCACGGCCTTGGGCACCGGCATCGGCAGCGAGGACTTCAACGTCGACAAGCTGCGCTACCACCGCATCATCATCATGACCGACGCCGACGTCGACGGCGCGCACATCCGCACGCTGCTGCTCACGTTCTTCTACCGGCAGATGCCGCAGCTGGTGGAGCGCGGCCACATCTACATCGCGCAGCCGCCGCTGTACAAGGTCAAGCTCGGCAAGGAAGAGCAGTACCTGAAGGACGGCCTCGAGCTCGACGCCTACCTGCTGCGCGTGGCCCTGAAGGACGCGCGGCTCGACACCGGCGTGACCGGTGCCGCGGTGCTGCAGGGCGATGCGCTGGAGACGCTGGCGCGCCAGTACGTGCTGGCCAACAACGTGGTCGAGCGGCTGTCGAACTGGATGGACGTGGACGGGCTGCGCGCCATGGCCAACGGCCTCGCGCTGAATCTCGACACGCTCGAAGGCGCCGAGGCCTCGGCCGCGGCACTGCAGCAGGCGCTGAACGACGCCGAGGTGGTGGCCGAGTTCGACGTGCGCAGCGACAAGCACCACCTGCGCATCAGCCGCATGCTGCACGGCAACGTGAAGAGCAGCGTGATCACGGCCGACTTCGTGCACGGCGCCGACTACGAGGCGCTGTCCACCGCCGGCCGCACCTTCAAGGGACTGGTCAGCGCCGAGGCCACGGTGCAGCGCGGCGAGGGCGACAAGATGAAGGAAGCCAAGGTCGGCGACTTCCGCGAGGCCATGGCCTGGCTGATCGGCCAGGCCGAGAACGCCGTGGGCCGCCAGCGCTACAAGGGCCTGGGCGAGATGAACCCCGCGCAGCTGTGGGAGACCACGATGGACCCCACCGTGCGCCGCCTGCTGCGCGTGCAGATCGACGACGCCATCGAGG
>CAZVLY010000615.1:228-1742 GCA_964628175.1 uncultured Piscinibacter sp. | reverse complement strand
TTTTGCCACCCTTCTTCGTTGTTCCACCCTTGCCGCTCGCCTTGCCCGCCTTGGGCTCGGGCTTGGCCGCGGCGGCGGCCAGTGCCGCTGCCGCTTCCGCGGCAGCCTTGCGTGCGGCTTCGGCCGCGCGGGCCTCGGCGGCTTCGCGGTCACGCTGCTCCTGCTCTTCGCGCAGGCGGCGCTTCTCGGCCAGGTCTTCTTCCTGGCGGCGCAGCAGCTCGGCCTGGGCGCGCGCTACTTCCTCGCGGCGCTGCAGTTCGGCCTCGTCGATCCCCGGCCCTGCCGATTCCTCGGTGGCCGGCGCGTCGTCGCGCTTCACGAAGGTACGCTTCTTGCGCACTTCGACCTGGATGGTGCGTGCCTTGCCGCTCGAATCGGCCTGCTTGATCTCGCTGGTCGACTTGCGCGTCAGCGTGATCTTCTTGCGCTCCGCGCCGGCGGTGCCGTGCGAGGTGCGCAGGAAGTCGAGCAGGCGTTCCTTGTCCGACTCGCTGAGCGTGTCGTCGGTCGACGCCTTCTTGACGCCGGCCGACTGCAGCTGCTCGAGCAGCGCCGCGGCCGGGCGATTGAGCTCGGCGGCGAGTTGGGCGACGGTGGTCGAAGCCATGGGTTGAATCCTTGCTTGGTCTAGCTCTGTCTGTCGGCGCTGTTGTCGTTCAGGCCGTGAACCAGTGTTCACGGGCCTTCATGATCAGCGCCTTGGCCTGCGCTTCGTCGATCGCGGTCATCTCGGTCAGCTCGTCGACGGCCAGGTCGGCCAGATCGTCTCGCGTGTGGATGCCGCCATCGGCGAGCTTGGCGATGAGTTCGGGGCTCAGGCCCTCGAGATCGCGCAGGTCCTGCGAGACCTCCTCGACCTTTTCCTCGCGGGCGATCTCCATCGTCAGCAGCGCATCCTTGGCTCGGGTGCGCAGCTCGTTGACGGTGTCCTCGTCGAAGCTCTCGATCTCGAGCATTTCCTGCATCGGGACATAGGCGACTTCTTCGAGGCTGGTGAAGCCCTCGGCGATCAGGATGTCGGCGACTTCCTCGTCGACGTCGAGCTTGTCGACGAACAGCTTGCGCACCGTGTCGGACTCGGCCGCCTGCTTGGAGGCGGATTCCTCGGCCGTCATGATGTTGATGCGCCAGCCGGTCAGCTCGGACGCCAGGCGCACGTTCTGGCCGCCACGGCCGATGGCGATGGCGAGGTTCTCCTCGTCGACCACCACGTCCATGGCGTGACGCTCTTCATCCACCACGATCGACTGCACGTTCGCCGGCGCCAGCGCGCCGATGACGAACTGCGCCGGATCTTCCGACCACAGCACGATGTCGACCCGCTCGCCGGCGAGCTCGTTGGTCACCGCGGTGACGCGCGAACCGCGCACGCCCACGCAGGTGCCGATCGGGTCGACACGCTTGTCGTGCGAGACCACGGCGATCTTGGCGCGGGAGCCGGGGTCACGGGCGCAGCTCTTGATCTCCAGCAGGCCTTGCTCGATCTCGGGCACTTCCTGGGCGAACAGCTCGAT
>CAZVLY010000615.1:0-218 GCA_964628175.1 uncultured Piscinibacter sp. | reverse complement strand
GGAAGCCCGGCGCCGACCGCGACAGGACGATCTGCGGACCGCGCAGCGTCGGGTCGACCTCGAGGATGAACGCACGCACGCGGTCTCCGCTGCGCAGGTTCTCCTTCGGGATCATCTCGTTGCGTCGCAGCCGGCCCTCGACACGGCCCGACTCGACGACGATGTCGCCCTTGTCCAGCCGCTTGACGGTGCCCACGAAGATCTTGTCGCCGCGCGAC
>CAZVLY010000614.1:0-1744 GCA_964628175.1 uncultured Piscinibacter sp. | reverse complement strand
GTCACGATGCCGGCGTCGCGCAGCAGCTGGATGGCCTTCTTGTTCTGCGCGATCGTGGTTTCCTTGTTGAAGCGGTCGAGCTTCAACTGCGCCGCCGCTTCGGTGCCCAGCGAGACGTGGATCAGCCCGGCCTGGCGGAACATCGGCAGCAGCTTCTCGTCGCGCAGGATGTCGGTGACGCGGGTGTTGATGCCCCACAGCACCGGCAGCTTGCGCCTGATGAGCTCCTCGCAGAAGGCGATGAACTTCTTGCGGTGGATCGTCGGCTCCTCGTCGGCGAGGATGAAGAAGCCGACCTGGTGGTCGCGCACCAGGGTCTCGATCTCGTCGACCACCTTGATCGGGTCGCGCACGCGGTAGTCGCGCCAGAACTTCCACTGGCTGCAGAAGGTGCAGGTGAAGGGGCAGCCGCGCGCGAAATTCGGGATCGCCACGCGCACGCCCATCGGGATGTAGATGTACTGGCCCCAGTCGAGGATGCCCCAGTCCGGCGCGATGCGGTCCAGGTCCTGGATGGTCGGCTCCGCCGGCGTGGCCACCACCTTGCCGGCTTCGGTGCTGCGGTCCAGGTAGGCGATGCCGCGCACGCAGTTGCGGTCGCGCGCCCAGTCGCCCTTGTCGACGGCGGTGACGAGGTTCAGGAACACCTGCTCGCCCTCGCCGCGCACCACGGCGTCGATCCACGGCGCTTCCTTGAGCACCTGCGGGTACATGAAGGTGCCGTGGATGCCGCCCAGCACGGTGACCACGTCCGGCTTCACCTCCTTGGCGATCTGCAGCAGCCGCTCGGCCTTGTAGATCGCCGGCGTGATCGCGGTGCAGCCGATCACGTCGGGCTGCAGGTCGGCGATGCGCTGGCGCACCTGGTCGTCCGTCAGGTGGTTGGTCATGGCGTCGACGAAGATCACGTCGGTGTAGCCGCCGGCCTTCAGGTAGCCGGTCAGGTAGGCGACCCAGGCGGGCGGCCAGTTGCCGGCGATCTCGGCGCCGCCGGAATGGTAGTTGGGGTGCATCAGCAGGACACGCATGACAGCTCCGGGTCATTGGCTGGGAGTGACAACGTAAGCCCGCCCCCGGCTTCGAGGCTTGCGTTGTGTCAACAAGCATTGACACATGACATGTCGGGCAAACCCGACGCGCCCGCCGTCGGGCGTGCGCGTTGCCGGGCTCGGAACGTCTCTTGCTTAGGCTGCACAATGCCGCCACCCACCCCGAACCACGAGGAGCCCTCATGCCGCTGACCCGCCGCCACAGCCTCGCCGCCGCCCTGGCCGTCGCCACCCTCGCCGCCTGGAGCGGTGCCGCCTTCGCCCAGGCCAAACTGAAGGTCGCCGCCATCTACACCGTTCCTGTCGAGCAGCAGTGGGTCAGCCGCATCGACAAGGCGCTGAAGGCGGCCGTCGCACGCGGCGAGATCGAGTACGTGTTCAGCGAGAACGTCAGCAACGCCGACTACGAGCGCGTCATGCGCGGCTACGCCGAGAAGGGCCACACGCTGATCGTCGGCGAGTCCTTCGCCGTCGAGGCGGCGGCGCGCAAGGTCGCCAAGGACTACCCGAAGGTCAGCTTCCTGATGGGCAGCTCGGGCAAGCCGCAGGAGCCCAACTTCGGCGTGTTCGACAACTACATCCAGGAGCCGGCCTACCTGACCGGCATGGTCGCCGGCGGCATGACCCAAACGAACAAGATCGGCCTGGTGGGCGGCTTTCCCATTCCCGAGGTCAACCGGCTGATGCACGCCTTC
>CAZVLY010000613.1:0-1749 GCA_964628175.1 uncultured Piscinibacter sp. | reverse complement strand
GGTTGTTCCACTCGTTCCAGACGAAGTAGCCGATGCCGGTGCCGCCGACCAGCATCTCGGCGGCCACGATCACCAGCCAGGCGATGCCCATGCTGATGCGCATGCCGGTCAGGATGGTCGGCGCCGCCGCCGGCAGGATCACCTCGAAGGCGCGGCGCAGCGCGCTCACCTCCAGCGTCTTGGCCACGTTGAGCCACTCGCGCCGCACGCTGGCCACGCCGAAGGCGGTGTTGATCAGCATCGGCCACACCGAGCAGATGAAGATCACGAAGATGCCGCTGATCGAGCTGTCCTTGATCGTGTACAGGGCCAGCGGCATCCAGGCCAGCGGCGAGATGGGCTTGAGCACCTGGATGAACGGGTCGAGCGCGCGGTAGACCAGCGGGCTCATGCCGATCACGAAGCCCAGCGGAATGGCCACCAGCGCGGCGAGCAGGTAGCCCAGGCCGACGCGGCCGAGCGAGTAGGCCAGCTGCAGGCCCACGCCCTTGTCGTTCGGCCCGTTGTCGTAGAACGGGCTGGCGAGGTTCTTCGCGACCACCGCGCCCATCTGCGCCAGTGTCGGGAAGCCCGACTTGGCGCTCGGCGCCGCGGCGGGCGAGGCCAGCGTCGCCGGGTCCTTGCCCATCAGCTTGGCGTACTCGACCTGCTCGGCCGTGAGCGCCGGCGCCGCCGCGGCCACCGGCGCCGACGAGAGCGTGGCCACGTGCCAGATCGCCAGCACGACGAGCAGGATCAGCGCCGACAGCAGGCCCGCCCGGAACCCCAGGCTGCGCGTGAAACCCATGGCGGCCTCCGCTCAGGCGCGCTTGATCGCGAAGCCCGCCAGGTAGGCGTCGGGCTTCTCGGGGTCGAAGACCTTGCCCATGATGGTGAACTTCGGGTAGGCCCCGTCGGGCACCTTCATGTCCAGCGACTTCATGACCTTCTTCGCGTCGGTGAGCAGGAACACCTTCTCGGCGATCTGCTTGTAGTTGACGTCGCCCTTCACGTAGCCCCAGCGCTTCATCTGCGTGAGCATCCACACCGCCATGCTCTGCCACGGCATCGGGTCGAAGTCGGCGCGGTCGGGCACGTTCTTCACGTTGCCCAGGCCGTCGGCGAACTTGCCGGTGAGCACCTGCGCGATCACCGTCTCCGGCTGGTTCAGGTAGGCCTGCGGCGCGATCACCTTGGCGATCAGCTCGCGGTTCTTCGCCTCGCGCGCCATCGCCGCCGAGGTGAGCACCGCGCGGTACAGCGCCGCGAAGGTGTTCGGGTTCTTCTGGATGAACTCGGTGCTGGTGCCAAAGGCGCAGCAGGGGTGGCCGTTCCACAGCTCCTTGGTGAGCAGGTGGATGAAGCCGACCTCCTCGAACACGGCGCGCTGGTTGAACGGGTCGGGGCCGAGGAAGCCGTCGATGTTGCCGGCGCGCAGGTTGGCCACCATCTCGGCCGGCGGCACGACGCGGATCTGGATGTCGCGATCCGGGTCGAGCCCGGCTTCCGCCACGTAGTAGCGCAGCAGGAAGTTGTGCATCGAGTACTCGAAGGGCACGGCGAACTTGAAGCCCTTCCAGTCCTTCGGATCGCGCTTGCCCTTGTGCTTGACCGAAAGCGTGATCGCCTGGCCGTTGGTGTTCTGGATGGTGGCCACGTTCATCGGCGTGGCGTTGCTGCCCGCGCCCATCGAGATGGCCAGCGGCATGGGGCTGAGGAAGTGCGTGGCGTCGTACTCCTTGTTGAGCATCTTGTCGCGGATCAGCGCCC
>CAZVLY010000612.1:0-1750 GCA_964628175.1 uncultured Piscinibacter sp. | reverse complement strand
GTACCACGGCGAGCACGCGGTCGCGCTGCTCGAAGCGCAGGCCCGCATCAACCTGACCGCCGCGCTGTCGCGGCTCGCGCAATGAACGCGCGCGACGACAAGGCCCTGGCCAGTCCGAGCCCGAAGCGGCCAAAGGCCGCACGGGCAGGGCAGGGCGCCGATGCTCCGGCGCCGCTGTTTGGCACCTCCACCCGGACACCGCCGCGCAGCCTCGCGCCGGTCAGCGCCGCACGTCAACGCAAGCTGCACGTCGGCCACTTCGCGTTCATGCGCTCGGTGGTCCAGGGTCTCGATCCCCGCGAAAGCTGGGAGCGCTACTTCCGCGTCGAAGGCGAGGCCACCGACCAGCGCACCGTGCGCGCCACCATCGCCTGGATCCGCGACGAGTTCGCCGCCGCCGCGAAACGTGAGGACCGCTTCGGCACCGCGCGCCTGGTGCGCATCGACGCGACCCGCATCGCCGACCCGTCGCTCGAACTGCCCAGCCTCGAAGCCTTCGCCGAAGCGCATGGCTTGGAGGACGAGCGCCAGGCCGACCAGATCGCCGCCTACGAAGCCGAGTACGGTCGCGCGACGCAGCGCTTGCGCCGGCGCGCCCGACTGATCGCGCGCCAGCTCGATGCGCTGCGCTGGCTCGAAAGCTTGGTCGCTCAGTCGCCGAAGGCCGGCGACTCGGTTGCGGCCTGGCTGAACCCGACGCTGGCCAGCCACCTCGAAGCCGCCGACATCTTCACGCTCGCGCAGCTGGTCGAGCGCATCAATGGTGTCGGCCGGCGGTGGCACGCCGGCATCAAGGCGATGGGGGAGGGCAAGGCCCTGCGCATCGTCGAGTGGCTTCGCGAGCACCAGGACAGCATCGAGTTGCAGCTCGGCCGTCATGTGGCGATGCCGCGCAGCAAGCTCTACGCGCACGAGCTGCAGGCCGTGGTCCTACCGGCCACCGACATCCGCCCGCTTGAGAAGTTCATCGTGCCGGCCGAACTGGACGGCACCCGCGGTCTGTACCGGCGTCCGCAGGCGCAGTGCCTGCTGAAGGCCACCAACGACTACCAGGCCATCCTCGCATGGTTGCGTTCCAAGCATGGCCTGACGCCCGAGCAGAAGGCGCACCTCAAGGCGCGGCGGCGCCAGCGGGACACCGGCGTCGAACAGGGCATGGACTGGCTGCAGGCGCTGTCGCACACCCAGCGCGCGTATCGCAAGGAAGCCGAGCGCTTCCTGCTCTGGGCGATCACGCACAAGGGCAAGGCGCTGTCCTCGATGAGCAACGAGGACTGCATCGAGTACCGGGACTTCCTGGCCGACCCGCAGCCGCGCAGCCGGTGGTGTGGCGACCGCGGGCGCGAGCGCTGGTCTCCGCTGTGGCGGCCGTTCGAGGGGCCGCTGTCGGCATCGGCGCAGCGGCACGCGGTGACGATCCTGAAGAACCTCTATGGCTTCCTCGTCGACCAGAACTACCTGATGGGGAACCCGTGGTCGGCCGTGGGCGTGCCACGGACTTCGGGGCCGAAGGTGAACGCGGGGCGGAGCTTCAGCCTGGCGCAGTGGCAGTTCATCGAAGGGCAGCTGAAGATGCTGCCGGCGACCTCGGCAAACCAGCGGCTGACTTTTGGGCTGCACCTGCTCTATGCGACTGGGCTGCGGTTGTCGGAAGTGGTGGCGGCGACCGTCGATGACCTCCAGTGGGTCGAGTACCCCGCGGATGCGTCAGACGATCAGCCCATGGAAGGCTGGTTGCTGCGGGTGATCG
>CAZVLY010000611.1:0-1754 GCA_964628175.1 uncultured Piscinibacter sp. | reverse complement strand
GCTCGTTGGGCTCATAACCCAAAGGTCGCAGGTTCAAATCCTGCCCTCGCAACCACCGAATACAGAAGAACACGGGCCGGAAGAGCCGAAGCAAACGCCAACCGCAAGGTTGGCGTTCTGCTTTGTGCGACGGCCTGTCGAGGAAGGAAGCCGCGATGAACGACACGACCCCGGCGACCCCGCCGACCCCGACCGAACGCCCCGCGCTGCCCGACCGCCTGTCGACGGATCCGCGCAGCCCGCATCACGTGGCCGCGGTGTTCGAGCACGCGATCGGCATCCGACTCAACGACAAGGAGCGCTTCGACGTCGAGGAGTACTGCCTCAGCGAAGGCTGGGTCAAGGTGCCCGCCGGCAAGACGCTGAACCGCAAGGGCCAGCCGCTGCTCATCCAGCTCAAGGGCAAGGTCGAGGCCTTCTACCGCTAGGCTTTCAGGCGGTAGCCGGTGCGGAAGATCCAGGCCACGATGCCCAGCGAGGCCACCAGGAACGCGAGCGTCATGCCCACGCTCAGCCCCAGGCCGACGTCGGCCACGCCGTAGAAGCTCCAGCGGAAGCCGCTGATCAGGTAGACCACCGGATTGAGCAGCGCCACGTTCTGCCAGAAGGGCGGGAGCATGTCGATCGAGTAGAAGCTGCCGCCCAGGAAGGTCAGCGGCGTGACGATCAGCATCGGCACCACCTGCAGCTTCTCGAAGCCGTCGGCCCAGATGCCGATGATGAAACCCAGCAGGCTGAAGGTCACCGCCGTCAGCACCAGGAAGAGCAGCATCCACACCGGGTGCTCGACGCGCACCGGCACGAAGAGCCACGCCGTGGCCAGGATGATCAGCCCGAGCAGCACCGACTTGGTGGCCGCCGCGCCGACATAGCTCAGCACGATCTCGAAGGTCGACACCGGCGCCGACAGCAGCTCGTAGATGGTGCCGGTGAACTTGGGGAAGTAGATCCCGAACGAGGCGTTGGAAATGCTCTGCGTGAGCAGCGAGAGCATCACCAGCCCCGGCACGATGAAGGCGCCGTAGCTGACGCCGCCGACCTCGGGAATGCGCGTGCCGATGGCCGCGCCGAAGACGATGAAGTACAGCGAGGTCGACAGCACCGGCGAGATGATGCTTTGCATCAGCGTGCGCCAGGCCCGCGCCATCTCGAAGCGGTAGATGGCGCGCACGGCGTGCAGGTTCATGCTCATGCGCTGGCCTCTTCCTTCAGCAGCCCGACGAAGATGTCCTCGAGCGAGCTCTGCGAGGTGTGCAGGTCCTTGAAGACGATGCCCAGGGCGCCCAGGTCCTGCATGAGCGTGACGACGCCGGCGCGGTCGCCCTGCGCATCGTAGGTGTAGGTCAGCTCGGTGCCGTCGGCCGACAGCGCCAGCGCATGGGCCGCCAGGGCGGGCGGCAGCTGCGCCAGCGGCGTTGCCAGCTGCAGCGTGAGCTGCTTGCGGCCGAGCTTGCGCATCAGCGCCTCCTTGTCTTCCACGAGGATCAATTCGCCCTTGTTGATCACGCCGATGCGGTCGGCCATCTCCTCGGCCTCGTCGATGTAGTGCGTGGTCAGGATGATGGTCACGCCGGTGTCGCGCAGCTCGCGCACCAGCTGCCACATGTCGCGGCGCAGGTTGACGTCGACGCCGGCGGTGGGCTCGTCGAGGAACAGCAGCTGCGGCTCGTGCGAGAGCGCCTTGGCGATCATCAGCCGGCGCTTCATGCCGCCGGACAGCGTCATGATCTTGTTGTCCTTCTTGTCCCACAGCG
>CAZVLY010000610.1:0-1759 GCA_964628175.1 uncultured Piscinibacter sp. | reverse complement strand
TCCACGCCGAGGAAGCGGAACAGGTCCAGGTCGAGCATCTGCGCCTTGGCGCTGGACAGCAGCACGCGGATGCCGTCGATCTCGACGCAGGCGCAGGGGCCGAGCTGCGCCGTCGCGCCGGCGGTCATCGGGCCGTGCAGGGGCAGGGTGCCGTCGTGGACCGCGAGCACGCGGGCGTCGGCACGCAGCGGCGGGTCGGTGAGCGTGCCGTCCCAGGTGGGCACGGCGCGGCCGATCGACAGGCTCAGCCGCGCGCCCACGCCGGCGGAGCAGGCGGCTGCAGCGCTTTCGGGATCGAACAGCAAGCCAAGCGCCACGCGCCCTTCGAGCAGATGCCCGGCGCGCGCGGCGATCAGCGCGTGCAGTACGCCGGTGGTGTTGGCATCGCCGCCGGCGCCGGGGTTGTCCTGCGTGTCGGCGATGATCACCGGGCCGCGGCCGGGCCCGGCGAGCGACAGCGCTCGCGCCACCGCCACCTGCGGCAGCAGCAACTCGGTCGCCCAGTCCTTGCGGTGCGCCACCACCTCGGCGTGAAGCGTGTCGACGGCTCGCTGCAATGCGGCGGCGTCCGGGCCATGACCGAACAGCACCGGACCGCATTCGGCGAAGTCGGCTGCGGAGAAGCCCATCGCGAAACTCAGTTCGAGGTCCTCGTTCGCCTCCAGGCGCTCCAGCTGCGCGATCACCGACGCCGCCGGCTCCATCAGCGTGCACTGCGCGTTCAAGGGCAGCAGGAAGGGCACGCGGCGCGCACGGGTGTGCCGCGCCGGCGCGCCCGGTGCCAGGCCTCGCGCGAGCATCTGCGCTGCACGTTCGCCGGTGGCGACCATGTCGACGTGTGGGTAGGTCCGGTAGGCCGTCAGGGCGCTGGCGTGGGCCAGCATGCGACGCGTCACGTTGGCGTGCAGGTCCAGGCTGGCGACGATGGGCAAGGCCGGGCCGGCGACGGCGCGCAGGCGTTGCAGCAACTCGCCCTCGGCATCGTCGGCGCCTTCGGCAACGGCCGCGCCGTGCAAGTCGAGCAGGATGCCGTCGAGGCCTTCGCCCAAGGCCGCGCGCAGGTCGGCCAGCATCTCGTCACGGATCCGTGCGAAGGCTGCGGCCGTGATGCGATTGGAGGGCATGGCGCCGGCCCACACCGAGGGCACGAGCGACCAACCGCGGGCGCGTGCCTCGCGCACGAAGCCTGCGATGGCCAGGCTGCCGCCGCCCATCTGCTCGAGCATCGCCGGCCCGCGCGAATACGGAGGGTAGCCGGCGCCGGCCTCGAAGGCAGCCCAGTCGGCCACCGAGGGCGCGAAGGTGTTGGTCTCGTGGTGGAAGCCGGCGACGAAGATGCGCATGGAGGGTTTCGCTCAGACGGCGCGGGTGAGGTAGGCGATCTCGTCGTCGCTGAAGCCGGCGGCGCGGCGCGCGGCATCGTTGAACGGCGGCCGCAGGCGCGGCGCGGCGTAGCGCTCGACGAGTTCCGGGTAGATCGCCAGCGCATCGAGCCCGGCACGCTCGCAGACGAAGCGGTACCAGCGGTTGCCGATGGCGACGTGGCCGATCTCGTCGCGCAGGATCAGGTCGAGGATCTCCACTGCCCGCGCATCGCCGGCCTTGCCCATCTTGGCCTGCAGCGGCGGCGTCGCGTCCAGCCCGCGCGCCTCCAGCGTGCGCGGCACCAGCGCCATGCGCGCCACGATGTCGTGCGCGGTGCGTGCCGCCATCGTCCACAGGCCGTCGTGCGCGGCGAAGTCGCCGTAGTCGTGGCCGA
>CAZVLY010000609.1:0-1767 GCA_964628175.1 uncultured Piscinibacter sp. | reverse complement strand
CAGATCCTGGCCGGCAACATCGCCAAGGCGAAGAACCCGGCCGACTTCAAGATCGTCGGCGAAGTGCTGTCGGTCGAGCCGATCGCCATCATGATCCGCAAGGACGACCCGGCCTTCAAGAAGGCCGTGGACGACAGCATCATTGCCCAGATCAAGAGCGGCGACCTGGCCAAGACCTACGACAAGTGGTTCGTGCAGCCGATCCCGCCGAGCAACACGAAGGTCGGCCTGCCCGCCAGCGATGCCACCAAGGCCGCCTGGGCGAACCCGAACGACAAGCCGGTCGAGGAGTACATGAAGAAGTAAGCAGCCCCCTGGCAAGCCCTGAGCCCGCAGGCTCGGGGCTTGCTTATGCTGCGGGAGCGCGGCGTCGGGCCAACCGCGTCGCGCTTTTCTTTTGAAGGCCGGCCGGCACAGAACAACAGGAGGCCGCACGATGAAGTGGGATTGGCAGGTGTTCTTCCAGGACACCGGAGGAGGGCAGACCTACCTCGAGTGGCTGATGTCGGCCTGGGGCTGGACGCTGTCGGTGGCGCTGTGCGCCCTGGTGGTGGCGCTGCTGGTGGGTTCGTTGATGGGCATCCTGCGCACCGTGCCCAACAAGTGGCTGGTGCTGCTGGGCAACTCGTGGACCGAGCTGTTCCGCAACATCCCGCTGCTGGTGCAGATCTTTCTCTGGTACCACGTCATCCCGTCGATCTTCCTCACCCTGCGCGGCGTGCCGAGCTTCGTGCTGGTGGTCTTCGCGCTGGGCTTCTTCACCTCGGCGCGCATCGCCGAGCAGGTCAAGGCCGGCATCCAGACCCTGCCCAAGGGCCAGCGCTACGCCGGCCTCGCGGTGGGCCTGACGCTGCCGCAGACCTACCGCTACGTGCTGCTGCCGATGGCCTTTCGCATCGTGATTCCGCCGCTGACCAGCGAGTCGATGAACATCATCAAGAACTCCTCGGTGGCCTTCGCGGTGAGCATCGCCGAGCTGACCATGTTCGCCATGCAGGCGCAGGAAGAAACCTCGCGCGGCATCGAGATCTACCTGGCCGTCACGGGCCTGTACTTCATCTCCGCCTTCGCCATCAACCGCATCGCGCTGTTCATCGAGAACCGGGTCCAGGTCCCGGGGATGATCGGAGGCGGGAAATGACAGCCCTCGACTTCAGCTTCTTCAACTGGAACGTCGTCTCCGGTTTCGTCATCAAGGGCTTCTTCTTCTCGATCCAGCTGACGCTGATCGCGATGATCGGCGGCATCGCGCTGGGCACGGTGCTGGCGCTGATGCGCCTGTCGGGCAAGCCCTGGCTGGTGATGCCGGCAGCGGCCTACGTCAACACGCTGCGCTCGATCCCGCTGGTGATGGTGATCCTGTGGTTCTTCCTGCTCATCCCGCTGCTGATCGGGCGGCCGATGGGCGCCGAGCTGTCGGCCATCATCACCTTCACGGTGTTCGAGGCGGCCTACTACTCGGAGATCATGCGCGCGGGCATCCAGAGCGTGCCCAAGGGGCAGGTCTACGCCGGTTACGCGGTCGGCATGACCTACGCGCAGTGCATGAAGCTGGTGGTGCTGCCGCAGGCCTTCCGCAACATGCTGCCGGTGCTGCTGACGCAGACCATCATCCTGTTCCAGGACACCTCGCTGGTCTATGCGATCGGTGCCTACGACATGCTCAAGGGCTTCGAGGTCGCTGGCAAGAACTTCGGTCGTCCGATCGAGGCCTATCTGGCGGCGGCCGTGCTTTATTTCGCGATCTGCTATGCGCTGTCGGCGGGC
>CAZVLY010000608.1:0-1772 GCA_964628175.1 uncultured Piscinibacter sp. | reverse complement strand
CGCTACCTGGCCGGGGGCCAGAGCCTGGTGCAGGCGATGAAGCTGCGCCTGTCGTCCAGCGAGCGCCTCGTCGACCTCGGCGGCGTGGCCGAGCTCAAGGGCATCTGCATGGACGGCAGCAACGTCGTCATCGGCGCGATGACCACCCATGCGGCCGTGGCGGCCTCGGCCGAGGTCAGGAAGGCCGTGCCGGCGCTGGCCGAGCTGGCCGGCGGCATCGGCGACCCCATGGTGCGCAACATGGGCACCATCGGCGGCTCGATCGCCAACGCCGACCCGGCGGCCTGCTACCCGGCGGGCATCGTCGGCCTGGGCGCGACGATCAAGACGAATCAGCGCAGCATCTCGGGCGACAGCTTCTTCACCGGCCTGTACGAGACCGCGCTCAAGCCGGGCGAGCTGATCGTGTCGGTGAGCTTCCCGAGTGTCGCGAAGGCCGCGTACATCAAGTACAAGCAGCCGGCCTCGCGCTTCGCCCTGGTCGGCGTGTTCGTCGCGCAGACCTCGGCCGGCGTGCGCGTGGCCGTCACCGGCGCGGCGGGCAGCGTGTTCCGCTGCAAGCCGATCGAGGACGCGCTGGCCAAGAGCTTCACGCCGGAAGCCGCGAAGGCGGTGAAGGTGAGTGCCGACGGCCTGAACGGCGACCTGCACGGTTCGGCCGCCTACCGCGCCGCGATGATCAGCGTGATGGCCTCGCGCGCGGTCGCCGCCGCGCTGGCGCGCTGAGACCCCCTCCCGGCGCCGGCGGTGGGCCGGCAGATCGACGATCGGAAGTCCGACCATGACGGTTCCCGAACTGCGCTTGCCCGACTCCGTCGATGCCGTCGTCGCGCTGCTCGCCACCGAGAACTACATCTGCGACCGGCGCCTGGCCACCGCGCTGTTTCTCGCGCTGAAGCTGCGCCGCCCGCTGTTCCTCGAAGGCGAGCCCGGCGTGGGCAAGACCGAGCTGGCCAAGTCGCTCGCGACCGCGCTGGGCACGCTGATGCTGCGCGTGCAGTGCTACGAAGGCCTGGACGTGGCACAGACGGCCTACGAATGGAACGTGGCGCGCCAGATGGTCGAGATCCGCCTGGCCGAGGCGGCGCATTCGATCACCGACGCGGCCGACCGCGACCGCCTGGCGCACAGCCTCTATTCGCGCGCCATGCTGATCGAGCGGCCGCTGCTGCAGGCGCTGACGCAGTCGCGCTCGCCGGTGCTGCTGATCGACGAACTCGACCGCGCCGACGAGCCCTTCGACGCCTTCCTGCTCGAGGTGCTGGCGGAGAACCAGATCACCATCCCCGAGCTCGGCGCGATCAAGGCCGATGCGCCGCCGATCACCATCATCACCAGCAACCGCACGCGCGAGATCCACGATGCGCTGAAGCGGCGCTGCCTGTACCACTGGGTCGAGTTCCCGGACGTGGAGCGCGAGCTGGACATCGTGCGGCGCAAGGCGCCGGGGGCCTCGGAGCGCCTGTACCGGCAGGTGGTGGAGTTCGTGCAGCGCATGCGCTCGCTCGACCTGTTCAAGGCGCCGGGGGTGGCGGAGACGATCGACTGGACGAATGCGTTGGTGGCCTTGAACGCGATGCGGCTGGATCCGGCGACGGTGCACGACACGCTCGGTGTGCTGCTCAAGTACCAGGATGACATCGCTCGCATGGGCGGTGGCGACACCGCGAAGATCCTCGACGAGCTGAAGGCCCGGGCCTTGCTCGACTGACCCGACGACAAATGCTCGCCGACAACATCGTCCACTTCTCGCGCATCCTGCGCGACACCGG
>CAZVLY010000607.1:0-1774 GCA_964628175.1 uncultured Piscinibacter sp. | reverse complement strand
CCAAACGCATCGCGCTGTCGGTGGTCGAGCTCGCCACCGGCAAGTCGACGCCGGTTGCCAACTACGAGGATGCCGACATCGGCGGGTTCGAATGGGTGAACGAGGATCGTCTCGTCTACAGGCTCGAGGACCGACGCAATCCGATTGGCCAGCAGCGGATCTTCTCTGGACTGTTCAGCGTGATGGCCGATGGCAGCGACCCGCGGCAGCTGATCGCGTTGAACTGGAACGTCGCCAACATGCGCCGCGTCGGCCGCGAGCCGCTGTCGGTGCTCCACGACCTCATGGTCGTGCCCAGCACCGGCGGCAACGAGGTGGTGGTCGGCAACTGGCGCTACGACGGCCGGCGCAACCTCGTCGAAGTCACGCCGATGCTGCTGGACACGAGCACGCAGCGCACCCGCTCGCTGCAGATCGGCGCGCTGGACAACGCGCGGTACTGGCTGTTCGATCGCAAGGGCGAACCGCGCCTGGCGATCACGCTGCGCGACGGCACGGCGCAGTACCACTGGCGCGCCCCGGGCGAGAACTCGTGGAAGAAGATCGCCGAGTTTCCCTGGCTCGATGCACCGTTCACGCCGCGCTTCGTCGACACCGACGGCCAACTCTTCGTCAGCACCCCGTCCGGGGCGGCCGGCGAGTCCGAACTGCGGCGCTTCGACTTCGCCACCGGCAAGCCGCAGGCGCAAGCGCTGGTGCGCACGCCCGGCTTCGACTTCGACGGGTGGTTGCTCACCGATCCGGAAAGTGGCCGCGCCATCGGTCTGCGTCTGCGCACCGATGCCGAGACCACGGTGTGGTTCGATCCCAGGCTGAAGGCACTGCAGGCCACGGTGGACGCACGCTTTCCCGGCCGCGTGAACCGCGTCAGCTGCCGGCGCTGCGGCGCCGACGACGCGGTGGTGCTGGTGAACAGCTGGTCCGACCAGGACCCGGGCAGCTGGTGGGTGCATTACCCGGCCGGCAACAAGTGGGTCGGCGTGGGCCCCGTGCGCAAGGACATCGAGGCGCGCCGCATGGCCACGCTCGACCTGCACCGCATCAAGGCACGCGACGGGCAGGACCTGCCGGTGTGGGTGACGCTCCCCCCCGGCGCGGCCAAGGGTGGACCGCGGGCCGCGGTGGTTCTGGTGCACCACAGTGCCTGGACTCGCGGCGTGCACTGGGGCTGGAACGACACCGCGCAGTTCCTCGCCTCGCGTGGCTACGTCGTGATCGAGCCGGAGTTCCGTGGCAGCCGCGGCTATGGGGAGAAGCATGAACGGGCCGGCTGGAAGCAGTGGGGCCGCGCGATGCAGGACGACATCGCCGACGCCACCCGCTGGGCCGCCACCAAGGGCTGGGTGGACGCCGGCAAGGTCTGCATCGCCGGCGGGAGCTACGGCGGCTATGCGACGCTGATGGGTCTGGCCCGCGACGACGGTCTGTACCGCTGCGGTGTGGCGTGGGCAGCCATCACCGACCCGCGGCTGCTCTTCGGTCCGGACTGGCTGACTGCATTCAGCGACGAATCGAAGACCTACACCTTGCCGCAGCTGGTCGGTGACCCGGTGGCCGACGCGGCGAGGCTGGCCGAAGTGGCGCCGGTGGAGCTGGCCGCGAAGATCAAGGCGCCGGTGCTGCTCGCTTTCGGCGGACAAGACCGCTTTGTGCCCCTGGAGCATGGCCGGCGCCTGCGCGAAGCGATGCAGGCGGCCGGCCGCGAGCCCGAGTGGATCCTCTACGACGCCGAAGGCCACGGCTGGAACAAGCCGGAGAACCGCTACGACTTCGT
>CAZVLY010000606.1:0-1786 GCA_964628175.1 uncultured Piscinibacter sp. | reverse complement strand
TTGGCGCGCAGCCAGTCCACGCACTGCTTGATGATGCGGTTGCTCTGGCGCATCTCCTCGACGCGCACCAGGTAGCGGTCGTAGGTGTCGCCATTGACGCCGACCGGGATGTCGAAGTCGAGCTTCGCGTAGACGTCGTAGGGCTGCTTCTTGCGCAGGTCCCACTCGACGCCCGAGCCGCGCAGCATCGGGCCGGTGAAGCCCAGGTTCAGCGCGCGCTCGGGGCTGACCACACCGATGCCCACGGTGCGCTGCTTCCAGATGCGGTTGTCGGTGAGCAGCGTCTCGTACTCGTCGACGCAGGTCGGGAAACGGCGCACGAAGTCGTCGATGAAGTCGAGCAGCGTGCCTTGGCGGTTGTCGTTGAGCCGCGTGATCGCCTTGGCATTGCGGATCTTCGAGGCCTGGTACTGCGGCATCGTGTCGGGCAGGTCACGGTACACGCCGCCCGGGCGGAAGTAGGCCGCATGCATGCGCGCGCCGGACGCGGCCTCGTACATGTCGAACAGGTCTTCGCGCTCGCGGAAGCAGTAGATGAAGATGTTCATCGCACCGCAGTCCAGGCCATGCGCGCCCAGCCACATCAGGTGATTGAGCAGCCGCGTGATCTCGCTGAACATGACGCGGATGTACTGCGCGCGCTCGGGCACCTCGATGCCCATCAGCTTCTCGATGGCCAGGCAGTACGCGTGCTCGTTGCACATCATCGACACGTAGTCGAGACGGTCCATGTACGGCAGCGACTGGATGTAGGTCTTGCTCTCGGCCAGCTTCTCGGTGGCACGGTGCAGCAGGCCGACGTGCGGGTCGGCGCGCTGGATGACCTCGCCGTCGAGCTCGAGCACGAGGCGAAGCACCCCGTGCGCGGCCGGGTGCTGCGGGCCGAAGTTCAGCGTGTAGTTCTTGATCTCGGCCATGTCAGTGCAAGCCGCCGTAGTTGTCTTCGCGGATGATGCGCGGCGTGATCTCGCGCAGCTCGATCGACACCGGCTGGTAGATCACGCGCTTCTGCTCGGGGTCGTAGCGCATCTCCACGTTGCCGTGCGTCGGGAAATCCTTGCGGAACGGATGGCCGATGAAGCCGTAGTCGGTGAGGATGCGGCGCAGGTCGAGGTGGCCTTCGAAGATGATGCCGTACAGGTCGAAGGCCTCGCGCTCGAACCAGTTGGCCGCACTCCAGACCTCGGACAGCGTGGCGACCATGGGCACGTCGTCGTCGGGGGCGAACACCTTCAGGCGCACGCGCCAGTTCTTGCTGACCGACAGCAGGTGCGAGACCACGCAGAAGCGCGGGCCTTCCCAGGGACGGTCCTTCCAGCTCGAATAGTCGACGCCGCACAGGTCGATCAGCTGCTCGAACTTCAGATCGGCGTGGTCGCGCAGCACGGTGGCGGCGGCGAGGTAGTCGCCCGCGGCGACGGTGACGGTGATCTCGCCGCGGTCGCTCACCAGCTTCTTCAGCCGGGCACCGAGCGCAGTTTCCAGGGCCGCCTGGAGCGTGTCGAGTTGGCTCATGCTGTTGTTGTTATCGAGTGGATCGACGAATCGCCCGTCATCGGGCGATCGTGTTCTCGCGGCGGATCTTGGCCTGCAACTGCAGCACGCCGTAGAGCAGCGCCTCGGCGGTCGGCGGGCAGCCGGGCACGTAGACGTCGACCGGCACGATGCGGTCGCAGCCGCGCACCACCGAATAACTGTAGTGGTAGTAGCCGCCGCCATTGGCGCACGAGCCCATCGAGATCACCCAGCGCGGCTCGGCCATCTGGTCGTACACCTTGCGCAGCGC
>CAZVLY010000605.1:0-1794 GCA_964628175.1 uncultured Piscinibacter sp. | reverse complement strand
CTGTTCTACGAGGTGTTCCGCAAGTACGACGCCGGCAACCTGCTGCTCACGCAGGCGCAGGCCGAGGTGCTGAGCCAGGAGCTCGACATCCGGCGTCTGGCGGCCACCCTGAAGCGCCTGAGCACGCGCCGCGTCGAGTTCGTCGAGCTGAAGGCGCCCAGCCCCTTCAGCCTGCCGCTGATGGTGGAGCGCTTCCGCGAAAAGCTCAGCAACGAGAAGCTCGCCGACCGGCTGGAGCGCATCGTGCGCGATGCGGAGAGAATGGCCGACCGATGAGCAAATTCACCCGTCTCTTCAAGTTCGCCAACGCCGCGCGCCTGGCCACCTACCTGATCGCGCTGTGGAAGCTGTTCAAGCACCCGCAGACGCCGCGTTCTGCCAAGCTCGTGGCGATCCTGGTGCTGGCCTATGCGGTCAGCCCGATCGACCTGATCCCGGATTTCATCCCGGTGCTCGGCCAGCTCGACGAGCTGATCCTCGTGCCGCTGGGCGTGGCGCTGGCCATCAAGCTCACGCCGCCGCCGCTATGGGAAGCGCGGCTGCGCGAGGCCGAGGTCTCGGCAGAGAAGCTGCCGCGCCTGTGGTGGGGGGCGGCGCTGATCGTGCTGCTGTGGGCGGTGCTGTTCGGCCTGTTCGTCTGGTGGCTGGTGCGGACCTTCGCCAGCGCATGAAGGCCTGGCTCGGCGTGGTGGCGCTGGCCTTGCCAGTGGCTGCACAGGCCCTGAGCGGCGTGGTCACGCACGTGACCGACGGCGACACGGTCTGGGTGCGGCCCGACGAGCCCCATCGCAAGCCGGTGAAGCTGCGCCTGGTGGGCATCGACGCGCCCGAGCGCTGCCAGGCCTGGGGTGCGCAGGCCACCGCGGCGTTGAGCGCGCAGGTGCTGAATCGCCACGTGGAGGTACCCACGCGTGGCGTTGACGCGCATGGCCGGCGGCTCGGCGGCCTGCTGCTCGACGGGCGCGACGTCAGCGCCTGGATGGTGTCGCAGGGGCATGCGTGGAGCGCGCGCTTCCACCGCCACCCCGGGCCCTATGCACAGGAGCAGCGCAGCGCGCAATCGCGCGGCGCCGGCCTGTTCGCCGACCCGGCGGCGATCGAACCCTGGGTGTTCCGCAAGGCCCACGGGCCCTGCACGTGAGCGGCTCGCCGGCCGCCGCTCAGCCCGGTTGCCGCATCAGCGTGCTCTTGCCGAACAGGCTCTCGATCAGGTCCACCGCCAGCGTGGCGGTCTTGTTGCGCACGTCCAGCGCCGGGTTCAGCTCCATCACGTCGAGCGAGGCGAGCCGGCCGGTGTCGGCGATCATCTCCATGCACAGCTGCGCCTCGCGGTAGGTCGGGCCGCCGGGCACGGTGGTGCCCACGCCCGGCGCGATGTCGGGGTCGAGGAAGTCGACGTCGAAGCTGACGTGCAGGTGCGTGTTGGCGTCCAGCGTGGCCAGCGCCAGCTCCATGGTGTGGCGCATGCCCATCTCGTCGATGTAGCGCATGTCGAACACCTCCAGGCCGACCTGGTGCACGAAGCGCTTCTCGCCCTGGTCGACGCTGCGGATGCCGATCTGGCGCACGACCTTGGCACTGATCGCCGGCACCGTGCCGCCGATCTCGATCAGTTCCTGCGGGCCATGGCCGCACAGGCAGGCCACCGGCATGCCGTGGATGTTGCCGCTGGGCGTGAGCTGGTTGGTGTTGAAGTCGGCGTGCGCGTCGAGCCAGAGCACGCGCAGCTTCTTGCCGGCCTCGCGGCAGTGGCGCGCCACGGCGCTGATGGAGCCGATGCCCAGGCAGTGGTCG
>CAZVLY010000604.1:0-1797 GCA_964628175.1 uncultured Piscinibacter sp. | reverse complement strand
GGCACGGTGAGCAACGTGGCGCAGTTCGGCGCCTTCATCGACCTGGGCGTGCACCAGGACGGCCTGGTGCACGTGAGCCAGCTGTCGAACAAGTTCGTCAACGATGCGCGCGAGGTCGTGAAGACCGGCGACATCGTCAAGGTGAAGGTGCTCGAGGTCGACCTGGCGCGCAAGCGCATCTCGCTGACCATGAAGCTCGACGCCAAGCCGGTGGCCAAGGGCGAGCGCAGCGACAACAGCTTCCGGCCCGCAGCGCGGGGCGAACGGCCCGGCGCGGCGCGTGGTGCCGGCGCCCAGCCGCAAGGCGGCTCGGCGATGGCGGCGGCGTTCGCGAAGCTGCAGCCGCGCAAGTAGGCGCAGCGGCCGGCATCAGGCCGGATCGAAGTCGCGCGGCTGCAGTTCGATCGGCTGGCCGTGCGGCGTGCGGTCGGCCGCGCGGTCCCAGGCATCTCGGTAGCGGTCGAGCTCCTGCACGGAGCTCGCGCCCTTTTCGGCCACTAGCGATTCGAGAGCGGCGAGCCAGTGGCGGTAGTAGGTGTCGCCCAGGTCGGCGTCCCCCTGCGCCTGCGCTCGCTTGATCTGATCGGCCAGCGCGCCCGCCCATTCCGGCCAGGTGAACAGGCCTTTCTGGTGCAGGCTCACGGCCAGCGCGAAGGCATGGGCTTCCCAGGGCTCGCGGAACACCGGCTCGTCGCCGGCCATCGGCTGGTGGGGCAGGGGCGCCAGGCTCACGCGGCCTCCAGGTAGGGTTCCCAGGCGTCGACGGAGACACGCAGCCCCGCGGCGGAAGCCTCGCCCCAGAGCTCCCGCCCGTCGAAGACCACGGTGTAGAGCCACTGCGGCTGTTCGCCCAGACCTTGCGCGTGCGTGTCGGCGAACACATGCGCGCCGTGCACGCGCTCGATGACGCCGGCGCGCCCGTGCGCATAACCCGGCAGCCGGGTGTGGTGATCGACGCGCTCGCTGCGAGTGCGCACGCGCTGTCCGAGTGCGAAGCGCGCCGGGGTGGTGGCCGGCCGTTCGGTCGGCGAGCCTTTGGCCAGCACGGCAGGTACGTTCTCGGCCGCCAGCACGCGCGCCACCGGAGCGGGGGGATGCAGGCTTTGCGCCGCTGCCACTTCATCCTCGAACAGCATGGCGCGTTGCTGCATCAAGCGCTGCAGCGCCGCCAGCCAGATCTGGTAGTAGCTCAGCTGCGCGTAGTCGGGCAGCGTCTCGCGCACGCTGCGGCTGGCGTCGATGTTCCAGGAGCCGGTGGCGCCCATGGCCAGCGTCAGGGCGAGGGCGCGCGGCTCCCAGTCGGCATGGAAGAGCTCGCCTTCGGCTTCGGGCACGACGGCGCCGTAGCCTTCGCGGCCGCCCAGGTCGGCATGGGTGATGTAGTTCATGCGGCCCCTGCCGGCGAACGGGCCAGGCCGGTGCCGATCATCGAGTCGCGCGTCACCAGCGCGGCGAGCTGCTCCTCGTTCAGGCCCTCGGTGCCGGCGGGGCGCTGCGGGATGACGAGGTAGCGCACCTCGGCGGTGGAGTCCCACACGCGGATGGCCGTGGTCTCGGGCAGCGTGACGCCGAAGTCGGCCAGCACGCCGCGCGGGTCCTTCACGGCACGCGAGCGGTAGGGCGCGCTCTTGTACCAGGTGGGCGGCAGCCCGAGCACCGGCCAGGGGTAGCAGCTGCACAGCGTGCACACCACCATGTGGTGCTCGGCGGGCGTGTTCTCGACCGCCACCATGTGCTCGCCCTGGCGGCCGGTGTAGCCGAGCGAGGCGATGGCGGCGGTGGCGTCGCGGCGCAGCC
>CAZVLY010000603.1:0-1797 GCA_964628175.1 uncultured Piscinibacter sp. | reverse complement strand
TGCGCCTGGGCGATCATCGGGAGGGCGAGGCCGCCGGCCACGGCAAGGGCGAGGGCGGCGCGTTGGAAGGTCTTGCTGGTCATGGTGAAGTTCCTGTCGTGAAGAGGTGATTTCCTCGACAGGAATTTCAGCGCTGGCAGCAGGGTCATTTGTTGCGGTGCGTCAAGCCGACCGGCGAAGCGTGCGGCTGGCGCAACGCCGCAGCCACGACACCCTGACCCAGGTCAAACCGGGCGACCGAGGCGCTTGCAGATCTCCAGCGTCAGCGCCGACTGGTTGAGCGTGTAGAAGTGGATGCTCGGCGCGCCGCCGGCGATCAGCCGTTCGCACAGCTTCGTGATCACCTCCAGGCCGAAGGCGCGGATCGATGCGGTGTCGTCCATGTAGCCTTCCATCTTCATCGCCACCCAGCGCGGGATCTCGATGCCGTCGCGTGCCGCGAACTGCGCGATGCGCGCAAAGTTGTGGAAGGGCATGATGCCCGGCACGATCGGCACGGTGACGCCCAGTGCCCGCACTTCGTCGACGAAGTGGAAGTAGGCGTCGGGGTTGAAGAAGAACTGCGTGATCGCCGAGTCGGCGCCGGCCTTCACCTTGTCGGCGAAGTGCTGCAGGTCGCGCTTCGCATAACGCTGCTGCGGGTGGTACTCGGGATAGGCGGCCACCTCGATGAACCAGTCCTTGCCCTGCGTCTCGCGGATGAAGGCCACCAGTTCGCCCGCGTAGCGGAAGTCGCCCGCCGTCGCCGTGCCGCTGGGCAGGTCGCCGCGCAGTGCCACCAGGCGGTGGATGTCCTGCGCCCGGTAGGTGGCGAGGATCTCGCTGATGCCCTCGCGCGTGGAGCCCACGCAGGACAGGTGCGGCGCGGCCTCGTGACCCATCGCGGCGATGGCGCTGACCGTGGCCAGCGTCTTCTCGCGCGTCGAGCCGCCGGCACCGTAGGTCACGCTGAAGAACTCGGGCTGCGCTGCGGCCAGCTCCTGCACCACCGTCTTGAGCTTCTCGCTGCCCACCGGTGTGTTGGGCGGGAAGAACTCGAAGCTCACGGGAACGGGAAGATCGATCTTGTCCATGGTCAGGCTCCTCGGGCAGTGCCGCGTCGGCGTGCCCGGATGAAGAACTCTCGGTTGCCATCGCCACCGGCGATGGGGCTCGCAAACCAGTCGAGCACGGCCAGCCCGCAGTCGGCACAGGCCTCGCGCAGCCGCGTCTGCACGCGCTCGAACGCGCTTTCGTCGCGCACCAGCCCGCCCTTGCCGATGTCGGCCGGCTGCAGCTCGAACTGCGGCTTGACCAGCATCAGCAACTCGCCGCGCGGCTTGCGCAGCAGCGGCGCCAGCGCCGGCAGCACCAGCGTCAGCGAGATGAACGACAGGTCGCCGACGATCAGGTCGAAGCTCGGCACCGGCAGCGCGGAGGCCTCCAGGTGACGTGCATTCAGGCCTTCCAGTGCCACCACCCGCGGATCCGACCGAAGCCGGTCGTGCAGCTGCCCGTGGCCGACGTCCAGGCCCACCACCCGCTTCGCGCCCGCGTGCAGCAGCGCGTCGGTGAAGCCGCCGGTGCCCTGGCCGACGTCCAGGCAGGTCAGGTCCGAGACGTCGATGCCGCCATGCGCCAGCGCGCCCTCGAGCTTCAGTCCGCCGCGCGACACGAAGCGCAGCTCCGCGTCGTCGGTGACCTCCAGCTCGCAGCCCTCGGGCAGTTCCTCGCCGGCCTTGCGCGGCACGGCCCAGCCGGCCGGCCCGCGCCAGCGCACCGCACCCTGCGCGATCAGCCGTTGTGCGGCCGATCGCG
>CAZVLY010000602.1:0-1811 GCA_964628175.1 uncultured Piscinibacter sp. | reverse complement strand
TGATCGCCGTGCTGCTGCGCTTCATGGACAGCTTCATGATCTACACCGAGCCCTTCGTGCTCACCGGCGGCGGGCCGGGCAATGCGACCACGTTCCTCAGCCAGTACCTGACGCAAAAGGCCGTGGGCCAGTTCGACCTGGGCCCGGCGGCGGCGTTCTCGCTGATCTACTTCCTCATCATCCTGCTGCTGTGCTTCATCCTCTACAACTGGATGCAGCGCGTGGGCACGGCCGACAAGACGGAGGCCTCGCATGGATGACCGGCGCTTCAAGAAGAGGGTGCTGTTCCTGATCCTCTACCTCGTGTTCGCCATCCTGCCGGTGTACTGGATGGTCAACATGTCGTTCAAGACGAACGAGGAGATCCTGTCCACCTTCAGCCTGTGGCCGCAGCACTTCACGCTCGACCACTACAAGACCATCTTCACCGATGTGTCCTGGTACTCGGGCTACATCAACTCCCTGATCTACGTGGCCATCAACACGGTGGTCTCTCTGCTGGTGGCGCTGCCGGCGGCCTACGCGTTCAGCCGCTACTCGTTCCTGGGCGACAAGCATGTGTTCTTCTGGCTGCTGACCAACCGCATGACGCCGCCGGCGGTGTTCCTGCTGCCCTTCTTCCAGCTCTACACGACGCTCGGCCTGATGGACACGCACATCGCGGTGGCCATGGCGCACCTGCTGTTCAACGTGCCGCTGGCGGTATGGATCCTCGAAGGTTTCATGAGCGGCGTGCCGCGCGAGATCGACGAGACGGCCTACATCGACGGCTACTCGTTCCCGCGCTTCTTCCTGACCATCTTCATCCCGCTGATCAAGGCCGGCGTGGGCGTGGCGGCCTTCTTCTGCTTCATGTTCAGCTGGGTCGAGCTGCTGATGGCGCGCACGCTGACCAGCGTGAACGCCAAGCCGATCGTCGCGACGATGACGCGCACGGTGAGTGCGTCGGGCATGGACTGGGGCGTGCTCGCCGCGGCCGGCGTGCTGACCATCGTGCCGGGGGCGATCGTGATCTGGTTCGTTCGGAACTACATCGCGAAGGGTTTCGCCATGGGTCGCGTCTAAGGAGACTGTGCAATGTTCGAGTGGATGGCCTGGACCCTCCCCGTCGCCGTGTTCTTCACCTGCATCGTGCTGATGCTGATCGCCATGACGGTGTGGGAGCTGAAGTCCCCCACCGTGGAGCGCAAGGGCTTCCTGCCCATCGCCACGACGCGCGGCGACCGCCTGTTCATCGGGCTGCTCGGCGCCGCCTACGTGAACCTGGCTTTCGTGGCGGTGAGCGAGAAGATGATCGACTGGTTCGGCCTCGAGCAGGAGCCGTCGATCTGGTTCAGCTTCGTCGCCTCGATGGCGCTGCTCGCGCTGGTGATGAAGAAGGGTTGACGAGAGAGTGAGAAACGGCGCCGGCCGCAGCTTCCCAGCCGGCGCCCCAGATCAAGACCGGGAAGCACAACTGAGGAGACCGAGATGAAATTGCGCTTGAATGCCGTGGCCTTTGCGGCCGCCGCTCTGGCCCTGGGCCAGAGCGCATGGGCTGGCGAGGCCGAGGCCAAGAAGTGGATCGACGCCGAGTTCCAGCCGTCCACGCTGAACAAGGATCAGCAGATGGCCGAGATGAAGTGGTTCATCGACGCCGCCAAGAAGCTGCAGGCCAAGGGCGTGAAGGAGATCTCGGTGGTGTCCGAGACCATCACCACGCACGAATACGAATCCAAGACCCTGGCCAAGGCCTTCAGCGAGATCACCGGCATCCAGGTCAAGCACGACCTGATCCAGGAAGGCGACGTGGTCGAGAAGCTGCAGACCTC
>CAZVLY010000601.1:0-1813 GCA_964628175.1 uncultured Piscinibacter sp. | reverse complement strand
AAAGCGGCACGCCTCTTGTGTCCATGACCCGCGTCGACAAACAAGGAGACGAGGACGATGGAGACCTTCTACGAGGTGATGCGGCGCCAGGGCATCTCGCGCCGCAGCTTCCTCAAGTACTGCTCGCTGACCGCCACCTCGCTGGGCCTGGCGCCTTCGTTCGTGCCGCAGATCGCCCATGCGATGGAGACCAAGCCGCGCACCCCGGTGCTCTGGCTGCACGGGCTGGAGTGCACCTGCTGCTCGGAGAGCTTCATCCGCTCGGCGCACCCGCTGGCCAAGGACGTGGTGCTGTCGATGATCTCGCTGGACTACGACGACACGCTGATGGCGTCGGCCGGCCACCAGGCCGAGGCCATCCTCGAAGAGATCATGGTCAAGTACAAGGGCAACTACATCCTGGCGGTGGAGGGCAACCCGCCGCTCAACCAGGACGGCATGAGCTGCATCATCGGCGGCAAGCCCTTCCTCGACCAGCTCAAGCACGTCGCCCGCGACGCCAAGGCGATCATCAGCTGGGGCTCCTGCGCCAGCTGGGGCTGCGTGCAGGCCGCCAAGCCGAACCCGACGCAGGCCGTGCCGGTGCACAAGGTGATCACCGACAAGCCGATCATCAAGGTGCCCGGCTGCCCGCCGATCGCCGAGGTGATGACCGGCGTCATCACCTACATGCTGACCTTCGACCGCATCCCCGAGCTCGACCGCCAGGGCCGGCCGAAGATGTTCTACAGCCAGCGCATCCACGACAAGTGCTACCGCCGGCCGCACTTCGACGCCGGCCAGTTCGTCGAGGCCTTCGACGACGACAGCGCGCGCAAGGGCTACTGCCTCTACAAGGTGGGCTGCAAGGGCCCGACCACCTACAACGCCTGCTCCACCGTGCAGTGGAACGAGGGCACCAGCTTCCCGATCAAGGCCGGCCACGGCTGCATCGGCTGCTCGGAAGACGGCTTCTGGGACAAGGGCTCGTTCTACAGCCGCCTGACCGACATCCACCAGTTCGGCATCGAGGCCAATGCCGACCAGGTCGGCGGCACGGCGGCCGGCGTGGTCGGCGCGGCGGTCGCGGCGCATGCCGCGGTGTCGGCGATCAAGCGTGTCGCCAGCCCGAAACCCTCGCAGAAATAAGGAATCAACCCCATGGGCGCGTACGAAACGCAAGGCTTCAAGCTCGACGACAGCGGCAAGCGCATCGTCGTCGATCCGGTGACCCGCATCGAGGGCCACATGCGCTGCGAGGTCAACCTCGACAAGAACAACGTCATCCGCAATGCCGTGTCCACCGGCACGATGTGGCGCGGCCTCGAAGTCATCCTCAAGGGCCGCGACCCGCGCGACGCCTGGGCCTTCGTCGAGCGCATCTGCGGCGTGTGCACCGGCTGCCATGCGCTGACCTCGGTGCGCGCGGTGGAGGACGCGCTGGGCATCAAGATCCCGAAGAACGCGCACCTGATCCGCGAGATGATGGCCAAGACGCTGCAGGTGCACGACCACGCGGTGCACTTCTACCACCTGCACGCGCTCGACTGGGTCGACGTGGTGTCGGCACTGAAGGCCGACCCGAAGAAGACCAGCGAGCTGCAGCAGCTGGTGTCGCCCGCGCACCCGCTGTCGTCGGCGGGCTACTTCCGCGACATCCAGAACCGGCTGAAGAAGTTCGTCGAGGCCGGCCAGCTCGGCCCCTTCATGAACGGCTACTGGGGCAACAAGGCCTATGTGCTGCCGGCCGAGGCCAACCTGATGGCGGTGACGCACTACCTCGAGGCGCTGGACCTGCAGAAGGAGTGGGTGAAGATCCACACCATCTTCGGCG
>CAZVLY010000600.1:0-1813 GCA_964628175.1 uncultured Piscinibacter sp. | reverse complement strand
GGCCACAGGTACTGGTTCCAGCCGTAGATGAACTGGATGACGAACAGTGCCGCGATCGAGGTCATCGACAGCGGCACCAGCACATCCTTGAAGAAGCGCATCGGGCCGGCGCCGTCGATGCGCGCCGCCTCGACCAGTTCGTCGGGCACGGTGAGGAAGAACTGGCGGAACAGGAAGGTCGCGGTGGCCGAGGCGATCAGCGGCACCGTCAACCCGGCGAAGCTGTTGAGCATGCCCAGGTTGGACACCACCTCGTAGGTCGGCCCGATGCGCACCTCCACCGGCAGCATCAGCGTGATGAAGACCATCCAGAAGCACAGCCCGCGGCCCGGGAAGCGGAAGTAGACGAAGGCGAAGGCCGACAGCAGCGAGATCGCGATCTTGCCCAGCGCGATGCTGACGGCGCTGACCAGGCTGACCCACAGCATCGGCGCCACCGGCGCGACCTTGCTGCCGTAGCTCGTGGTGCCGCCGAACAGTGCGATGCGGTAGGTCTCCAGCATGTGCCCGCCCGGCGCCATCGACATCGGCGCCTGCTGCACGATCTGCTCCGAGGTCTGCGTCGAGGCGATCAGGGTCACGTAGACCGGGAAGGCCACGACGATCACGCCGAGCATCAGCACGAGGTGCGAGATCGCCCGGCCGATCTTGTCGCGTTCGACCATGTCAGGCTCCGGCGCCGAGCCGCCTCAAGCCGGAGCTGCGCCCCTTGGGGGCAGGAGCGATGAGCGACTGGGGGGCCATATCAGTACTGCACTTTCTTCTCGACGTAGCGGAACTGCACGACAGTGAGCGCCACGACGATCGCCATCAGCACCACCGACTGCGCCGCCGAGCCGCCCATGTCCAGCGCCTTGAAGCCGTCGTAGTAGACCTTGTAGACGAGGATCGCGGTGTCCTTGCCCGGCCCGCCGTTGGTCGCGGCGTCGACGATCGCGAAGGTGTCGAAGAAGGCGTAGACGATGTTGATCACCAGCAGAAAGAAGGTGGTGGGCGTCAGCAGCGGGAAGACGATGGTCCAGAAGCGCCGCCAGGGCCGCGCGCCGTCGATCGCCGCCGCCTCGATCAGGCTCTTCGGGATGCTCTGCAGCCCGGCGAGGAAGAACAGGAAGTTGTAGGAGATCTGCTTCCACACCGCCGCCATCACGATCAGCGCCATCGCGTGCGTGCCGTTGAGCAGGTGGTTCCAGTCGAAGCCGAGCGCACGCAGCGCGTAGCTGACGATGCCCACCGAGGGCGCGAACATGAACAGCCACAGCACGCCGGCCACCGCCGGCGCCACCGCGTAGGGCCAGATCAGCAGCGTCTTGTAGATCGCCGCGCCGCGCACCACGCGGTCGGCCATCACCGCCAGCAGCAGCGCGATGGACAGGCCGCAGCCCGCCACCAGCACCGAGAACACCGCGGTGGTCTTGAACGAGGCGAGGTAGGTGTCGTCCTCCCACAGTCGCCGGAAGTTCTGCATGCCGACGAACTCGGTCGTCGTGCCGAAGGCGTCCTGCTGCAGCACGCTCTGGTAGAGCGCCTGGCCGGCGGGCCAGAAGAAGAAGACCAGGATGACTGCCATCTGGGGTGCGATCAGCACCCAGGGCAGCCACCAGCTCTTGAAGAGGACGCGCTTCTCGACGGCCAAGATGTCTCAGCTCTTGTTCGCTTTTTCGAAGCGCTCGAGCTGTTCGTTGCCGCGCTTGACGGCGGCCTCGATGCCTTCCTGGGCGCTCTTCTTGCCGCTCCAGACGTTCTCCATCTCCTCGTCGATGATGGTGCGGATCTGCACGAAGTTGCCCAGACGGATGCCGCGCGACTTGTCGGT
>CAZVLY010000599.1:0-1814 GCA_964628175.1 uncultured Piscinibacter sp. | reverse complement strand
GTCGTGCATGCAGCGCAGGTTGCGCGTGTGGGCCGAGTTGCCGCCGCGCCATTCGATGGGCGCCGCTTCGAGCATCAGCACCGACGCGCCGGCCTCGCGGGCACTCAGCGCGGCGCACAGCGCGGCGTTGCCGCCGCCGATGACGAGGACGTCCGGCACCTCAGTCGGGCTTGATGCCAGCGCGCCTGACGATCTCGCTCCAGGTCTTCTGCTGCTGGGCGATGAAGGCGGCGAACTCCGCCGGCGGTCCGCCGCCGCCCACCGCGCTGTCGCTGGCGAAGCGCTCGGTGACCGAGTTCGACTTCAGCGCCTTCAGAGACTCTTCCTGCAGCCGTTTGACGATGGCCGGTGGCGTGCCGGCCGGCGCGAGGATGCCGTACCACTGCGAGGTCTCGAAATCCTTGTAGCCCATCTCGGCCACCGTGGGCACCTCGGGCAGGGCCGGCAGGCGCTGCTGCGTGCCGACGGCGAGGGCGCGCAGCTTGCCGCCCCTGATGTGAGACAGCAGGGCCGGCAGTCCCGCGCTGCTGGCCTGCGTGCGCCCGGCCAGCAGGTCGGTGAGCTGCGGGCCGGTGCCGCGATAGGGGATGTGGGTGATGAACATGCCGGTGACGAGCTTGAGGTACTCCATCGCCAGATGCCCTGCGCTGGCGTTGCCGGCCGAGCCGTAGTTGAGCTTGCCGGGGTTCTTCTTCACGTGCTCCACGAAGGACCTGAAATCGGTCGCCGGCACGTCCGGGTGGATGACGAACAGGTTGGGCACCTTGGCCAGCAGCGTGACCGGCACGAAGTCCCGGTTCACGTCGTAGGGCTGGTTCGGAAAGATGTACGGGTTGACCGCCAGCGAGCCGACGTGGCCGAGGATGATGGTGTGGCCGTCGGGCGCGGCTTTGGCGACGTCCGCCATGGCAGGCAGGCCGGCACCGCCGCCCTTGTTCTCGACGTAGACGGTCTGGCCGAGCTGCTTCGTCAATTCGTTGGCGACGGTGCGTGCGACGATCTCGCTGGTGCCGCCGGGCGCGAAGGGCACGACGAAACGGATGGCCTGCTTCGGCCAGCCGGATTGCGCGCGGACGAGACCGGGCAGCGCGAGCGAAGCGGCCGAGGCCAAGGCGGTGCGGCGCGAGATGCTCATGGTCTGTCTCCTGTTGGCCGACGATAGTCCGCGCGGCTCGGCGCGCCCATGCGGGCCGTCCCTATGACCCGTGGCAGCTCAGCGCTGCAGTGCGAGAACCCGATCGACCATCGTGCCGCTCTGGCCGAGGTAGTGGGCCGGGTCGCACATGCGCGCCAGCGCGGCGCGGTCGACATGTTTCATGATCTCGGCGTTCTCGCACAGCAGTTCGAGCAAGGGGCGTTGCTGCCGCAGAGCCTCGCGGCAGATGTCGTAGACGAGGTCATGCGCGTACTCGCGGCCGATGTACGGGCCCAGGCCCATCATCACCGCCTCGCTCATCACCAGGCCGTGCGTCATGTCGATGTTGCGGCGCATGGCCGGCACATCCACCTCGAGGCCTTCGAGCACGGCGCGCGACTGCTTGAGCGCGCCGGCCATCAGGCAGAAGGCCTCGGGCAGCACGATCCACTCGATCTCCCAGGGGCCGGTGCTGCGCTCGTGGTCGGCCACCATCGCGTCCATCAGCGCGGCCGCATGCTGGCGCACTACCGAGATGGCCGCATGGATGTAGCAACTGCTGATCGGGTTGCGCTTTTGCGGCATGGTGCTGCTGCTGCCGCGGCCGTGGGCAAAGGGCTCGTACACCTCGGCCACCTCGGTCTGCATCATCAGCTTGACGTCCATGCTGAGCTTGCCC
>CAZVLY010000598.1:0-1825 GCA_964628175.1 uncultured Piscinibacter sp. | reverse complement strand
TGCCGGTGGTGGGCGACTGCGAGCCGAAGATCTCGATCATGCCGATCACCGTGCCCAGCAGCCCGAGGTAGGGCGCTGCCGAAGCGATCGTGCCCAGCGTGTTGAGGTAGCGCTCCATGCGGTGCACGGCGGCGCGCCCGGCGGACTCGAGGGTGCCGCGAAGCGCGTCCTCCGTGATGCGCGGGTCGGCAATCACGGCGCGCACGCCGCCGGCCAGGACGCGGCCGAGGATGGAGTTGTCGGCCAGCTTGTTGACCACATCGGGCGAAGGCAGATTCGCACGGGTCACCGAGAGCACTTCGTCGAGCAGACGAGGCGGGATCACGCGTGCTGCCCGCAGACTGGACAGTCGCTCGACCACCACGGCGAGCGCGACGATGGAACAGATGATGAGGGGCCAGATCGGCCAGCCAGCGGCTTGTATGATCGAAAACAAGCGAGCCCTTTCGAAGGCAAGAACCGTGTTTTTCGGAACGCGCGATTATGGACCAAGGCATGCTGCGCGCAGTGCGTCCATGTGTGCCGGCCGGCTTGCCGCAAGATTGCCGCGCGGCGGGTAAGCGCAATCCACCGCTGGTGTGGATAACTTTGTGGGCAACCCTCGAGAGTCGGCTGCAAAGCCGCACGAAATCTCGCATGCGGCTAGGTTGCTGAAAACTTAGGCATCATTTAGTCATTGAAAATCAAGCACTTGCATGAAGATGACAAGGCCATGACAGGCATAGTGGCGCGCCAGGCCTCGTGCCTTCACGTTGTGGAGTTCTCGGCCCGCGCCAATGCTGGGTTTGCGCGTGGTTGAACCGTTTGCCGAGCCGGGTTCGCGCCTGGTCTGGAGCGTTGCCGGCCTCGTGCAGGCCGTGGCGGATGCGCTGGCGGCGCGCTTTCCTGTCTGCGTGGTGCGCGGCGAGCTGTCGGCGTTCACCCGCGCGGCCAGCGGTCACTGCTACTTCAGCCTGAAGGATGCGGACGGCGCAGCGGCCCTGATCCGGTGCGCCATGTTCCGCCGCGCAGCCAGCCTGCTGGACTTCGCGCCGGGCGACGGGCAGCTCGTGGAGATCCGTGGCCGACTGGCGGTGTACGAGCCGCGAGGCGAACTGCAGTTCATCGTCGAGGGCATGCAGCGCGCCGGTGCCGGGGCGCTGTACGAGCAGTTCCTGCGCCTGAAAGCGCGCCTCGAAGCGCAGGGCCTGTTCGATGCGCAGCGCAAGCGGCCCATCGCCGCGTTCCCGCGCCGCATCGGCGTGGTCACCTCGCTCGGAGCCGCGGCGCTGCACGACGTGCTGACCGCGCTGGCGCGACGCAGCCCGCAGGTCGAGGTGATCGTCTACCCGAGCCTGGTGCAAGGCCCCGAGGCGCCGGCCGCGCTGGCCCTGGCCCTGGCCGCGGCCTCGCAGCGCGCCGAGGTCGACACTGTTCTGCTTTGCCGCGGCGGCGGTTCGCTCGAAGATCTGTGGGCCTTCAACGACGAGCGCGTGGTGCGCGCCGTGGCGGCCTGCTCGATGCCCGTCGTCTGCGGCGTGGGCCACGAGACCGACATCACCCTGGCCGACCTGGCGGCCGACCTGCGCGCCCCCACACCCACGGCCGCGGCCGAACTGGCAGCGCCGCCCCGCGCGGCCTGCCTCGAAACGCTGGCCCTGTTGCAGCGGCGCGCGAGCCAGCGCCTGCACGGGGCCCTCGACACCCAGGCGCAGCGGCTGGACAGCCTGTCGCTGCGCCTGTCGCGGCCGCTCGAAGCGGTGCGGGCACGTCGCCAGCAACTCGCGCTGCTCGGCCAGCGCCTGATCGGCGCCGGCCGGCGACTGCACGAGCGCCGCGGCATGCA
>CAZVLY010000597.1:0-1857 GCA_964628175.1 uncultured Piscinibacter sp. | reverse complement strand
GCAGCAAGGCCGAGTTCGTCGAGATCACTTCCGCCGGCATTCGCGAGAGCCACGTTCACGACGTGCAGATCACGAAGGAAGCGCCGAACTACCGGATGGAGTGACGGACACGATGTCGGATACCGACCGCGGGCCGAGCGCAGGGCCGCCCCAAGCCGGCCCGCCCCCTCACGGGGGGGCGCCCGGCGTATCCGTCGGGCAGGGGGCAGTCAGGCAGGCGGCGATGCCCTTCATCATGCTGACGGTGCTGATCGACATGCTGTCGGTCGGGCTCATCATCCCCGTGCTGCCCACGCTGGTGGGTCGATTCACGGCCTCGCCGTCCGAACAGGTGTTCTGGTACGGCGTGATCGCCTTCACCTACGGCTTCGCGCAGTTCGTCGCCTCGCCGATCCTGGGGGCCTTGTCGGACCGCTACGGGCGGCGCCCGGTGCTGCTGCTGGGTTTCTGCGGGCTGGCCATCAACTTCTTCGCCACCGCGATGGCCGCCGCGATCTGGACGCTGATCGCCTCGCGGCTGATCGGCGGCGCGATGCAGGCCAATGCGGCGGTGGCCAACGCCTACGTGGCCGACATCAGCACACCGGACGAGCGCGCCAAGCGCTTCGGCATGCTCGGCGCGATGTTCGGCATCGGCTTCATGCTCGGGCCGGTGCTCGGCGGCATCCTCGGTGCGATCGACCTGCAGTTGCCGTTCTTCGTGGCCGGCACGCTGGCGCTGGCGAACCTGGTCTACGGCTGGCTGGTGCTGCCCGAGTCGCTGCCGCCGGAACGCCGCCGGGCGGTGCAGGCCAAGTCGCTGAACCCGTTCGCCTCGCTGCGCGACCTGGCCCGGCTCAAGGGCGTGGGCCTGCTGGTCGCGGTGATCGCCTGCAGCGGGCTGGCGCAGTTCGTCCTGTACTCGGTGTGGGTGCTGCACGGCAGCTTCAAGTTCGGCTGGGGGCCGCGCGAAAGCGGCTGGTCGCTGTTCGTCATCGGCGTGATGTCGGTGCTGGTGCAAGGCTTCCTGCTCGGCAAGCTGCTCAAGGTCTTCACGCCGCAGCGCCTGGCCATCCTCGGACTGATGTCGTCGACGCTGGCCTACCTGCTGTGGGGCGCGGCGTCGCAGAGCTGGATGGTCTACGCGGTGATCGTGGCCAACTTGTTCGGCTTCACCACGGCATCGGCGATCCAGAGCATCGTGTCCGCATCGGCCAATGCGAACCAGCAGGGCGAGGCCATGGGCGCCGTCAGTTCGCTGAACAGCCTGATGGCCGTGATCGCGCCGATGATCGCCACGCCGCTGCTCGGCGCCTTCTCGCACCACCCGCAGGGCGACTGGCGCATCGGCGCGCCGCTGTACTTCTGCGCCGCGCTGCAGGGCGTCTCCCTGCTGCTGGCCTGGCTGCACTTCCGCTCGGCGGGACGGGCGCAGCCCGGGCTGCCGGCCGCGTCCGCTTCCTCCTGATCCGCCTTCGCCCATGCACGACAAGATCCTCATCCTCGACTTCGGCTCCCAGGTCACGCAATTGATCGCGCGGCGCGTGCGCGAGGCCCATGTCTACTGCGAGATCCATCCGAACGACGTCTCGGATGCGTTCATCCGCGAGTTCGCGCCCAAGGGCATCATCCTGTCGGGCAGCCACGCGAGCACCTACGAGGAGCATGATCTGCGCGCCCCGCAGGCGGTGTGGGACCTGGGCGTGCCCGTGCTGGGCATCTGCTACGGCATGTTCACCATGACCGTGCAGCAAGGCGGCAAGGTCGAGGCCAGCGCGCACCGCGAGTTCGGCTACGCCGAAGTGCGCGCCCATGGGCACACCAAGCTGCTCGAAGGCATCCAGGACTTCGCCACGCCCGAAGGCCACGGCATGCTCA
>CAZVLY010000596.1:0-1862 GCA_964628175.1 uncultured Piscinibacter sp. | reverse complement strand
CGTCGGCCGGCGTCTGGCGGATCAGCTCGTCGACGCTGCGGCGCTTCGTCTGCGCCGCATAGGCGAAGCCACCGTATTCGACGAAGCTGCCGGGGTCGCACAGATCGGCGACGTTCTCGCGCGCGCTGCGCTGGCCGATGGCATGGCGGCGCGCCATGGCCTCGGGCCGTGCGGCGTCGTACAGCAGCGCCTCGCGGTCGAACAACTCGCGCAGGTCCGCGCGCAGCGTGGCCGCCGCCGGCGCCACGGCCTCGGGCGCGGCGGCGGCCTCGCGCAGCTCGACGGGGCCGAGGCGCAGCAGGCCGTCGCCCTCGCTCACCAGTTCGCCCGGCTGCGCGAGCAGCGCCAGCACGCGCGCATCGCGCGGCGCGCGCAACTCGTGCTCCATCTTCATCGCCTCGACGATGGCCAGCAGATCGCCGGCACGCACCGCCTGCCCGGCGGCCACGGCGAACTCGACCACCGTGGCGGCCATCGGCGAGCGGATCTCCTGCGTCATGCGTTCCTCCGGCGGCCACTGTAGCGCCCGGGCAGGCGCTACAGTGGTCACGCCCGGGACAACCCGCCGAAGCCGGCACCACCATGCTCCAGTTCGCCGAGATCCAAGCCGCCGCCGCCCGCCTGAAGGGCGTGGCGCACCGCACGCCCGTCGTCAGCTCGCGCACGCTCGACGAGCTGCTCGGCATGCAGGTGCTGATGAAGGCCGAGAACCTGCAGCGCATGGGCGCTTTCAAGTTCCGCGGCGGCTACAACGCGGTCAACGTGCTCAGCGACGAGGAGCGTTCGCGCGGCGTGGTCGCCTTCTCCTCGGGCAACCATGCGCAGGCGGTGGCGCTGGCCGCGCGGCTGCACGGCTGCGCCGCCACCATCGTGATGCCGCAGGACGCGCCGGCGCTCAAGCTCGCCGCCACGCGCGGTTACGGCGCCGAGGTGATCGTCTACGACCGCTACAAGGAAGACCGCGCCGAGATCGCCGCGCGGCTGACCCAGGAACGCGGCGCCTCGCTGATCCCACCCTACGACCACCTGCCGGTGATGGCCGGCCAGGGCACGGCGGCGCTGGAGCTGATCGAGGACGCCGGGGCGCTCGATGCGCTGATCGTCTGCGCCGGCGGCGGCGGCTTCCTGTCGGGCTGCGCGGTCGCGGCGAAGCACCTGCTGCCCGGGATCGCGGTGTTCGGCGCCGAGCCGGAGCGCGGCAACGACATGCAGCAGTCGCTGCGCAGCGGCAAGCTCGTGCACATCGACGTGCCGCGCACCATCTGCGACGGGCAGCAGACGCAGTCGCCGGGCCGGCACCCGTTCGAGGTGATCCAGGCGCTGGTCAGCGACGTGCTCACCGTGCCCGACCCGGTGGTGGTGGAGGCGATGCGCTTCGTCTTCGAACGCATGAAGCTGGTGCTGGAACCTTCGGGCGCCTGTGCGCTGGCGGCGCTGATGCATCACCGCGAGCGTTTCCGCGGCCAGCGCGTGGGTGTCACGCTGTCGGGCGGCAACATCGGCATCGACCGCTTCGTGGCACTGGTCACCGGTGCCGAGCGGGTCGACTGAGCGGGCTCAGCGGCCGAAGCCCTCCAGCACGTTGGCCACGTTGACACCGACCTCGTCGACCGCGTAGCCGCCCTCGAAGGTGAACACCGTGGGCAGGCCGAGCGTGGCCAGGCTGGCGCCGACCTGCAGGTAGTCCGCACTGCGCAGCTGGAAGCCGGAAATCGGGTCGCCCTCGAAGGTGTCGACACCGAGTGCCACCACGAGGGCCTGGGCGCCGAAGGCGCGCACCGCGTCCACCCCCTGCCTCAGCGCCTCGTGCCAGCGCGCGAAGCCGGTGCCGCGCGGCAGCGGCAGGTTGAGGTTGCAGCCCT
>CAZVLY010000595.1:0-1863 GCA_964628175.1 uncultured Piscinibacter sp. | reverse complement strand
TGGGCATCGCCACCATGGCGGTGGGCGCGATCAGCGAGGCCGACCACGTCAACAGCATCATCGCCGCCGGGCGCGCCGACCTGTGCGCCATCGCGCGGCCGCACCTGGCCAACCCGGCCTGGACACTGTTCGAAGCGGCGAAGATCGGCCACGCCAGCGGCGTGGGCGCCGACTGGCCGGTGCAGTACCTGTCGGGCAAGAACCAGCTCGAGCGCAACCTGGAACGCGAGCGGCAGATGGCGGCGCAGACCGCCGGCCTGTCGCCGCAGGAACAGGCCAACCTCGCGCAGGGGGTGTGAGGATGGCCAGCGTGATCCGCACCGTGGCCGACGTCGAATCGCGCGTGCTCGACGACCACCACCAGGCCCTGAAGATCTGGCTGCGGCTGCTCGCCTGCACCACCCGCGTCGAGAACGTCATCCGCCAGCGCCTGCGCAGCGAGTTCGGCACCACGCTGCCGCGCTTCGATTTGATGGCGCAGCTCGACCGCGAGCCCGAGGGGCTGAGCATGGGGGAGTTGTCGGCCCGCATGATGGTGACCGGCGGCAACGTCACCGGCATCGTCGACCAGCTCGAGTCCGAAGGCCTGGTGCAGCGCGCCGCGCACCCGAGCGACCGGCGCGCTTACCAGGTGCGGCTCACGGCCGCGGGCCGGCGCCAGTTCCGCCGCATGGCCGCGGTGCACGAGGCCTGGATCGTCGAGCTCTTCGACGGCTGGTCGCCGGCGCAGAAGACGCAGGTGCACGCGCTGCTGGCCACCCTCAAACAACACCTCGCCGGCACCGACACGGCGCCGGCCCCCCGGGGCAAACGCAAGGAGGCCGCATGACGCGACCGATCGACCCGCACCTCGCCGGCGGCAACCGCCGCAGCGTGGCCGGCTTCACGCCGCAGCATTTCGGCTGGGCGGTGGAGCGCCAGGTCGGCGTGATCACGCTGAACCGGCCCGAGCGCAAGAACCCGCTGACCTTCGACTCCTACGCCGAACTGCGCGACCTGTTCCGCACCCTGGCCTACGCGGACGACGTGCACGCGGTGGTGGTGCAGGGCGCCGGCGGCAACTTCTGCTCGGGCGGCGACGTGCACGAGATCATCGGCCCGCTCACGAAGATGAGCATGCCGGACCTGCTGGCCTTCACGCGCATGACGGGCGACCTGGTCAAGGCGATGCGCGCCTGCCCGCAGCCGGTGGTGGCGGCGATCGACGGCGTCTGCGCCGGCGCCGGCGCGATCGTCGCGATGGCGTCCGACCTGCGCGTGGGCACAGCGCGCAGCAAGGTGGCATTCCTCTTCACCCGTGTCGGGCTGGCCGGCTGCGACATGGGCGCCTGCAGCATCCTGCCGCGCCTGATCGGCCAGGGGCGGGCCTCGGAGCTGCTCTACACCGGCCGTGCGCTGCCGGGTGAGGAGGCGCTGGCCTGGGGCTTCTACAACCGCGTCGTGGAGGCCGACGCCTTGAGCGCGGCCGCGATCGACTGGGCCGCCGAACTCGCCGCCGGCCCGAGCTTCGGCCACGCGATGACCAAGCGCATGCTGCACCAGGAATGGTCCATGGGCGTCGACGAGGCCATCGAGGCCGAGGCGCAGGCGCAGGCGATCTGCATGATGACGCAGGACTTCCACCGCGCGTACCACGCCTTCGTGGCCAAGCAGAAGCCGGTGTTCGAGGGCGATTGAGATGATGAACACCCAGCATCTCGAGTGGCCCTTCTTCGAGGCCCGCCATCGCAGCCTGGCCACCGAACTCGGCGCCTGGGCGGCGCGCCACCTGCAGGCCGGCGACCATGGCCCGGACATCGATGCGCAGTGCCGCGCGCTGGTGCGCGAGCTCGGCGAAGCCGGCTGGCTGCGCCATGCCGTGGC
>CAZVLY010000594.1:0-1876 GCA_964628175.1 uncultured Piscinibacter sp. | reverse complement strand
CGGCGACGTCTACCACCAGAACGAAGTCGAGCAGAGCACCTACAACTTCGAGCACAGCGACGTCGACTTCCTGCTCGTCGCCTTCGGCGCGCACGAGAAGCAGAGCAAGTACCTGATGGAGCAGCAGCTCGCGCTGCCCGCCTACGAGCAGCTGCTCAAGGCCGGCCACACCTTCAACCTGCTCGATGCGCGCGGTGCGATCAGCGTCACCGAGCGCGCCGCCTACATCGGCCGCATCCGCAACCTGGCCCGTGCCGTGGCGCAGAGCTACCTCGACAGCCGCGCGCGGCTGGGCTTCCCGATGGCGCCCAAGGCCTGGGCCGATGAAGTGGTCGCGCAGATCGAGCAGAAGAAGGCGGCCTGAGCACATGTCCACCACCAAGAACCTGCTCGTCGAACTGTTCGTCGAGGAACTCCCGCCGAAGTCGCTGAAGAAGCTCGGCGAGGCCTTCGCCGCCGACCTCGCCAAGGGCCTGCGCGCTCAAGGCCTGGCGAGCGAACAATCGGCCGTCACGCCCTTCGCTTCGCCGCGGCGGCTGGCGGTGCACGTCTCGGGCGTGCTCGCCCGCGCGGCCGACCGCGCCGTGTCCGTCAAGCTGATGCCGGTGGCGGTCGGCCTCGCGGCCGACGGCCAGCCCACGCCCGCGCTGCTGAAGAAGCTCGCCGCCGTCGGCGCCGACGAATCGGCGCTGCCGCGCCTGGTGCGGCGCCTGGACGGCAAGGCCGAACTGCTGTTCCTCGAGGGCACGGCCGAAGGCGTCGCGCTGGCCGATGGCCTGCAGAAGGCGCTCGACGAGGCGCTGGCCAGCCTGCCCATTCCCAAGGTCATGCAGTACCAGCTGGCCGACGGCTGGACCAGCGTGAACTTCGTGCGCCCGGCGCATGGCCTGGTGGCGCTGCACGGCGCCGACGTGGTGCCGGTGACGGCGCTGGGCCTGCAGTCCGGCCGCCAGACGCGCGGCCACCGCTTCGAGGCCATGATGGACCCGGTGGTGCTGCTCGATGCCGACCACTACGCGCGCCAGCTCGAGGAGCAGGGCGGCGTGATCGCCGGCTTCGCGGCGCGTCACGGCGAGCTCGTGCGCCAGCTCCACCTCGCGGCTGCAACGCAGGGCCTCACGCCGATCGACGACGCGGCGCTGCTCGACGAGGTCACCGCGCTGGTCGAGCGGCCCAACGTGCTGCTGTGCCAGTTCGAGCCCGACTTCCTGGCCGTGCCGCAGGAATGCCTCATCCTGACGATGAAGGCGAACCAGAAGTACTTCCCGCTGCTCGATGCGCAGGGCCGGCTGACGAACAAGTTCCTTGTTGTCAGCAACATCCGTCCGGCCGACGCCAGCCGGGTGATTGGCGGCAACGAGCGCGTGGTGCGCCCGCGTCTGGCCGACGCCAAGTTCTTCTTCGACCAGGACCGGCGCAGGACGCTCGCCTCGCGCGTCGACGGCCTGGGGAAGGTGGTCTACCACGCGAAGCTGGGCACGATGGGCGAACGGGTCGAGCGCGTGCGCAGGATCGCCGCGGAGATCGGCCAGGCGCTCGGCGGCCCGGTGCTTGCGGCGCAGGCCGAGCAGGCGGCGCTGCTCGCCAAGGCCGACCTGCTCACCGACATGGTCGGCGAATTCCCCGAGCTGCAGGGCATCATGGGCGGCTATTACGCGCGCCACGACGGCCTCGCCGAAGACATCGCCTTCGCGATCGAGGACCACTACAAGCCGCGCTTCGCCGGCGACGCGCTGCCGCGCAACGCTACTGGCCTGGCGGTCGCGCTGGCCGACAAACTGGAGACGCTGGCCGGGCTGTTCGGCATCGGCCAGGTGCCCACCGGCGACAAGGACCCGTTCGCGCTGCGCCGCCATGCGCTGGGCGTGATCCGCAT
>CAZVLY010000593.1:0-1879 GCA_964628175.1 uncultured Piscinibacter sp. | reverse complement strand
CGGCCTTCAACGTGCTGACCAAGCGCTTCCCGGCGCAGTACCGCGAGGGCATCACGGCGCTGACGCTAGTGGGCGGCTTCGCGAGCACCTTGTCCTTCCCGGCCGTGGCCTGGCTGCTCGCGCTGTTCGACTGGCGCGGCGCACTGGCGGTGATCGGCGCGGTGCTGTTGCTGGCCGTCGCACCGCTGCACGCCTGGGCGCTGCGTGGCACGCCGAGGCAGGACACCCCGCCACGCGCCCACGACGCCGCCGACGATGCCACGCTGCACGAGGCGCTGCGCGAGCGTTCGTTCTGGCTGCTCACCGCGACCTTCACGCTCTACTCCTTCGCTGCCGCGGCGCTGTGGGCGCACATCATGCCGGCGCTCGCAGCCAAGGGCCTGAGCGATGCGCGCGCGCTGGCGGTGGTCGTGTGGTTCGGCCCCGCGCAGGTGGCCGGGCGCATGGCCTACCTGGCCTTCGGGCGCTGGGTCTCGTCGCGCGTGCTCGGCCTGGTCGTGCTCGGCGGGCTGCCGGTGTCGCTGGCGATCTTCGCGCTGGCCGACGGCACCTTTGCACTGCTGCTCTTCGCGCTGCTGTTCGGCCTGGCCAACGGCCTGGTGACCATCGTGCGGGGCAGCCTGGTACCGGAGTACTTCGGCCGCGAGCATGTCGGCCGCATCAGCGGCGCGATGGCGGCGATCGCACTGCTCTCGCGGGCCGCGGCCCCGCTGGCCACGGCCTGGCTGCTGCTCGCGCTGCCGGGCTACCGTGAGCTGCTGCTTGGCCTGGCGGCGCTCGGCGCGGTGGCGGTGATGGCGTTCGCGCTGGCGCGGCCGCCGGCGCGCTAGCGCGCCGCCTTCAGCTCGGCGAGCATCTGCACGGCCAACGCGTCCACCGAGCCGGCCAGCGTGGCGCGCAGCGAGACGCCGGCGTCGTTGCGCCAGTCGTCGATGCGCCGCGATGCCGGGGCGAGCACCTCGTAATCCTTGACGAACAGCGGATCGCCGCCGCTCGCTGCGCGCAGTTCGAGGCGCCCCACCAGTCGCAGCCGGAACGGCCGGTCCTGGCCGCTGCCGACGGTCGACAGCTCGACCAGGCTGACTTGCGCGTGCCACGCTGCCGCGGGCACGCCGGCCGCCTCGGCCCGGGCGCTTTCGCGCAGACGCGCCGTCAGCTGCTCGGCCAGGGGCTGGCTGGCGACGATGTCGGCCAGGAAGGCCTGCTTGGCCTGCATTTCGGCGGCGGTCTCCGCCGTCACGGCGCCAACCACCGCGCCGGTGGCGGTGCTGACGGCGGCGACGCCGAGCGCCGGCCCGGCGCACAGCGCGGCAAACGGCCCGGCCGCCAGGCACAGCATGCCGCCGAGCAGCACGCCCATGCCGGCGCCGGTCGCGGCGCCGCTGCGGGCGCCGCGCGCCTTGCTGCCGGGCCCGTCGACGAACACCGGCACCGGCGCCGTGCTCGCCTGGAAATCGATGGCCGCCACCTCGATGCCACCCGGTGCCCGCGGGCCGGCACAGCCCGTGGCCAGTGCCAGGATCAAGCAGAGGGTGAGTCGCCAGGGCCGCATCGTGTGGCCATTGATCCACAGCGCGGTCTGCGCGCGCTTGCGCCGGCGCAATCGCGCGTCAGGTGCTCGGGCTGAGCACGGCGCCCTGCAGCGGGCCCAGCGACAGCGTCAGCCGGCCCTGGCGGGCGCGCAGCGGCGCGCCGTCGTTCAGGCGATCCACCCAGACGCCGTCGCCAGGGCACGGCAGCTCGACGGTCTGCACGGCGTCGCCTCGGTTGATCGCGACGATCGCCTGCGCGTCGCCGTCGCGGCGCTCGTGGGCGAGCAGCTGGCGCGCATCGTCGACCAGCAGGGTGCGCACCGAGCCGGTCCGCAGCACCGGCAGCG
>CAZVLY010000592.1:0-1881 GCA_964628175.1 uncultured Piscinibacter sp. | reverse complement strand
GCAGCAGCGGCCGGCCCAGCGCCAGCAGCTCGCGTTGCCGGCGCAGCAGCTCGAGGTTGTGCGCCACGCTCTTGCCGAAGCCGATGCCCGGATCGAACACGATGCGCTCCAGTCCCACACCGCGCTGCAGCAGTGCCGCGGCGCGCTCGTGCAGGAAGTCCGACACCTCGGCGACCACGTCGTCGTAAGCCGGCCGGCTCTGCATCGTGGCCGGGTCGCCGTGCATGTGCATCAGGCAGACGCCGCATCGTGGGTGCGCCGCCACCGCCTCCAGGGCGCCGGGCAGGCGCAGAGCGTTGATGTCGTTGACGATGTCGGCGCCGAGCTCGAGCACACGCTGCATCACCTCGGGCTTCACGGTGTCCACCGACAGCGGCACGCCGAACCGCAGCGCCCCCTGCACCACCGGCAGCACCCGCGCGAGTTCCTGTTCCAGCGGCACCGGGGCCGCGCCGGGGCGGCTGGATTCGCCGCCGATGTCCAGGATGTCGGCGCCTTCGGCCAGCAGCTGCTCGCAGTGCGCCAGCGCGGCCGATGTGTCGCCGTGGCGGCCGCCGTCGGAAAACGAGTCCGGCGTGACATTGACGATGCCCATCACGCGCGGTCGGGCGAGGTCGATCCTGAAGCGGGTGGTCTGCCAGAACATCGTCGCGGGGCTGAAAAGACGAACGGGGCCGAAGCCCCGTCGAAACAGTGCTGCCTTGGTGCCTGGTCAGGCCGTGGCCGTCGCGCTGCCCGGGCTGACCGGCGGCACCGCGGTGCTGCCCTTGCCCGTCGGCGTCGTCCAGTCCTTCGGTGGCCGCGGCGGCTTGCCGGTCATGATGTCCTCGATCTGGTCGCTGTCGATGGTTTCCCATTCGAGCAGGGCCTTGGCCATCGCGTGCATCTTGTCCTGGTTGTCCTCGATCAGCTTGCGCGCGATGCCGTACTGCTCGTCGATGATGCGGCGGATCACGCCGTCGACCTTGCGCATCGTCTCTTCGGACATGTTGGTCGTCTTGGTGACCGAGCGGCCGAGGAAGACCTCGCCTTCGTTCTCGGCATAGACCATCGGGCCGAGCTCGTCGGTCATGCCGTAGCGGGTGACCATGTCGCGGGCGATCGCGGTCGCACGCTCGAAGTCGTTGCTGGCGCCGGTGGTCATCTGGTTCATGAACACCTCTTCGGCGATGCGGCCGCCGAACAGCACCGAGATGGTCGAGAGCATGCGCTCCTTGTCCATGCTGTAGCGGTCGCCTTCGGGCAGCTGCATCGTCACGCCGAGGGCCCGGCCGCGCGGAATCACGGTGACCTTGTGCACCGGGTCGGTCTTGGGCATCAGGCGCGCCACCAGCGCGTGGCCCGCCTCGTGGTAGGCGGTGTTGCGGCGCTCTTCCTCGGGCATGACCATGGACTTGCGCTCGGGGCCCATCATGATCTTGTCCTTGGCCTTCTCGAAGTCGACCATCTCGACCACGCGCCCGTTGCGGCGCGCGGCGAAGAGAGCCGCCTCGTTGACCAGGTTGGCCAGATCGGCACCCGAGAAGCCCGGTGTACCGCGCGCCAGGATGTCGGCACGGATGTCCTGGCCGACAGGCACCTTGCGCATGTGCACGTTGAGGATCTGCTCGCGGCCGCGCACGTCCGGCAGGGTCACGTAGACCTGGCGGTCGAAGCGGCCGGGACGCAGCAGCGCCGGGTCGAGGATGTCGGGCCGGTTGGTGGCCGCCATCACGATCACGCCCAGGTTGGTCTCGAAACCGTCCATCTCGACCAGCATCTGGTTCAGCGTCTGCTCGCGCTCGTCGTTGCCGCCGCCCAGGCCGGCGCCGCGCTGGCGACCCACGGCATCAATTTCGTCGATGAAGATGATGCAAGGCGCACTCTTCTTGGCCTGCTCGA
>CAZVLY010000591.1:0-1881 GCA_964628175.1 uncultured Piscinibacter sp. | reverse complement strand
TCGATCGCCTCGCCCGCCAGCGCGCGCTGCACCGCCGTGCGCGTGAGCGTCGGCGCGAAGGACTCGATGAAGGCGTACACGTAGCCGCGCAGCCAGGTGCCGCGGCGGATGGCCAGGCGCGTCAGGTTCACCTCGAAGAGATGGCGCGCGTCGAGCGCGCGCAGCGTGCGGTCGCGCTCGGCGTCGAAGGCGATCGAGGCGACGATGCCCACGCCCATGCCCAGCTCGACGTAGGTCTTGATCACGTCGGCGTCCATCGCGCTGAGCACGATGCTCGGCTTCAGGCCGGCATTGGCGAAGGCCTCGTCGATGTGCGTGCGGCCGGTGTAGCCGCTCTCGTAGGTGATGATCGGGTGGCGCGCCAGTTGCTCGAGCGTGATCGGCCCCTCGACGCGCAGCAGCTCATGGCCCGGCGGCACGACGATGCTGTGCGTCCAGCGGTAGCAGGGCAGCGCGACGAGCTGCTCGTACTGCGCCAGCGCCTCGGTGGCCACGCCGATGTCGGCCTCGCCCGACAGCAGCATCGCCGCCACCTGCCGCGGCGAGCCCTGGTGCAGCTCCAGCGTGACCTGCGGGTAGACCTGGCGGAAGTCGCGCACCACCGTGGGCAGCGCATAGCGTGCCTGCGAGTGCGTCGCCGCGATCGAGAGTCGCCCGGCGTTCTGCGCGGTGAAGTCCTCGCCGACGCGCTTGAGGTTCTCGGCGTCGAGCAGCAGCCGCTCGACGATGGGCAGCACCGCTTCGCCCGGCGGCGTGAGGCCGGTCAGGCGCTTGCCGGCGCGCACGAAGATCTCGATGCCGAGCTCGTCCTCGAGCTCGCGGATCTGCCGGCTGATGCCCGGCTGCGAGGTGTGCAGCGCGGCCGCCACCTCGGTGAGGTTGAAGCCCAGGCGGGCGGTTTCGCGGACGGCGCGCAGTTGCTGGAAGTTCATGGTCGGGTCGCCGAGGGCAATCGGCCATTCTCGGCAGGCCCCGCCTCCCGGGCAACGACGCAGTGCTTCTAAGCAATCTCGCCCCGGGCATAAGCCGGGGCAGGGGCGCGACCGGTCACAGACCCGGCTTGACCAGCGGCCAGCCGCGGCGCGCCCACTCGCTCATGCCGCCCTCGACGAAGCGCACGTTGGCGTAGCCGCGCTCGCGCAGCGACTTGAGCGTGCGGCTGGAGCGGTTCTGCGTGTTGCAGATCAGCAGCACGGGCTGCTTCGGGTCGGTGGAGATCTCGGCCAGGCGCGATCCCAGCTGGCTCATCGGCAGCAGGCGCGCGCCGCGGGCCACGCCGGTGGCGTGTTCATTGGGCTCGCGGATGTCGATCAGCACCGCGCGCCCGGCCTCGTGCTCGGCGCGGGCCGTGTCCAGGCTCACCGACAGGGCATCGGAGGCATCCGCCGCCACCAGGCTGCTCAGCAGGCCGAGGGCGGCCAGCGACTTGAGCAGGATGCGGCGGGACAACGGAGCGGCGGAGCGGGGCATGGATCGACCTCGGGAGCGTTGTATCAGCCTTTGATGATATTCCGGCCGGGCCGGAGGCCCTTGTCTCAGATCAGGCCGGCCCCATCTTGCCGGGTGACACTCTCGCGCTGCATCGACCCGAAAGGAGCTGGCCATGTCACTGAGCGACGAACTGGGCAGGCTGTCCGAACTTCACCAGCGCGGGGCGCTGACGGACGACGAGTACACACGCGCCAAGGAGCGCCTGCTGCAGCCCGGCCTCGGCGCCGAGGCGCAGCCGGTCATCGCGGCCGTCAACGCCTTGCGGCGCAGCCGCAGCGACCGCTGGATCGCCGGGGTGTGCGGCGGCCTCGCGAAATCCACCGCGGTGGAGTCCTGGGTGTGGCGGCTGGCCTTCGCGCTGCTGCTGCTGTTCGGCGGCGCCGGGCTGCT
>CAZVLY010000590.1:0-1884 GCA_964628175.1 uncultured Piscinibacter sp. | reverse complement strand
CTTGAAAACCGGCGGCTCGCAAGGGCCCGTGAGTTCGAATCTCACCGCTTCCGCCAGGCGTCGCGTCACATTCGCGGCGCAATCTTGGGGATGGCCCCACAGCGCGCTCCTGCGCACACTCGCCCCCTCCTCAGCCGGCCTGCCGCTCGCGTCAAGGCCTGGCTTCGATTCACGCGCCGCACTGCGACGCCCCCATGGACTTGAACATGCGCTGGACTCTCCCGACGGCGGGACCCTGGATTTCCGAAAGGCTGGCCACCACGGGTGGCAAGGCCACCGGCTTCGACTACCTGCGCATCGGCCTGGCCATGCTGATCGTGTGCTTCCACAGCATCATCACCACGCAAGGCGCAGCGGCGCAGTCCGCCTTCAACCGGTCCACCTTCGGCGTGGCCGTGCTGTCGCTGCTGCCGATGTTCTTCGCGCTCAGCGGATTCCTCGTCGCGGGCAGCCTGGAACGGTCGCGCAGCCTGTTCGTGTTCCTCGGGCTGCGCGTGATGCGCATCTTCCCGGCGCTGGCGCTGGACACGCTGTTCTGCGCGCTGATCCTCGGGCCGCTGTTCACCACGCTGGCGTGGCCGGAGTACTTCGCGCACCCGATGTTCCACGCCTACCTGCTCAACATCCTCGGCGACATCCACTACCACCTGCCGGGTGTGTTCACGGGCAACCCCGACTCGCAGGTCAACGGGCAGCTGTGGACGGTGCCGGCCGAGCTCGAGTGCTACGTGCTGCTGGCCGCCCTGGCCGCCGCCGGCATCGCCCGCCGGCGCGGGCTCTTGCTGGCGCTGTTCGCGGCCGCGACGGCCTACTTCGAGTGGCGCCTGGCCGAACTCGGCGGCATGGCACGCGGCGAGCGACTGCTCGTGCTGTGCTTCATCGCCGGGCTGCTGATCCATTCGTTCCGCGATCGCATCCGCTTCAACGCCTTCCTCTTCGCCCTGTCGGTGCTCGGCATCGCGCTGTGCCTGACGAACCCGGAACTGGGCTACCTGATCGCCCTGCCCGCGGCCTATGCCACCGTCTACCTGGGCCTGCAGAACCCGCGCAAGAGCCGCCTGCTGGCCAGCGGCGACTATTCGTACGGCGTGTTCCTCTACGGCTTCCCGCTGCAGCAGGCGCTCGTCGCCTCGACGCCGCTGGCACGCACCTGGTACGGCAACATCGCGCTCGCCCTGCCCCTGGCGCTGTGTGCCGGGGTGCTGTCGTGGCACCTGCTCGAAAAGCGTGTGCTGGCCCGCAAGCAGTGGCTGTTCTCTGCGCAGTTGCAGCTGTCGGCGTGGTGCGTCCGCCTCGGCAGGTTCATCCGTTCGTGGTCACGATCGGCCAGCGCGCGCTGACCTCCAGCCCCGGCTGCGCGTTGCGCACGGTGAGCGTGCCGCCATGCGCCTGCGCGACCAGCCGGCACAGGTACAAGCCCAGGCCCACGCCGCCGGTGCTGCGCTGGCGCGCGCTGTCGGCGCGGTAGAAGGGCTCGGCCAGGCGCGCCAGCTGCTCTTCGCTGACACCGGGGCCATGGTCGCGCACGCTCACGCGCAGCTGGCCGTCGGCCTCGCGCGCCAGTTCGAGTTGCGGCGGCACCGCGGCACCGGCGCTGTGGCGCAGGGCGTTGTCGACCAGGTTGCGCAGCAGCAGGCGCACGCGCGCCGGGTCGGCCCGTACCGGGCCCAGCGTGTCGTCGATGCGCAGCGTGAGGTCGGCCTGCGCGAACTGCGTCGCCAGCAGCTCGCGCGCCAGCGCGCCGAGGTCCACGCGCTCGGTCTGCAGCGCAGCGTGGCCGGTGGCCAGGCGTTCGCTCTCCAGCAGGTCGGTGATCAGGTCGCGCATCTCGCCCAGGTCGCGCAGCAGCGCGTCGCGGTGCTCGCCCTCGCCCACCAGCTCGGC
>CAZVLY010000589.1:0-1895 GCA_964628175.1 uncultured Piscinibacter sp. | reverse complement strand
ACACCACGCCGCTCATCGACGTGATGCTGGTGCTGCTGATCATGCTGATCATCACGATCCCGATCCAGCTGCACAGCGTCAACCTGAACATGCCGCAGGGCGCGCCGCCGGCCCAGCAGAAGGACCCGGTCGTTGTGACGATCGACATCGACTTCGACGGCACCATCCTGTGGAACGGCGAAGCGCTGACCGACCGTGCGGCGCTCGAGGATCGCCTGCAGCGCGTGGCGGCCGAGCCTGACCAGGCCGAAGTGCACATCCGGCCGAACAAGCTGGTCGAGTACAAGTCGGTCGCGACAGTGCTGGCTTCCGCTCAGCGGCTGGGCGTGACCAAGCTCGGGATGGTCGGCAACGAACAGTTCGTCAAGTAGCCATGAAGCAATTTCGATTCACCGCGCTCGCCGCGGCGTGGCTGATCGCCTTCGGCGCGGTCCAGGCGCAGGAGTCCGTGCGGCCCGATGTGGGCAAGCCGCTGCAGGCCGCACAGGACCTCATCAAGGCCGGCAAGTACAAGGACGCGCTGGCCAAGGTGCGCGAGGCCGATGCCGTGGGCGGCAAGAACGCCAACGAGAGCTACCTCGTCGAGCGCATGCGCATTGCTGCCGCCTCGGGTGCAGGTGACAACGACACCGCGGCCAAGTCGTTCGAAGCGCTGGCGGCCACCGGCAAGGTGGCGCCCGCCGACAAGGCCCGCATGGCCGAGTCGATCTCGGGTGGCTACTACCGCGCCAAGGACTACGCCAAGGCGATGCAGTGGGGCCAGCGCTACTTCAAGGAAGGCGGCACGAGCGCGTCGATGCGCACGCTGCTGATCCAGAGCCAGTACCTCAGCGGCGACTACGCCGGCGCGGCACGCGAACTCACCGTCGAGATCCAGGCAGCCGAGAAGGCCGGCACACCGCCGGCCCAGGATCGGCTGAACCTGCTGCTCAACGCCGCGTCGCAGCTGAAGGACCCGGGCGCGACGGTCTTCGCGCTCGAGCGCCTGGTCACCTACTACCCGAAGAAGGAGTACTGGGTCGACCTGCTCAGCCGCATGCAGCGCAAGCCCGGCTTCAGCGACCGGCTGGTGCTCGACACCTACCGGCTCAGCCTGGCCACCGGCAGCATGAGCTCCGCCAGCGACTTCATGGAGATGAGCCAGCTCGCGCTGCAAGCGGGCCACGAACTCGAGGCCAAGCAGGTGGTCGACAAGGGTTTCGCCAGTGGCGTGCTCGGCACGGGCGCCGAGGCCGATCGGCACAAGCGGCTGCGTGACCTGGTCATGAAGCGGATCGACGAGGCGAAGGCGGCCCGCGCGGCGGCGGAGAGCGAGGCGAATTCGGCGAAGGACGGCAATGCGCTGGTCAGCCTGGGCTTCTCGACCGCGCTGGGCGGCGACAGCGCCCGTGGCCTGCAGATGATGCAGCAGGGCATCGCCAAGGGCGGCCTGAAGCGGCCCGAGGATGCCAAGCTGCATCTCGGCGTCGCGCAGGTCCTGGGCGGCGATGCGAAGGCGCAGGCGACGCTGCGCGGAGTCGGCGGTACCGACGGCACGGCCGATCTGGCCCGGCTGTGGAGTCTCTACGCCCGACGCAAGGGCTGAGCGGCGAGGTCTGCGAGACAACAACGGTGGCGGCCGCCAGGCCCGCCACCTTTGGGTCACTTGGGCGCCAGACGGATCGCGCCGTCCAGGCGGATCACCTCGCCGTTGAGCATGTCGTTGACGATGATCTGGTGCACCAGCTTCGCGTAGTCCGCCGGTGTGCCCAGGCGGCTCGGGAAGGGCACGCCGGCGGCCAGCGCGTCCTGCACTTCCTGCGGCATCGAGAACAGCATCGGCGTGCCGAAGATGCCCGGTGCGATGGTCATGTTGCGGATGCCGTTGCGCGCCAGGTCGCGCGCGATCGGCAGCG
>CAZVLY010000588.1:1661-1914 GCA_964628175.1 uncultured Piscinibacter sp. | reverse complement strand
GCGCCATCGCGATGAGCCAAGTGCTGTTCGACTACACCCGCCAGGACGCCAGCGGCAGCAGCTGCGTCGCCCATGCCTGGGCCAAGGTGCCCGAGCCGCTGACCCCCGATCAACGCCGCGAATGGAAGGCACGCGCCGCCGCATTGCTGAAGCAGCACGGCGCGGTGCTGGTGGCGCACTACTACGTCGATGGCGACCTGCAGGATCTGGCGCTCGAAACCGGCGGCTGCGTCGCCGATTCGCTGGAAATGGC
>CAZVLY010000588.1:0-1635 GCA_964628175.1 uncultured Piscinibacter sp. | reverse complement strand
GGGGCTGATGCCCGATCTCGACGCCACCTGTGCGCTCGACCTGGGCTGCCCGCCGGACCAGTTCGCCGCGTTCTGCGATGCCCACCCCGACCGCACGGTCGTCGTCTACGCCAACACCAGCGCGGCCGTGAAGGCGCGTGCCGACTGGATGGTGACGAGCTCCTGCGCGCTGGCGATCGTCAAGCACCTCAAGGATCGCGGCGAGAAGATCCTCTGGGCGCCCGACCGCCACCTGGGCCGCTACATCCAGGAGCAGACCGGCGCCGACATGCTGTCGTGGCACGGCGAGTGCATCGTGCACGACGAGTTCAAGGGCATCGAGCTCGATCTGCTGCGCAAGCAACACCCGGACGCCAAAGTGCTGGTGCACCCGGAATCGCCGCAAAGCGTGGTCGCGCAGGCCGACGTGGTGGGCTCGACGACGCAGATCCTCAATGCGGTGCTGAAGAGCGACGCGCAGACCTTCATCATCGCCACCGACAACGGCCTGATGCACCGCATCCGCCAGCTCGCGCCCGGCAAGACGCTGCTGGAGGCGCCCACTGCCGGCCGCAGCGCGACGTGCAAGAGCTGCGCGCACTGCCCGTGGATGGCGATGAACGCGCTGCAGGGCGTGGTGCAGGCGCTGGAACAGGGCAGCGGCGAGATCTTCGTCGACGAGCCGGTGCGTGCCCAGGCGCTGGGCTGCATCGAGCGCATGCTCGACTTCACCGCCAAGCATCCCTCGGCCACGGCGCAGCCGGCCTTCGTCAAGCACATCGGCGCGGCCTGAACATGTTCGAGCACAACGAGACGCTGGCGCAGGCGCGCGAGCGCAACATCCGCGACGCGCTGGCCGAGGACATCGGCCGCGGCGACTGGACGGCCCAACTGGTGCCGGCCGAGCAGCGGGTGCGCGCCCGCGTGATCGTGCGCGAAGCCGCCGTGCTGTGCGGCCGCGACTGGTTCGACGGCTGCGTGAAGGCGCTCGACGCCGAGGCACGCATCACCTGGGCCGCCGCCGAAGGCGACCGCCTGAGCGCCAACACGCCGCTGTGCGAGATCGAGGCGAAGGCGCGCGCCCTGCTCTCCGCCGAGCGGCCGGCACTGAACTTCCTGCAGCTGCTGTCGGCCACCGCGACGCTGACGCGCGCGCATGTCGACGCGATTGCCGGCGCTTCGCCCAACCCGCGCGGCTGCGCCATCCTCGACACGCGCAAGACCCTGCCGGGGCTTCGCCAGGCGCAGAAGTACGCGGTGCGCGTGGGCGGCGGGCGCAACCAGCGGCTGGCGCTTTGGCACGGCATCCTGATCAAGGAGAACCACATCGCTGCTGCCGGCGGCATCGCGCAGGTGCTGGCGCAGGCCCGGGCCCTGAACGCCGGGGTGGAGATCCAGATCGAGGTCGAGACCCTGGCGCAGCTCGAGGAGGCGCTGGCGAACGGCGCCACCAGCATCATGCTCGACAACTTCGAGCTGCCCGCCATGCGCGAGGCGGTGACGCGCACCGCCGGCCGCGCCGAGCTGGAGGTGTCCGGCGGCGTGCAGCTCGAGCAGCTGCGCGACATCGCCGCCACCGGCGTGGACCGCATCTCGGTGGGCGCCCTGACGAAGAACGTGCACGCCGTCGACCTGTCGATGCGCGTGCTCGAGCGG
>CAZVLY010000587.1:0-1915 GCA_964628175.1 uncultured Piscinibacter sp. | reverse complement strand
AGTACCAGGAGGTCATCGACCCGCCCACGCCGGTGCGCGGGCATGCCGTGGTCGGCATCGCCGTGGTTCCCAGCGTGGAAGACCTGAAGTCCGGCCAGGTGTCGGTGCGTATCGATCCCGCGCTCGCCAAGGCCGATATCCGCGTCGACGTCGCGTCGGCCAACGGCCGGCTGCGCGGCGAGGGCATCTGGGAGCACGTGCCCGCGAAGGGTGCGCCCGACTGGTTCGAGCTGTCGGCGCCCTCCGGCGCGACACGGCCCGACCATGTCGACCAGCTCGCCCTGGCCGCGCAGCCCATCTCGCTGAGCGGCGAGAAGGTGCCGACCTTCCAGCTCGTTGCCTGGGGCCGGCGCAAGGATTCCGGGGCGAGCCTGCCCATCCGTCTGTACGTGAACACACGCCGCGCCGAGATGTTCTCGTACGGACCGGGCGCGCCCGAGGGGGTTCGCTGCACGCCCATCAGCGGCGGGCCGACGGTGCGCTTCGACGCCGTGTGCGACATGCCGCTGCCCCTGGGAGCGGCCCGCAAGGCGACGCTGACGCTCTTGCGCCGCGATGGCGGCCAGACCAGCAAGCAGGAAGTGACGCTGCAGTGGTGATCTGGCCTTCGCTGCGCGCCGAAGGCCGTTCGCTGATCCTGGGACTGGAGCGGCGCGGCCGCCTGCTGCTGCTGCTCGGTCTGGCCACCGGCGCGGCGTTCGTGATGTCGACCTGCACGACGCGGACCAATGCCTTCTCGGTTCAGGCGCAGACCGACGTGGTGACGGTGGAACCGTCGTGCGGTCGCTTCCTGACCTGGGATCTCGGCCCCGGCACGATCGCGGTCACCAACCGGGCTGCGGTGCCGCCGCTGCCGGGCGGGGCCGCGTCGGCGCCGCAAGCGGCCGCCGCGCCCGCGGAGACAACCACGGTGACGATCGGTTTCGGGCCGGGTTCGAAGCTGGTGCTGGAACGACTGCCGGACGATTCGCTGCGCGCGGCACTCAGCCCCTCGTCGCCTTTCGAGGGCTGCGCATCGCGCCCGGAGATCGTCGAGTACTCCGTGCAGTCGCGCGAGGGCAGCCTCACGCAGCTTGCCGAGCACAGGAGTTTCGACCATCAGGCTTTCAAGGACGTGTCGATCGAGTTCCGTTCCGCGCAGGGTCCCGCTGCAGCCGCGCCGGGCCCCGCAGCGGCCGCGGCGGCCTCGGCAGCGCCCCAGCTGTTCACGCATCCGCTGGAAGGCCGCATCGTGCTCGGGGCGGCGCTGCAACATGGCGCGGGCTGGGGCGTGTCGAGCGCGCCGCTGCTGCGTTCGGCCGAGCTGAGTGCGCGCACGCGCGAGACCTTCACCGGCCAGAGCATCACCGTGCTTGCGGAGAAGATCGACGGCGGATCGATCATCGACACCGCGCCCTGCTTTGCGGGCGGCCCGTCCGAACTCGACCGCGGGCGCCACCTCAAGCGCAAGCTTCGCGAGTGGGCCGGGCTGGACGAACCGGGCCGTTCGCCACTGTGCGTGAGCGGCATGCAGGGTCCGGCGGTCGGGTTCGTGCGCCCGCACAAGGATGGCGGCCTGGACGTGATCGCCCATGCCTCCGCCGACCGGCTCGGCGTGACGCCCCATCAGGGCGAGATGCGCCAGGTCCATGTCACCTGGTGGGCTGAACTGAAGAATTCGCCCTGGCTGCTCAGCTTCATCGCCGCGCTGTTCTTCCTGGGCAACCTCGGCCAGCAATTGAGCAGCCTGGCGATCTGGCGGGCCGAGCCGGGGCGGCCCACTCCCCACGACGACCTGGAAGGACCCGCGAAGTGACGACCAAACCCGCATCCGCCCTGTTCCTCACGCTGGCGCTGCTGGCGGGCGCCGCGTCGGCCGAGCCCGTCGAGATCCAGCAGGGCCAGGAGATCGGCGCCGGCTACAGCTTCCGGCGCG
>CAZVLY010000586.1:0-1920 GCA_964628175.1 uncultured Piscinibacter sp. | reverse complement strand
TCGTGGATCATGTTCAGGCGGTTGTCGCGCCAGTACTGCTCGACCGGGAAGTCGCGCGTGTAGCCATAGCCCCCATGCACCTGGATGGCCAGGCTGTTCGCCTCCAGGCACCACTCGCTTGGCCAGCTCTTGGCGATCGGCGTGAGCATCTCCAGCAGCAGCGCGGCCTGCGCGGCGTCGTCGGGCGCACCGGTGTGCGCCTCGTCGACCAGGCGAGCGCAGTACAGCTCCAGCGCCAGGGCGCCTTCGCAGTAGCTCTTCTGCGCGAGCAGCATGCGCTTCACGTCGGCATGGCGGATGATGGGGACCTGCGGCTGCGTCGCGTCCTTGCCCGACGGCCCCATCGGCCGGCCCTGCGGCCGGTCCTTCGCATAGGCCAGGCTCGCTTCGTAGCCCGCGTAGCCGAGCATGGTCGCGCCCAGGCCGACGGCGATGCGCGCCTCGTTCATCATGTGGAACATGCAGCGCAGGCCTTCGCCCGGCTTGCCGACGAGGTAGCCGATCGCGCCTGCGGCACCACGCACCGGGAACTTGCCCTCGCCGAAGTTCAGCAGCGTGTTCGGGATGCCCCGGTAGCCGAGCTTGTGGTTCAGGCCGGCCAGCGCCACGTCGTTGCGCTCACCGGTGAGCTGCCCGGCGGTGTCGACCAGCTTCTTCGGCACGATGAACAGCGAGATGCCGCGCGTGCCCGGCACCAGCTTGCCGTCTGGCCCGGGGATCTTGGCCAGCACCAGGTGGATGATGTTCTCGGTCAGCTCGTGCTCGCCGTTGCTGATCCACATCTTGTTGCCGCGCAGGCGGTAACGCGGGCCGAGCGGCTCGGCCTCGAAGTTGGCGCCGTCGGGCGTGGCGCGCGTGACCACGTCCGACAGGCTGGAGCCGGCCTGCGGCTCCGACAGGCACATGGTGCCGCTGAAGCGCCCGCCGAACTCGTTGGCGGCGAACACCTGCTGCTGCATCGGCGTGCCGTGCGCCATCAGCAGGTTGGCATTGCCGCTGGTCAGCATGCCGCCGCCGCCGATGCCGATGCCGGCCTTGGAGAAGAAGCTGTTGGCCGCCATCTCGACCACGCAGGGCAGCTGCATGCCGCCGAGTTCGTAGTCCTGCGCCGCGGCGAGCATGCCCGACTCGGCATAGGCCTTGGCCGCGGCGTGGCTGGCGGCCGGCAGATGCACCTTCTCGCCGTCGAACCAGGGCTCCTCGGTGTCGGCCAGGCGGTTGAAGGGCGCGAACTTCTCGGCGGCGAGCTTCTCGCACATGTCGAGCACGGCGTCGAAGGTCTCGCGGTTGTGGTCGGCAAAACGCTCGCGCGATTGCAGCGAGGCCACGTCGAGCCAGTCGTGGAGCAGGAAGTCGGCGGTGCGGCGGTAGCTCATGGGGTGTCGGGTTTCGCGGCTTCGGGCAGCGGAACGATGGTGCCCTGCGCCATCGCGCAGAGCTTCTCGCCGTGGATCGTCACGGCATAGACCTCGCAGCGGCACACCGCCTGCGACTTGCCGACGTACTCGGCGCGTGCGCGCGCGACGAGCCGGTCGCCGACGGCGGGGCGCACGTAGTTGATCTTGTACTCGCTGGTCACCACCGGCACGCTCAGCGCCGTGCCACCGGCGTAGGTCAGCGCGTTGTCGGCCAGGTAGCTGACCACACCGCCGTGCAGGAAGCCGTTCTGCTGCTTCAGGTGCTCGGCGATGCTCAGTTGCAGCTCGCAGCGGCCGGGTTCGAGCGCATTGAGCTTCGCGCCCATCAGCACGCTGAAGGGCTGCCGGGAGAGGACCTCGCGGCCCATGGCGAGGAAGGCCTCCGGCGACACGTTCACCGGCTCGTCCCTTCCCGTCCAGGCACTCACAGCACCTCGAACACGCCCGCCGCCCCCATGCCGCCGCCGATGCACATCGTCACGACGACCCGCTTGGCGCCGCG
>CAZVLY010000585.1:0-1921 GCA_964628175.1 uncultured Piscinibacter sp. | reverse complement strand
CGACATCGACATGGTCTACCTCACCGGCTACGGCTTCCCGCTGCATCGCGGCGGCCCGATGTGCTATGCCGACACGGTGGGCCTGTTCAACGTCGCGCAGGCGATGAAGCGCTTCGCGAAGAACCCGAACGACGACGCCAAGTTCTGGGAGCCGGCGCCGCTGCTCGCCAGGCTCGCGGCCGAAGGCAAGACCTTCAGCTGAGGACATGGGAGCCCACGCCATGAACGACCGCGCCAGCTTCACCCGCATGGAGGAAAGCACCGCGGACGACTGGCGCAAGATCGCCGGCGAGTACGCGCCTTTCGTGAAGGCGCTGCCCGACCGGCTGATCGCGCACCTGAAGCTGCTCGAGGGCGACTACGGCGGCTTCCCGGTCGACCGCTACACGCACTCGCTGCAGACCGCCACGCGCGCGCTGCGCGACGGCCGCGACGAGGAGTACGTGGTCTGCGCGCTGCTGCACGACATCGGCGACACGCTGGCACCGTTCAACCACTTCGACATCGCCGCGGCGATCCTCAAGCCGGTGGTCAGCGAGGCCAATCTCTGGATGGTGCAGAACCACGGCATCTTCCAGGGCTACTACTTCTTTCACCACCTGGGGCTGGACCGCAACCTGCGCGACCAGTTCGCCGGCCACCCGCACTACGAGCGCACCGCCGAGTTCTGCGCGCTCTACGACAACCCGGCCTTCGACCCGAAGGCGCAGACGCTGCCGATCGGCGAGTTCGAGCCCATGCTCCGGCGCGTCTTCGCGCAACCCCGCAACAGCATCTACAAGGCGGCGATGCCGGCCGCCTGATCCACAGGAGAACCCGATGACCCAAGCCGTGATCGTCTCGACCGCCCGCACCCCGCTCGCCAAGAGCTGGAAGGGTGCCTTCAACATGACCCACGGTGCCACGCTCGGCGGCCATGCGCTCAAGGCCGCCGTCGAACGCGCCGGCATCGCGCCGGCCGAGGTCGACGACGTCATCATGGGCTGCGCCAACCCCGAGGGCGCCACCGGCGCCAACATCGCGCGCCAGATCGCGCTGCGCGCCGGCCTGCCCATCACCACCAGCGGCATGACGGTGAACCGCTTCTGCTCCAGCGGCCTGCAGACCATCGCGATGGCTGCGCAACGCATCATCGCCGGCGAGGGCGAGGTGTTCGCCGCCGGCGGCGTGGAGAGCATCTCCTGCGTGCAGAACGAGATGAACAAGCACATGCTCGCCGACCCCTGGCTGGCCGAGCACAAGCCCGAGATCTACTGGAGCATGCTGCAGACCGCCGAGCAGGTGGCCAAGCGCTACAACATCGCCCGCGAGCGCATGGACCAGTACGGCGCCGCCAGCCAGCAGAAGGCCTGCGCGGCGCAGGAGGCCGGCAGGTTCAAGGACGAGATCGCGCCGATCACCGTGATGGCCGGCGTGGCCGATGCGCAGCTCGGCCTGCGCACCAAGGAAGTCACCGTCTCCGCCGACGAGGGCCTGCGCGCCGGCACCACCTACGAGGCGGTGGCCGGCATCAAGCCGGCGCTGCCCGGCGGCGTGATCGCGGCGGGCAATGCATCCCAGTTCAGCGACGGTGCCGGCGCCTGCATCGTGATGGACGAGCGTGTCGCCGAGCGCAAGGGCCTGAAGCCGCTGGGCCGCTTCCTCGGCTTCGCGGTGGCCGGCTGCGAGCCCGACGAGATGGGCATCGGCCCGGTGTTCGCCGTGCCCAAGGTGCTCAAGCGCCTGGGCCTGACGGTGGCCGACATCGACCTGTGGGAGCTCAACGAGGCCTTCGCCGTGCAGGTGCTCTACTGCGCCGACACGCTGGGCATCCCGATGGACCGGCTCAACGTCAACGGCGGCGCGATCGCCGTCGGCCACCCCTACGGCGTGAGCGGCCAGCGCTTGGTGGGCCATGCCTTGATTGAAGGCAAACGCCGCG
>CAZVLY010000584.1:0-1947 GCA_964628175.1 uncultured Piscinibacter sp. | reverse complement strand
TCATCATCGGCGCCGGCCCGATCATCATCGGCCAGGCCTGCGAGTTCGACTACTCCGGCGCCCAGGCCTGCAAGGCGCTGCGCGAGGAGGGCTACCGAGTCATCCTCGTCAACAGCAATCCGGCGACGATCATGACCGACCCGGAGATGGCCGACGCGACCTACATCGAGCCGATCACCTGGCAGATGGTCGAGAAGATCATCGCCAAGGAGCGGCCCGACGCGCTGCTGCCCACCATGGGCGGCCAGACGGCGCTGAACTGCGCGCTCGACCTGCACAAGAACGGTGTGCTCGCCAAGTACGGCGTCGAGATGATCGGCGCCAACGAACATGCGATCGAGAAGGCCGAGGACCGGCTGAAGTTCAAGGACGCGATGACGGGCATCGGCCTGCACTCGGCCAAGTCGGGCATCGCGCACTCGATGGAAGAGGCGCTCGCCGTGCAGCGCCGCATCACCCACGACATCGGCGGCACCGGCTTCCCGATGGTGATCCGCCCGAGCTTCACGCTCGGCGGCACCGGCGGCGGCATCGCCTACAACCCGGAGGAGTTCGAGGAGATCTGCAAGCGCGGCCTCGACCTCTCGCCGACCAACGAACTGCTCATCGAGGAGAGCCTGATCGGCTGGAAGGAGTTCGAGATGGAGGTCGTCCGCGACAAGGCGGACAACTGCATCATCGTGTGCTCCATCGAGAACCTCGACCCGATGGGCGTGCACACCGGCGACTCGATCACCGTCGCGCCGGCGCAGACGCTGACCGACAAGGAATACCAGCTGCTGCGCAACGCCTCGATCGCCATCCTGCGCGAGATCGGCGTCGACACCGGCGGCTCCAACGTACAGTTCTCGATCAACCCGGCCAACGGGCGCATGGTCGTGATCGAGATGAACCCGCGCGTGTCGCGGTCCTCGGCGCTGGCCTCCAAGGCCACCGGCTTTCCGATCGCCAAGGTGGCCGCCAAGCTGGCGGTGGGCTACACGCTCGACGAACTGCGCAACGACATCACCGGCGGCGCCACGCCGGCCTCGTTCGAGCCGAGCATCGACTACGTCGTCACCAAGATCCCGCGCTTCGCGTTCGAGAAGTTCCCGGCCGCCGATTCGCGCCTGACCACGCAGATGAAGTCGGTGGGCGAGGTGATGGCCATGGGCCGCACCTTCCAGGAAAGCCTGCAGAAGGCGCTGCGCGGCCTGGAGACCGGCATCGACGGACTCACCGAGCGCAGCGACGACCGCGAGGAGATCGTGCAGGAGATCGGCGAGCCCGGCCCGGAGCGCATCCTCTACGTGGGCGACGCCTTCCGCATCGGCATGACGCTCGACGAGATCTTCGAGGAAACGAAGATCGATCCCTGGTTCCTGGCGCAGATCGAGCAGATCGTCGCCACCGAGGGCGTGCTCAAGGGCCGCATCCTGGCCAGCCTGAGCGAGCCGGAGATGCGCTTGCTCAAGCAGAAGGGCTTCTCCGACCGCCGCCTGGCCAAGCTGCTGGGCACCAACCAGCACGAGGTGCGCGCGGCGCGCCACGCGATGGGCGTGCGCCCGGTCTACAAGCGCGTGGACACCTGCGCGGCCGAGTTCGCCACCCAGACCGCCTACATGTACTCGTGCTACGAGACGCTGGACGGCGAGTGCGAAGCCAACCCGACCGATCGCAAGAAGATCATGGTGCTCGGCGGCGGGCCGAACCGCATCGGCCAGGGCATCGAGTTCGACTACTGCTGCGTGCACGCGGCGCTGGCGATGCGCGAGGACGGGTACGAGACCATCATGGTCAACTGCAACCCGGAAACCGTGTCGACCGACTACGACACCTCCGACCGCCTGTACTTCGAGCCGGTGACGCTGGAAGACGTGCTGGAGATCGTCGACAAGGAAAAGCCGCACGGCGTGATCGTCCAGTACGGCGGCCAGACGCCGCTGAAGCTGGCGCTCGACCTGGAGC
>CAZVLY010000583.1:0-1950 GCA_964628175.1 uncultured Piscinibacter sp. | reverse complement strand
GGCGCCAACCTGCACCGCAACTGGGTGGTGATCCCGCACGTCACCAACCACGACGATGCCGACATCACCGAGCTCGAGGCCTTCCGCGTCCAGCTCAACAAGGAGAACGAGAAGAGTGGCATCAAGGTCACGATGCTCGCCTTCCTCATCAAGGCCTCGGTCGCCGCGCTGAAGAAGTTCCCCGAGTTCAACGCCTCGCTGGACGGCGAACAGCTCGTGCTCAAGCAGTACTTCCACATCGGCTTCGCGGCCGATACGCCGAACGGCCTGATGGTCCCGGTGATCAAGGATGCCGACAAGAAGGGCATCTTCCAGATCTCGCAGGAGATGGGCGAACTGGCGAAGAAGGCGCGCGACGGCAAGCTGAGCCCGGCCGAGATGAGCGGCGGCTGCTTCTCGATCTCGTCGCTGGGCGGCATCGGCGGACGCTACTTCACGCCGATCATCAACGCGCCCGAGGTCTCCATCCTCGGCGTGTGCAAGAGCAGCACCGAGCCGCGCTGGGACGGCAAGGCCTTCGTGCCGCGCCTGATCCTGCCGCTGTCGCTGAGCTGGGACCACCGCGTGATCGACGGCGCGGCGGCCGCGCGCTTCAACGCCTACCTCGGTCAGATCCTGGCGGACTTCCGCCGGGTGCTGCTGTAAGGAGCCCGCGATGGCGATCATCGACATCAAGGTTCCGGACATCGGCGACTTCAAGGACGTCGCGATCATCGAGCTGCTCGTCAAGCCGGGCGACACCGTCAAGGCCGAGCAGTCGCTCATCACCGTCGAGAGCGACAAGGCCTCGATGGAGATCCCGTCCTCGCATGCCGGCGTGGTCAAGGAACTGAAGGTCAAGCTCGGCGACAGCGTCAACGAGGGCACGGTGATCCTCACGCTGGACGCTGAAGGAGCCGCGGCTGCGGCCCCGGCGGCCGCTCCGACTGCCGCACCACCTGCGGCGGCCGTGGCCCCGGCTGTCGCGGCGGCCCCCGCACCCGTGGCTGCCTCGTACGCCGGCGGTGCCGACCTCGAGTGCGACATGCTCGTGCTCGGCGCCGGCCCCGGTGGCTACTCGGCCGCCTTCCGCGCCGCCGACCTCGGCCTGAAGACGGTGCTGGTCGAGCGTTTCCCGACCCTCGGCGGCGTCTGCCTGAACGTCGGCTGCATCCCGTCCAAGGCGCTGCTGCACGTGGCTGCGGTGATGGACGAGGTCAAGCACTTCGAGGCGCTCGGTGTGAGCTTCGCCGAGCCGGTGGTCGACCTGGCCAAGCTGAAGTCACACAAGGAAAAGGTCATCGGCAAGCTGACCGGCGGCCTGGCCGCGATGGCCAAGATGCGCAAGGTGACGGTGGTGCAGGGCACCGGCGAGTTCGCCGACCCGTTCCACCTGAAGGTCGTGCTCACCAAGGACGGCAGCACGCAGACCATCAAGTTCAAGCAGGCCATCATCGCCGCCGGCTCCGAGGCGGTGAAGCTGCCTTTCCTTCCGAAGGACGACCCGCGCATCGTCACCAGCACCGGCGCGCTCGAACTGCGCCAGCGGCCGAAGAAGATGCTCGTCATCGGCGGCGGCATCATCGGCTTGGAGATGGGCACGGTGTATTCGACGCTGGGAGCCAGGCTCGACGTCGTCGAGATGCTCGACGGCCTGATGCAAGGTGCCGACCGCGATCTCGTCAAGGTCTGGCAGAAGCTCAACGCGCCGCGTTTCGACAAGCTGATGCTGAAGACCAAGACGGTCGGTGCCGAGGCCACGAAGGACGGCATCCGCGTCATGTTCGAGGGCCTGGACGGCGCCAAGAGCGAAGGGGTCTACGACCTCGTGCTGCAGGCCGTGGGCCGCACGCCCAATGGCAAGAAGATCGGCGCCGAGAAGGCCGGCGTGATCGTCGGCGAGCGCGGCTTCATCCCGGTGAACGTGCAGATGCGCACCAACGTGCCGCACATCTTCGCCATCGGCGACAT
>CAZVLY010000582.1:0-1952 GCA_964628175.1 uncultured Piscinibacter sp. | reverse complement strand
GCCCTGGAGATATCTGAGCAGACCGAGATCTGACCCTTCAGCCGTCGCCCCCGGCCGCGAGGCCGGGGGGGCGAACGTCTGCTGTGAGGAAGACCGACAGACTCACGCTCTCGGCCATGAGCGGTCGATCAAGGAAGTTGCCTCAAAGCTGCCATTGCTGTCACACGCGAGCATTGATTGCTTTTGATGACCCACAGCACGAGTGAATTGCTCGAGGGTTTGGGCAGTCCCTCGCCTAGCGGCGCTGTGCTGTAGTTCGAACCTTCACGCGCCGAGCGGCACGACACCGCATCGGGGATGCTTGTGCGACAACCAGACTTGCGTGGTGGACTTCAAAAACGGCGCGAAATCGATCCTGCCCGGGCAGGGATGTCCGACGTGGTCAGGCGTCGCTGTTGGCGGTGCTCGCGGTCGAAGATGACGGGCCGCGCATCGATGCGCCGTCGCATGAACGTGCGCTCGAGCGCGGTGCCCGCCTGGACGAATGCGCGCCTGGGAGCGGCCTCAGTCTTGCGATCGTGCACGACTTGGCCGTGCTGTACGAGGCTCGTTCGCGCTGGAGACTTCGGCACTGGGCGGTTTGCGCGCCACGCTGGTCCTGCCGCGCGGCGGCGGCTGAGGGCGGCGCCACCGCGCCTGCACCGGCTTTCTCGATGGTGGAGGTGCCGTGTCCTGCCGTCAGGAATTGGGCTGTGTCACGGCGACCAGGCCGAGGCCCTCGCCGCGACTGTAGTAGTACTCGCCTTGCGGGCTGATCACGACGGCGCGGCACGCTGCGGGATCCGAGAAGTAGCGCCAGCCGTGGCCAGGCTCGCCGGCACCGGCGCCGGTGGGAACGGCCTGCATGCCATGGTCGAACCAGCTGCCACGGCGCACACGCGTGGGGTGTTCGCGGTCGCGGCGGTGATCGCGGCTGTCGTGCCGGTCTGCACGCTCGTCGCTGCTGTGAGAGTCTGATGCACGCATGCTCCTCTGGGCCTGCGGCGCAGCGCCATCGATCCCACGGGATCCCCGGCCGTCGGCCAAGGACGAGGTGCTGACGGCGGCCGCCAGCACAGCGATCGATGAGGCGAGAAGGATCGAATTCATGATGGTGTCCTCTGCATGTGGCTCCAGTCGATGTTGACTGTGCGTGCAGTCTGGGCGCGCCGCAATGTATGGACGCTGAAGGGCGTGTTCATCTGCCGTTCATCCGGTGCGTGTGTGCCGGCCCTGGCTCACCAGATCAAGACAACCACAGTCGCGTCCCGATACTTGAGATCCAACGCGACCCCATGTTGCTGCAGGAGCTGCGCGAGTTGCACGGCGGGCGCTGCGAAGTCCTGGTCCGTCATCGCGAGCGTGGCGATGCCGGCCGGATGACTCAACCGTTCCAGGGTGGCCATGCCGAGCCAAAGCGGCGCCGATGAATCCTTGGCCGGTTCAACGCGGTAGGGTGTCGCCCAAAGGCGGATCACCAGGCGACGCTGCCGGTCCAGTTCCTTTTGCAGGCTCAGCGCAGGCGGGTCGCCATATTGAAGCTTCGGCAGCACGGGAAGTTCGCCGATGCGGGTGGACGGCATCAGCCACAACAGGGTGGACCTCGACCACCAGGCGGGCGGCCTGCGCCATCCGGTGGCTTGGAGCGCGCGCTCGATCCCATCGGCCGTGCCGGCCCATTGCACCGAGAGCGGCTCTTCGACTTCGCCGCCCACGTCCATACGATGGGTTGACAACTGCTGCCACCCGTCGGTCCTCCATTCGGCCGACAACGCCCGTGTGGCGGCCTGAGCGGGCGCATAGCGGGCCACATCCATCGCGTGCTGCGTCGCGATGACCGCGGTGCCCGCCAGCGCCATCGCGCCCAGAGCGGCGAGCGACATGGCCCGAGCCGGCAACCGCTCGTCACCCGCATGCTGGGTGTGCGCGGTGCTGAAGGACTCGGGGCTCGAGAACCTCGGCATCCACACCGA
>CAZVLY010000581.1:0-1964 GCA_964628175.1 uncultured Piscinibacter sp. | reverse complement strand
ATCTTCATCTGCTCGATCTGGCCGATGATCATCAACACCGCCGTGGGCGTGCAGCGCGTGCCGGCCGACTACCTCAACGTCGCCAAGGTGCTCAACCTGAGCGAATGGAAGGTGATCACCAAGATCCTGTTCCCCGCCGTGCTGCCCTACATGCTGACCGGCGTGCGCCTGTCGGTGGGCACGGCCTGGCTGGTGATCGTGGCGGCCGAGATGCTGACCGGCGGCGTCGGCATCGGCTTCTGGGTGTGGGACGAGTGGAACAACCTCAACGTCAAGCACATCCTGATTGCCATCGTCGTGATCGGCGTCGTCGGTCTGCTGCTCGAGGCGCTGCTGATCAGCATCGCCAAGCGCTTCAGCTACGACGAACACCACTGACCCCGGAGACACCGCCATGAACAGCTTCATCCAGGTCCAGAACGCCGAGATGGTGTTCAGCACCCGCAAGGGCCGCTTCCATGCGCTGCGCGAGATCGATCTCGACGTGGCCAAGGGCGAGTTCGTCACCCTGATCGGCCATTCGGGCTGCGGCAAGTCGACGCTGCTCAACCTCATCGCCGGGCTGCTCCTGCCCACCAGTGGCGTGCTGCTGTGCGACAACCGCGAGATCGCTGCGCCGGGGCCGGAGCGCGCCGTGGTGTTCCAGAACCATTCGCTGCTGCCCTGGCTCACCTGCTTCGAGAACGTGCACCTGGCGGTCGAGCGCGTGTTCGGCGCCAGCGAGTCGCGCACCGCCTTGAAGCAGCGCACCGACGCGGCGCTCGAACTGGTGGGCATGGCGCACGCCTCGGCCAAGCGCCCGCACGAGATCTCCGGCGGCATGAAGCAGCGCGTGGGCATCGCCCGCGCGCTGGCGATGGAGCCCAAGGTGCTGCTGATGGACGAGCCCTTCGGCGCGCTGGACGCCCTCACCCGCGCGCACCTGCAGGACGAGCTGCTGAAAATCGTCGCCCGCACCCACAGCACGGTGGTGATGGTCACCCACGACGTCGACGAGGCGGTGCTGCTGTCCGACCGCATCGTGATGATGACTAATGGCCCGGCGGCCACGATCGGCGAGATCCTGACGGTGGAGCTGCCGCGGCCGCGGCACCGTGTCGAGCTGGCCGAGGACAGCCGCTACGTGCACTACCGCAAGGAGGTGCTGGACTTCCTGTACACGCGCCACGGCCACGTGGAATCCCAGGCCGCCTGATCCGGGAAGGCACGCCGCTTGCTAGAGCTCTGGCGATGGTTGGCAGAGCAACCATCGCTGTCTCCTCAGCAGGGCTCGTCCCTTTCGAGATGCCTCAGGCCTTCCCGGCCTGGGGCATTTTTTTGGTGCTTCAGTGCTTTTCCTTGGCGTGGTTGATCGAGTACTTCGGGATCTCGATCGTCACGTCGCGGTTGGACAGGATGGCCTGGCACGACAGGCGCGAGGTGGGCTCCAGGCCCCAGGCGCGGTCGAGCAGGTCTTCCTCGCTCTCGTCCATCTCGCCCAGGGAATCGAAGCCCTCGCGCACCACCACGTGGCAGGTGGTGCACGCGCAGCTCAGCTCGCAGGCGTGCTCGATCTCGATGTGGTTGTCGAGCATGGCCTCGCACAGCGAAGTACCGGACGGCGCGCTGACTTCGGCGCCATTCGGGCAGTACTCCGGGTGGGGCAGGATGCGGATCACGGGCATGCTCAGACTTCCTCGACGCGCTTGCCGGCCAGGGCCTGGCGGATCCCGCGATTCATTCGTTCGGCGGCGAAGGCCTCGGTGCGCCGGGCCAGCGCCTCGACGGCTTCGTCGATGTGGTGGTGGTCCGCGCTTTCGCGGGCGGCCTGCACGGCCATCATCTCGGCCTCGATGGCCTGGCGGTCATCCGTCGACAGCAGGTCGCCGTCGGCCTCGAGCGCGGCGCGCAGGGCCAGCAGCAGCCGCTCGGCCTCGACGCGCGATTCGCGCAGGCTGCGCTCGCGCATGTCCTGCTCGGCGGTG
>CAZVLY010000580.1:0-1970 GCA_964628175.1 uncultured Piscinibacter sp. | reverse complement strand
TCTTCTGGGCCAGCAGAAGAAAGGATCTCGCCGGCCGGGCGAGACCGGCGGGCTGTGGCCACACCGCAAGATGAACCTCGACCGCCACAACTCCGACGTCGTGCTCATCGTCGACGACGTGCCCGACAACCTGTCGATGCTGCACGACGCGCTCGACGAGTTCGGCTACACCGTGCTGGTGGCCACCAACGGCGAGCAGGCGCTGCAGCGCGCCGCGCAGGCCAGCCCCGACGTGATCCTCCTCGACGCGATGATGCCGGGGCTCGACGGCTTCGAGGTGGCGAAGCGACTGAAGGCCGACGCCGCCACCGCGGCGATCCCGATCATCTTCATGACCGGCCTGACCGAGACCGAGCATGTGCTCAAGGCCTTCCAGTCCGGCGGCGTGGACTACGTGGCCAAGCCGATCAAGCCGATGGAGGTGCTCGCGCGCATCGCGGCGCACGTGCAGGGCGCGCGCGAACGGCGCCAGGCGCGCAATGCGCTCGACGCCTTCGGCCACGCCACGCTGTCGGTGCGCGCCGCCGACGGTCGCATCCTGTGGCAGACGCCGCTGGCGCGCCAGCTGCTCACCGCGCACGAGGCCGGCGACGGCCACCACCTCGGCGAGGCGCTGCTCGACTGGCTGCAGGCCCAGGCCGTCGTGCAGGCCACCGGCGGCACACCGCAGCCGCTGACGCTGGCGCGCCACGGCAAGCGCCTGGCCTTCACGCTGCACGAGGCCAGCGCGGCCAGCGGCGGCGAAAGCGGCGGCGACGACGAGTGGCTGCTCGTCATGAGCGAGTCGTCCGACGAATCGACCATCGAGGCGCTGGGCCTGGCCTTCAAGCTCACCGCGCGCGAGGCCGAAGTGCTCTACTGGGTGGTGCAGGGCAAGACCAACCGCGACATCGGCGACATCCTGGGCACCAGCCCGCGCACCGTGCACAAGCACCTCGAGCATGTGTTCGAGAAACTCGGCGTCGAGACGCGCACCGCCGCGGCGTCGATGGCGATGGGGCGGGTGCGGCAGCTCTCGCCGGCACGCTGAAGGAGCAGTTCCATGACGCTGAGGATCCGACCGGTCGAAACGCGCGATGCCGCCGCGCTGGCAGAGATCTACGCACCGAGCGTGCTGCAACGGCCCACGTCCTTCGAACTGCGTGCGCCCGACGCCGTCGAAATGGCCGCGCGCATGGCGAAGGTGACGGCGATGTGGCCCTGGCAGGTGGCCGAGGAGGGCGGCGAGGTGCGGGGCTACTGTTACGCCAGCGCCTTCGCCGAGCGCGAGGCCTACCGCTGGTCGGTCACGGTGAGTGCCTACGTGCGCGACGGCTCGCACCGGCGCGGCATCGGCCGGCAGATGTACACCGCGCTGTTCGATCTGCTGCGCCGCCAGGGAGCGGTGTCGGCCTTCGCCGGCATCACCCTGCCCAACGAGGCCAGCGTCGGCCTGCACCGGGCGATGGGTTTCGAGCCGGTGGGCACCTACCCGAATGCCGGCTTCAAGCTCGGCCGCTGGTGGGACGTGGCCTGGTACGCGCTGGCCTTGCGCCAGGTCGAGACGGACGAAGCGCCCGGCGAACTCAAGCCCTGGCCCACGCTGGGCTGAAGCTCGCGCCTGCCGAGGCGTGGTGCCGATGACACCGCCGCGCACCGCTTCGGCTCAAGCAAGCGCCGAAGGGGGTCGATCATGTCGATTCACTGGCATCACCGTGGCGGCGAGCGGAGGCTCTGTCGTTCACCCGACATCGCAGGAAGAGCAACCTGCCCTTCGCCTGTGACGAGGTGCTCGGGCAGCCGCACAACATCGTGCGGCACCCGGTCATGCCGCCGGAGGCTTGCAAGGACATGGGGTCGATCGTCGGCCATGGATCGCGTGCGCGCACCCTGGTGCGTGCCGTGCAGATCTTCAAGGTGCGCTGGCCAGGGCGCTCCCTGCGGCTGATCTTTGGCAAGCCGGGCACGCCGCCGGCTCGCCACAATCGGGC
>CAZVLY010000579.1:0-1975 GCA_964628175.1 uncultured Piscinibacter sp. | reverse complement strand
TGTTCGCCTTCACCGAGGGGTGCACCACCAGCAGGTGCGGCGAGTAGGCCAGCATGGTCACGCCACGCAGGTCCTTGCTCGGGTCGAAGGGCAGCTGCTTGTAGACCGAGGCGGTGATGGCCAGCGCGCCGACGTCGCACAGCAGCAGCGTGTGGCCGTCGTTGGACTTGGCGACCGAGTCGGTGCCGGTGTTGCCGTTCGCGCCCGGCTTGTTCTCGACGATCACCGTCGTCTTCAGCGCCTCGGCCAGCGGCTGCGAGATCGCGCGGGCGATGATGTCCGAGGAGCCGCCCGGCGGGTAGGGCACGACGATGCGGATCGGCTTGCTCGGCCAGGCCTGAGCCGAGGCAGCCGACGCGGCGATGAGGGTGGCGCCGGCGGCGAGCGCGCGGACGATGGACGTGAGCTTCATGTCTGTCTCCTGGTGTTCCGGGGTCGATCTCAGTCGACGCTGATGCCGCGTTCCTGAATGATCTTGGCGTAGCGCGCACGGTCCTTGTCGATCAGCGCGCCGAACTGCGCCGGCGTGTTCGCGGCCGGGATCGCGCCGAGCTCGACCAGCCGCGCGTTCACGTCCTCGGCGGCGATGACCTCGCGCGTGTCGGCGGAAATCTTCTCGACGATCTCCCTGGGCGTGCCGGCCGGCGCGAGCAGGCCGATCCAGGAGATGCTGTCGAAGCCGGGCACGGCCGCTTCGGCCAGGGTGGGCACCTCGGCCAGCGCGCTGACGCGCCGCGCGCTGGTCACCGCCAGCGCGCGCAGCTTGCCGGCCTTGATGTGGCCGCTGGCTTCGAGCACGGTCATGAAGGAGAGCTGCACATGGCCGGCGATCAGGTCCTGCACCGCCGGGCCGCCGCCGCGGTAGGGCACGTGCACGATGAAGCTGCCGGTGGCGAGCTTGAACATCTCAGCCGCCAGGTGCGGCGCGCCGCCGGCGCCCGAGCTGCTGTAGCTGAGCTGGCCCGGCTTCGACTTCGCGTAGGCGATGAACTCCTTCGCCGTCTTCGCCGGCACCTGCGGGTTGACCATCATCGCCAAGGGCAGCTCGGCCACCAGCGAGATCGGCGCGAAGGCCTTGTCGGGGTCGTAGGGCAGCTTCTTGTAGAGCGAGGGGTTGATCGCCTGCGTGCCGATGTTGCCCATCAGGATCGTGTAGCCGTCGGGCTTCGACTTGGCGACGAGGTCGGCGCCGATGCTGCCGGCCGCGCCGCCCTTGTTCTCGACGATGACCTGCTGGCCCCACTTCGCGGCCAGCTTCTGCGCGACGATGCGCGCGCCGGTGTCGGTGCCGCCGCCTGGCGGGAAGGGCACGACCAGCGTCACCGGACGGGTCGGGAAGGCAGCGGTCTGCGCCACGGCGTTCAGCGCCGCGCACAGCAGCGCGGCCAGGGTGAATCTCTTCATCGGTCGGGGTCTCGCTCGGTCAGCGCAGCATGCAGGGCCGCTTGGGGTCGAAGGTCCAGTTCGGCACGAGGTACTGCATCGCCATCGCGTCGTCGCGGGCACCCAGGCCGTGCTGCTGGTAGAGCTGATGGGCCTTGTGCACCTCGGCCATGTCGAGCTCGACGCCCAGGCCCGGCTTCTTCGGCACCCGCACGTGGCCGCCGACGATCTGCAGCGGCTCCTTCGTCAGGCGCTGGCCGTCCTGCCAGATCCAGTGCGTGTCGATCGCGGTCACCTTGCCGGGCGCCGCGGCGCCCACGTGGGTGAACATCGCCAGCGAGACGTCGAAGTGGTTGTTCGAGTGCGAGCCCCAGGTCAGGCCCCAGTCGCGGCAGGTCTGCGCCACGCGCACCGAGCCGGCCATGGTCCAGAAATGCGGGTCGGCCAGCGGAATATCCACGCTTTGCAGCGACAGCGCGTGGGTGAACTGCCGCCAGTCGGTGGCAATCATGTTGGTGGCCGTGGGCAGGCCGGTGGCGCGGCGGAACTCGGCCATCACCTCGCGGCCGCTGAAGCCCTGCTCGGCGCCGCA
>CAZVLY010000578.1:0-1986 GCA_964628175.1 uncultured Piscinibacter sp. | reverse complement strand
TCGCCTTGTACAGGCCGAGCTTGTGGCCGAGGCTGACCATCACGCCGGTGTAGCCGGCAGTGGCGTCGCCGATGGCGCGCATCGTGAAGGCCTCGAGCTTCGACATGTCGATCGTGGGGGTGTCCATGGGGTCCTCTGCGGTTGGAACTGAACAGGTGCGCATCGTCGCCAGACCGCCCCATTCACGGCAGAGCCGGAATCGCCCAAGATCGGGCCTTTCGTGCCACCGACGCCTGCCGAGGATCTGCCGATGCCGCCCGCTTCGAATCCGCACGCCTCCCGCCATGTGTCGCTGGTGGCGCTGCCCGACGCCGGCTTTGCCACGCTGGCCGGCATCTACGACGTGATGAACGCCCACACGCTGATGGGGCTGGCGAGCACGCCGGCGCGGGCGCCGTTCCAGGTCGAGATCGTCGGCGAGGCGGCAGGGATGCTGGACATCGCCAGCGGCGTGCCCGTGCCGGTGCAGCGCTCGATCGATGCCATCGCGGCCACGGACATCGTGATCGTGCCTTCTCTGCTGGTGCGCGGCCCGCTCTGGCAGGCCGGCCGCTACCCGCGGCTGGTGGCCTGGCTGCGGCGCATGCACGAGCGCGGTGCGGTGCTGTGCTCGGCCTGCTCGGGCATCTTCCTGATCGCCGAGACGGGCTTGTTCGACGGCAAGGATGCGACGGTGCACTTCGCCTACGCGAGGCAGTTCGCAGCCGCGCACCCGGCGGTGACGATCCACCCCGAGCGGGTGCTGGTGATCTCCGGCGAGCGCGAGGACCTCGTCAGCTCGGGGGCGTCGACCACCTGGCACGACATGGTGCTGTACCTGATCGCTCGCTACGCCGGCGCCACCGATGCGCAGGCGCTGGCGCGCCTGTTTGCGCTGCAGTGGCACCAGGACGGCCTGGCGCCGTACGTCACCTTCGAGGGCCGGCGCGACCACGGCGACGCCGAGATCGAGGCCGCGCAGCGCTGGCTGGCCACGCACTTCTCGGTGGCCAGCCCGGTGGAGGAGATGATCAAGCGATCCAGGCTCGCGGAGCGCACCTTCAAGCGTCGGTTCACCGCGGCCACCGGCCTCGCGCCGATCGCCTACGTGCAGCGCCTGCGCATCGAGGACGCCAAGCGCCGGCTGGAGCGCACCGACGTTCCAGTGGACGAGATCGGCTGGCGCGTGGGCTACGAGGACGGGGCCTTCTTCCGGCGCCTGTTCAAGCGCACCACCGGCATGACGCCGGGTGCGTACCGCAAACGCTTCCGCATCCCCGAGTTCGCGCGGCCATGATGCTGCACGCGCCCCGCGCCGGCGCACTCCGGCTCCGATCGCCCGAGCGCACAGGCATGCCCTAGCACGGGGCTCGCGGCCTGCACAGGTCGTCCCGGGCCTCGGACAGGCCCTCGCCGCCGCGCGCCGCCGGGCCGGCCTGAGCTGCGGTCGGCCGTTCCGTGCAGGCGCTCATCAGGCACGTTGCCAGAAGGAGCGCCGCGAGAAGCGGGCCAGCGAGCCTTGTGGCGCGGGCCACGCGAGCGCCGATCACGCGCCGGCGCGCTCGATGAAGCGCTGCGCGAGCGGGCTCCTCGGCCGCATCGCTGCCCGTTCGGCCGCCAGCGCCGCTGCCAACGCTCGATCGCCGCTGCGCATCGCTGCCTCGATCAGCGTCAGGTCGAGCAGGTCGCGCTGGGCGTGGCTGCCACCGAAGCGGTGCGCGCTCGATCGGATCGGCCGCAGCAGCGACACGGCCGTCGCATGGTCCTGCGCCACGAAGGCCTGCACCGCGCGCGTCGCCGCCTCGCCGACCTCGGCCGTGAAGGCGCGGTTGTCGCCGTCGCCACGCAGCGCGGCGCGCTGCGTCTCGCGCAGCAGCGCGGCGAGTTCGCTGCGCCCGGCGCTGGCGAATGCCATCATGGCGTGCAGGTCGTTGAAGGCATAGTTGCCGGCGCCGGCATGCGGCGCCCAGCGGTCCGCCAGCGACTGCCAGCGGTCACCGACGTCCA
>CAZVLY010000577.1:0-1992 GCA_964628175.1 uncultured Piscinibacter sp. | reverse complement strand
TCCGCGTGCAGGCCGATCGGCTCGACGCCGTCATCAACCTGCTCGGCGAACTGGTCATCGCCAGCGCCGGCGCCTCGCTGCTGGCGCGGCAGACACGCAATGGCGCGCTGATCGAGGCCAACCAGCAGATCGGCACGCTCGTCGAGGACATCCGCAACGGCACGCTGCAGCTGCGCATGGTGCCGATCGGCGAGAGCTTCTCGCGCTTCCGCCGCGTGGTGCGCGACACCGCCGCCGATCTCGGCAAGGACGTGGTGCTCGAGATCGTCGGCGGCGAGACCGAACTCGACAAGGCCGTCGTCGAACGCATCGCCGACCCGCTGATGCACCTGGTGCGCAACGCGCTGGACCATGGCCTGGAAACGCCCGCGCAGCGCCAGGCCGCCGGCAAGCCGGCGCAGGGCAGGCTGACGCTGTCGGCCTGCCACGAATCCGGCGCGATCCTGATCCGCATCGCCGACGACGGCCGCGGCATCCAGCGCGACAAGGTGCTGCAGCGCGCGTGGGAGCGCGGCCTGGTCGAGCGCGGCGTGACGCCGGCCGACGCCGAGATCTTCAACCTCATCTTCGAGCCCGGCTTCTCCACCGCCGAGAAGGTCACCAACCTGTCGGGCCGCGGCGTCGGCATGGACGTCGTGCGCAGCAACATCGAGGCGCTGCGCGGCAGCGTCACCGTGAGCAGCCGCGACGGGCAGGGCTCGTGCATCGAGATCCGCCTGCCGCTGACGCTGGCCATCATCGACGGCTTCCTCGTGGGCGTCGGCGCAAGCAAGTTCATCTTCCCGCTCGAATCGGTCGTCGAGGTGATCGAGGACCGGCCCACCGCCACCGCGCTGGACACACGCGGACGCAGCGTGGTCGAGCTGCGCGGCCGCGTGCTGCCGGTGCTCAGCCTGCGCGCGCTGTACGCGCTGGACACGCCGGCGCCGGAGCGCTGCAGCGTGGTCGTCGTGCAGGCCGGCTCGCAGCGATACGGCGTGCTCGTCGACACGCTGCTCGGCCAGCACCAGACCGTCATCAAGCCGCTGGGCCGCATGTTCCGCAGCCTGCGCGGCATGTCCGGCTCCTCGATCCTCGCCAATGGCGAGGTCGCCCTGATCTTCGACGTCGCCTCGCTGGCCCACCTGGCCATGGAAGCCGCGACGCACCCCTCCCGTCCGACGTCCCCCTCTTCTACCGAAGGAACCCTGTGATGAACACGCCCCAAGCCTCCTGGATCACCCGACTCTTCGCCGCGGGCCGCCTGAAGGAGCAGCAGGCCCGGCTGCAGGCCGAGGCGGCGCTCGCCTCGCTGCAGTCGCGCCTGGCCGAGGTCGAGGCCGAGCTGAAGGTGCGCACCGACATCATGAACGTCACGAGCATCGTCTCGGAGTCCGACAAGAAGGGCGACATCGTCAGCATCAACGACAAGTTCGTCGAGGTGTCGAAGTACAGCCGCGCCGAGCTGGTCGGCGCGCCGCACAGCACCACGCGCCACCCCGACATGCCCAAGGAGACCTTCAAGCAGCTGTGGCAGACCATCGGCCGCGGCGAGATCTTCCGCGGCGTCATCAAGAACCGCGCGAAGGACGGCACGCCCTACTACGTCGATGCGGTGATCGCGCCGATCCTGGGCGACAACGGCAAGCCGATGAAGTACCTCGGCGTGCGCTACGACATCACCGCGGCGGAGATCGAGCGCCAGAACGCGCGCGGCATCCTCGGCGCGATCGACGCGGCCTACGCCTACATCGAGTTCGACCTCGGCGGCAACGTGCTCGCCGCCAACCGCAACTTCCTCGCGCTGATGGGTTACCAGGCCGAAGAGGTCACCGGCCGCCATCACCGCATGTTCGTGGAACCGGCCCACACCGGCACCGCGGCCTATGGCCAGTTCTGGGTCGACCTGAACGCCGGCAAGGCGCACAGCGCCACCTTCAAGCGCATCACCAAGAGCGGGCAGGAGGTCTGGATCCAGGCCGTCTACGCGCCGGTGAAGGACGAGATGGGCCG
>CAZVLY010000576.1:0-1997 GCA_964628175.1 uncultured Piscinibacter sp. | reverse complement strand
GCACCACGCTGCCGCGCGGCAGGAAGACGCCGAGCGAGCGGCCCTGCGAGTCGGTGGCGTCGAAGCGGCTCTTCTGGCGCACGTCCCAGTCGAGCTCGACGGTGGCGGCGCGCTTGAGCAGCACGGCGGCGAGGCCGCGTCCGCCGGGGATGATCTTGTTGAGGGTCAGCATGGGCCGGATTGTGCCGCTCGGCGCCGGCGTCCGGCTCAGAACGGCAGGCCGACGTAGTTTTCCGCCAGCGAACGCTGCGCCGCGTCCGACGAGAAGAGGTAGGCCAGGTCCGTCTGCTGCAGCTTGCGGTCGTACTCGATGCTGTCCGGGAAGGTGTGCAGCAGGGTCGTCATCCACCACGAGAAGCGCTGCGCCTTCCAGACGCGGGCCAGCGCCTTGGCGGAGTAGTTGTCCAGGCCGGTGCTGTCGCCGCTCTGGTAGTGGGCGAGCAGCGCGTGGTACAGGTAGTAGATGTCCGAGGCCGCGCTGTTGAGCCCGCGCGCGCCGGTGGGCGGCACGATGTGCGCGGCGTCGCCGGCCAGGAACAGGTTGCCGTAGCGCATCGGCTCGGCCACGAAGGAGCGCAGCGGCGCGATCGACTTCTCGATCGACGGCCCGGTGACCATGCGCGCAGCCACCTCGGCCGGCAGGCGGCGCTGGAGTTCGGCCCAGAAGGCGTCGTCGGACCAGTCCTCGACCTTGTCGCTCAGCGGCACCTGGATGTAGTAGCGGCTGAGCACCTGCGAACGCAGCGAGCACAGCGCGAAACCGCGCTCGTGCTTGGCATAGATCAGTTCGGGGGACACCGGCCTGGTGCGCGACAGCACGCCGAGCCAGCCGAACGGGTAGACCTTCTCGTACTCCTTGAGTACCGTCTTCGGGATCGACTTGCGGCTCACGCCGTGGAACCCGTCGGCACCGATGATGAAGTCGCAGTCGATGCGCACGGTCTCGTCGCCGGCGCGGTAGGTGACGAAGGGCTTGTCGCTCTTCATGTCGTGCGGCTGCACGTCCTCGGCGTTGTGGATCACGACGCCCTTCATGCGGTCGCGCGCTTCGTAGAGGTCGCGCGTGAGCTCCGTCTGGCCGTAGACGACGACCGAACTGCCGCCGCTGTACTTGTGCAGGTCGACACGGTCCATCCTGCCGTCGTGGGCGATGAAGAAGCCCTCGTGGATCTCGCCTTCGCGGTCCATGCGTTCGCCGCACTGCGCCTCGCGCATGAGCTCGGCGAAGCCGTGTTCGAGCACGCCGGCACGGATGCGGCTGAGCACGTACTCGCGGCTCTGCCTTTCGAGCACGACGTTGTCGATGCCCTTGAGGTGCAGGAGCTGGGACAGCATGAGGCCGGAAGGGCCGCCGCCGATGATGCACACGCGGGTCTGCATGGTGATGTCTCCTTGATGAGGTCGTGCCAGATGCGAGTCTGGTCAGCCCGTAAGGTACCCAGACCCGGACGCGGAAGGAATGACCGGATGCGCCCAATACTTGTACGATTCGAACATGGCACGCCGGCGCGAACGCATCCTCTCCTACAGCCTGTTCGGCGAATCGGCGCACCTGCCCGACGTGATGCACTGCGAGACCATCGCCGAGCGTTCGGTGCTGCATGACTGGGAGCTCGAGCCGCACCGCCATGCGCGGCTGCACCAGGTGCTGCTGGTCGAGTCGGGCGGGGGCACGGCGAATCTGGAAGGCCGGGTGCTGCCGCTGCAGCCCATGTCGCTGGTCAACGTGCCGCCCGGTGACGTGCACGGCTTTTCGTTCGCGCCGGGCACGCAGGGCTTCGTCGCGACCCTGTCCGACGAGCTGCGCGACGAGGCCCTCGCGAAAGCGGGCGACGCGCGGCGCGCGCTGGCCCGCTCGTGCATCCTCGCCGCCGACGAGCAGATCGCCGCCACGATGCGGCAGATCCGCGTCGAATTCAGCGGCCGCAGCCCGGCGCGCGCGCTGGTGCTGCGCGGCCTGTGCGCGATGCTGCTGGGCCTGACCGCGCGCGCGGCCG
>CAZVLY010000575.1:0-2012 GCA_964628175.1 uncultured Piscinibacter sp. | reverse complement strand
AACCAGGTCGGCACGCAGACCTTCGCCGTGCTGTGGGTGATGCGCATCAGCGCCAAGCTCAACGTCTTCCTGGGCGTGCGCAATCTCAGCATCGAACTGCTGCCGCCGCACCTGGCCTACCTGGCGAGCTACTTCCGCCAGCGCGCGATGAACCTGCTGTTCCCGCTGTCGGTGAGTGCGTCGTCGGTGGTGGCGGTCTGGATGGTCAACGAGGCGCTGAGCAGCCCCGCAGGCAGTGCGCGTGCCACCGGCTTGCTGCTGGTGGCCACGCTGCTCGGGCTGGCCATCCTCGAACACTGGCTGCTGGTGCTGCCGCTGCAGGCCACGGCGCTGTGGCAATGGGCCATGCGCAAGCGCGACGGCGCCGCTGCGGCGCCGCCCGAACCCCTGCTGATCGCACCCCTGGGACCCCGATGAAGAGCTTCTTCACGCCCGTGAGCGGCGGCGCCCCGCCGGCTGCCTCGACCGACCGCCGCGCGCCGCAGGGTGCGCCCAAGGCGATCGTCATCGGCAGCGGCTTCGGCGGCCTGGCCGCGGCGATCCGGCTGAGCTGCCGCGGCTACCACGTCGAGGTCTTCGAGAAGCTCGATGCGCCCGGCGGCCGCGCCTACGTGTGGAAGCAGGACGGCTTCACCTTCGACGCCGGCCCGACCATCATCACCGCGCCCTTCATGCTCGAGGAGCTGTGGGCCCTGTGCGGGCGCAAGTTCTCCGACGACATCGACCTGCGGCCGATGGACCCGTACTACCGCATCCGCTTCGACGACGGCAGCTGGTTCGACTACAGCGGCGACGAAGAACACATGCGCCGCGAGGTGGCCCGCTTCAGCCCCGACGACCTGCCCGGCTACGAGAACTTCCTCAAGGAAGCGGCCAATTGCTACAAGCTGGGCTTCGAGGAGCTCGGGGCCACGGCCTTCGACGGCATCGGCGACCTGCTCGCCGCGGTGCCCTCCCTGACCAGGATGCGCGGCTGGCGCAGCATCTACCGCATGGTGGCCGGCCACCTGCGCCACCCCAAGCTGCGCATCGTGATGAGCTTCCACCCGCTGCTCATCGGCGGCAACCCGTTCTCGGTGACCTGCGTCTACTCGCTGATCAACACGCTCGAGCGCCGCTTCGGCGTGCACTGGGCGATGGGCGGCACCGGCGCGCTGATCCGCGGCATGGTGAAGTTGCTCGCCGAACGCGGCGTGGCCCTGCGCTGCAACGCCGAGGTGCGCCGCATCACGGTGGACAAGGGCCGCGCCACCGGCATCGAGCTGGCCGACGGCAGCCTGCACCGCGCCGACATCGTCGTCAGCAACGCCGACACCGCGTGGACCTACCGTCACCTCGTCGAGCCGCAGCACCGCCGCCACTGGACCGACCGGCGCATCGAGCGCGGCCGCTACTCGATGAGCCTGTTCGTCTGGTACTTCGGCACGAAGAAGCGCTTCGACGACGTGCCGCACCACATGATGGTGCTCGGCCCGCGCTACGAAGGCCTGCTCACCGACATCTTCAAGCGCCAGCACCTGGCCGAGGACTTCAGCCTCTACCTGCACCGCCCGACCGCCACCGACCCCTCGATGGCACCCGAGGGCTGCGATGCCTTCTACGTGCTCTCGCCGGTGCCGCACCTGGGCAGCGGCACCGACTGGTCGGCGCACGCCGAGACCTACCGCCGAGCCATCGAGGCGCGGCTGGAGGCCACCGTGCTGCCGGGTCTGCGCGAGCAGATCGTCACCTCGCGCATCACCACGCCGCAGGACTTCCACGACCGGCTGCTGTCCTTCAAGGGCGCGGCCTTCGGGCTGGAGCCGCTGCTGCTGCAAAGCGCCTGGTTCCGCCCGCACAACCGCAGCGAGGACGTGCAGGGCCTGTTCATGGTCGGCGCCAGCACCCACCCGGGTGCCGGCGTTCCCGGCGTCCTGATGTCCGCCAAGGCACTCGAAACGGTGGTTCCGCATGTCAGCAGTCTTGCCTGAACAACACCTCGCCCTGCCGGCCTTCGCGCCCGGGGCGCCGGC
>CAZVLY010000574.1:0-2013 GCA_964628175.1 uncultured Piscinibacter sp. | reverse complement strand
CTCCTCGGTCACCGCGTCGGCGATGTCCAGCTCGACCGTGACCTCGTGGCCGGCTTCGCGCAGCACGGTGAACAGGCGCTGCGTCAGCCCGTTGAAGGCGTGGGCGAGCAGCAGCAGGCGCAGGGGACCGCTCATGGCCCGTGCGCGATCTCGCGGCTCAGGCGATCGGCCAGCTTGCGGCCCATGTGCACGGACAGCGTGTCCTTCAGCGCCGCCAGCGCCAGCGCGAACTGCGCGGCATCGGCGGCCTCGCGCAGCGGGGCGGCCATGCGCAAGGCGTCGGGGCCGTAGTGCGGCGCCAGCGTGGTCAGCGCCCGGGTGCGTGCGGCAGCGAGATCCGTCGGGGTCAGTTCGGCGGGCGGGGCCGGCGCGGCTTTCGGCGGCGGGGCCGGCGGGGCAGCGGGTGCAGACACGGTCGCCGGGCGGGCGCGCGGCGCCACCGCGACCTGCTCCAGCAGCCCGGCGCCGACCATCTTCACCAGCGCCTGGTCGGGATCGAAGCCGACGCGCGCGGCGAGTTCGGCGACCGTGAGTTCACCATTCACGAGGATCAGCAGCCCGCGCGTGCGTGCGTCCAGCCCGAGCGCGCGACCCCGCACTTCGGCGTGCCCGGCGGCGGTCTTGCGGAAGACTTCGCGCTCCATGCCCGATCTCCGGCCCTCCGCTCAGCAGATGCGCGGCAGCGGCTCGCCGCTGAGCCAGTCGACCACGCGCCGGCCGCCGAACGAGGTGGCCATCTGCACGAAACGCTGCGGGTCCTCGGTGACCGTGCCGATGCGCGCGGCCTCGCGGCCCAGCGGGTGCGATCGCAGCGCCTCCAGCGCGCCGTCGGCCACCGCCGCGTCGCAGACGACGATGCACTTGCCTTCGTTGGCGATGTACAGCGGGTCCAGGCCGAGCAGTTCGCAGGCGGCGTTGACCTGCGGCTTGATCGGGATGGCGGCCTCCTGCAGCAGCATGCCGACGCCGGACTGGCGCGCGATCTCGTTGAGCGTGGTGGCCAGGCCGCCGCGCGTGGGGTCGCGCAGCGTGCGCACGCTGCCCTCGGGCACGGCGGCGAGCAGCCGCGCCACCAGTGTGTGCAGCGCGGCGGTGTCCGACTCGATGGTGGTCTCGAACTCCAGCGATTCGCGCTTCGACAGCACCGCCACGCCGTGGTCGCCGATGCTGCCCGACACCAGCACCGCGTCGCCCGGTTTCGCGTTGCGCCCGCTGACACTGCGGCCGGCCGGTACCACGCCGAGACCGGTGGTGGTGATGAACACGCCGTCGCCCTTGCCCTGCTCGACCACCTTGGTGTCGCCGGTGACGATGGGCACCCCGGCCTCGCGCGCCGCCGCGGCCATCGACTCGACGATGCGTTTCAGCTCGGCCAGCGCGAAGCCCTCTTCCAGGATGAAGCTCGCGCTGAGGTACAGCGGCGCGGCGCCGAGCATGGCCACGTCGTTGAGCGTGCCGTGCACCGCGAGGCAGCCGATGTCGCCGCCGGGGAAGAACAGCGGCGAGATCACGTGCCCGTCGGTGGCCATCACGAGACGGTGGCCGGCGGGCACCGGCAGCAGCGCGCCGTCGTCGCCCTGGCGCAGGTACTCGTTGTCGAAGGCGCGCGCGAACAGCTCGTCGATCAGCTGCGCCGAGGCGCGGCCGCCGGCGCCGTGGTTCATGTCGACGCGGCCCTGCTTGAAGTCGATGGGGCGAACGTAGTCTTTTTTCATCACGCGGTTCATCACGCGGCAACGACGGGAATGTCGCGAAATCGGCCGTAGGTGTAGTGCGCCGCGCAGGCGCCTTCGGAGGACACCATGCACGAGCCCATCGGGTTCTCCGGCGTGCACACGTTGCCGAACAGCTTGCAGTCGGTGGGCCGCTTCACGCCGCGAAGGATGGCGCCGCACTCGCACTGCTTGTGGTCGGGCACACTCTTGTAGACGAGGCCGAAACGCTTCTCGGCGTCGTATCGCTCGAAGGCCGGGCGGATCTTCAGCGCGCTGTAGGGCACCTCGCCGAGGCCGC
>CAZVLY010000573.1:792-2016 GCA_964628175.1 uncultured Piscinibacter sp. | reverse complement strand
TCGACGAAGTAGCTCAGCCCCATCGTCATCAGGTTGCGCTGCGTGATCATCACGCCCTTGGGCCGGCCGGTCGTGCCGCTGGTGTAGAAGAGCCAGGCCAGATCGCCGGGGGCGCGCTCGGCGATCGGCACGGCCCGAGCGTCGGGCACCGGCGCGAGCAGCGCATCGGCCTCGGCCGATTCGATGTCGACCTGCCGCGCCAGTCCGGCCAGCGGCTCTGGCGCCACATCGTCGCTGACGAAGGCCCAACGTGCCTGCGCGTTGTCGATGATCCACTCCACCTCGCGCGGGTGCAGCTTGGCGTTGACCGGCACCACCGCGAGCCCGGCCCACCACGCGCCCCACAGCAGCTCGAGGTAGCGCGGGTGGTTGCGCATGAAAAGCACGATGCGGTCGCCAGGCTGCAGTCCGGCCTCGCGAAGCCGCTGCGCCAGGCCGGCGCTTCGCGCGGCCCACGAGGCATGCGTGGCATGCGGCCGAGTGCCGTGGAAGATCGCCGGTCGCTCGGGGGACTGGCAGGCCTGCTTGAGCAGGAGGTGGGCGAGGCTCATGGCCCACGACGATACCAAGTCCGTGCCGAGACAGGCGCCGCCCCGGCGCGAAGTGACTCATGACGTCATCCATGACGCCTTCGAGTCAGCTTCGGGCAGAAGTTATGCACCGGGACGGCGCGCGAAGGTGAGAACGTCGCGAAGAGCGTCGATGCCTTCGCATTCGGCTCATGTCGACGGTCTGCACGACCGACAGTGGATCCAGGTCAAGAAGTTCCTGGAGTACCGTCGTGAAGCTGTCCCTCAAGTTGCCGCTCGCCTTCGCACTGTCCATGTTCGCCGTGTTCGCGGCGGCGATGTATGGCATCTACAAGCTCAATCAGTCGCTGCAGACCTACGCGAGCGCGGTGCAGTCCGGACATGCCCAGAGTGCTGCCGCGAGCGACCTGTCGCTCCTGTTCAAGACCCAGGTGCAGGAGTGGAAGAACACGCTGCTGCGCGGCAAGGACCCGCAGGCGCTGGACAAGTACTGGTCGGCCCACGCGAAGTCGGAGAAGGAAGTCGCCGAGGGTGCCGCGCGGCTGCGCGAGCAGTTGCCGGCGGGCGAGGTGCGGAGCCTGCTCGAGCAGTTCGGCAGCGCGCATGCGGCGCTGGGCCAGAGCTACCGCAAGGGCTTCGAGGCGTTCAAGGCGGCGGGTTTCGACGTCTCGGTGGGCGACAAGGCCGTGCAGGG
>CAZVLY010000573.1:0-782 GCA_964628175.1 uncultured Piscinibacter sp. | reverse complement strand
CCGGGCGCTGGTCGAAAAGTTTGCCACCGCCCATCGGCAGATGGGGCAGAACTACCGCAAGGCCTTCGAGCTCTTCAAGGCAGGTGGCTTCGATCCTGTGGCCGGCGACGTGTCCGTGCAGGGCATGGACCGCGAGCCGACCAAGCTGATCGAAGCCGTGTCCACGAAGCTGGCCGCGCAGGCGTCGGCCGAAGCCGTGCAGGCGGAAGCCGCCGGACGGCGCGCAACGCTGGCCAGCATCGCGTTGATGGTCGCTGTGTTCGTCGGCGGCACCGTGCTCGGCGTGGTCTTCAGCCGGCGCATCACGCGTCCGATCGCACGGGCCGTGGACGCGGCACGAGCCGTGGCCGCAGGCGAGCTGGGCCACCCGATCGAGGTCGAGGGCCGTGACGAGACGGCCCAGCTGCTCGCGGCGATGCGCGACATGCAGGCGGGCCTGCGCAAGGTGGTGGGCAGCGTGCGCCTGAACGCCGAAGGCGTGGCCAGCGCGAGCACGCAGATCGCCCAGGGCAACCAGGACCTGAGCCAGCGCACCGAGGAGCAGGCGAGCGCATTGCAGCAGACCGCCTCGTCGATGGAGCAGCTGGGCTCGACGGTGCGGCACAACGCCGACAACGCGCGCCGGGCCGACGCGCTGGCGCGCGAGGCCTCCACGGTCGCACTGCGCGGCGGCGACGTGGTGGCGCAGGTGGTCGACACCATGAAGGGCATCGACCAGAGCAGCAAGAAGATTGCCGACATCATCAGCGTGATCGACGGCATCGCCTTCCAGACCAACATCC
>CAZVLY010000572.1:0-2018 GCA_964628175.1 uncultured Piscinibacter sp. | reverse complement strand
GAACAGCATGCGGAAATCGACGTTTACGGCGCCCTCGGGGCGGCCAGGCCAGCGAACCGCCGCTGCTCGAGCGGGTCGAGCAGCGGCGCAGCGCCGACAGGGAACGTCAGGCCCCGGCTCAGCCGCACTGCCCCACGTAGCCGCAGGCGGTGCAGAAGTCGCAGCCGTCCTTGTGGATCACGGTGGGGTTGCCGCACTCGGGGCACACCGCGCCGGCCTGAAGGGCCGGCGTGGTGGTGGTACCGCCCTTGGGCGACTCGAGCACGCCCATGTCGCGCAGCGGGAAGCCCTGCTCGTCGAGCACGCCGAGCATCGCATAGCGGTGGATGATCAGCCGCGCGAGGTAGGCCACCGTCGACGGCCAGGTCTGCTGGCGGCGCTCGCCGTGCGGCAGGCCCGGCACGAAGGCCATGAAGTGGCCCAGCGGCTCGGCGTAATTGAGCAGCTTGCGCAGCTTCATGCCGATCCAGGCCGGGTCGATGACGCGCATGTCCAGTGACAGCAGTCGTGCCAGGCCGTCGAGCGCGCGCGGGTAGTTGCCGCTGAAGCCGACCGCACACGGCCGCGTGACGGTGCTGCCGTCGGGGCCGGGCAGCGTCACTTCCTTGAGCGTGAGCGTGAAGGCCTCGCCGGTGGCCGGGTTGTCGATGTCGACCGCCCAGGCCAGCGTGCCCGACGGGCCGGTGTGCGGCTCGTCGCGGCTGAACATCGCGTCGATCACCGGCGTGGGCGCCTTGCTGCCCAGGCGCGGCAGCGCCTTGAGCTGCTCGCAGCGCCAGCGCACCACGGCCGCGGTGGCGGCCACCACGCCGGGGAACAGGCGCTTCTCGCCGTGCGGCGGGAAGGGCATCTCGAAGGCACGCTCCTCGGCCACGGTGGCCAGCGCGTCGAGCTTGAGCTGCAGCCAGGCGGGGTCGTTGGCGCGCAGGTCCATCGACAGGGTTTTGGCCATCGCACCGAGGCCGCGCGGCTGCTCGGCGCCATTGACCCACACCTCGAAGGGCTGCGGCGCACCACCGCCTTCCGGCGCGAGTTCACCGACGAACAGCGCGAAGCTGCCGAACGGGTGGTTGACCATGAAGGTCCAGGCCGGGTTGCCGCCGGGCAGATCGGGCCGGCCCGGCCAGCGCAGCGAGGACAGCACCGGCGCGGGCAGGCGCTCGAGCGCGAGGCGGCGGTTCTTGTCGTCGATCTGCAGCGGCGCGGCGGCCGCCGGCGTGACGCTGAGCACCGAGCCGAGCACCGAGTTCGGCCGGTAGGTGGCCAGGCCCTTCAGCCCGGACTGCCAGGCCTCGAGATACAGGTGCTGGAACTCCTCGTAGGGGTAGTCGGCCGGCACGTTGACGGTCTTGCTGATCGCCGTGTCGATGCAGGGCGCGACCGCGGCGACCATCGCCTCGTGCGCCTTCGCGCTCATCTCCAGCGCGGTGACGAAGGCGTTGCCGAGCGGCGCCTTCTCGCCCTTGAGGTGGCGGTACAGGCGCCAGGCGTGGTCCTCGACCGCGTACTCCTTGAAGTTGCCGTCGGGCATGCGCTTCTTGCGCGTGTAGGTCCAGCTGAAGGCCGGCTCGATGCCGTTGCTGGCGTTGTCGGCGAAGGCCAGGCTGATGGTGCCGGTGGGCGCGATCGACAGCAGGTGCGAGTTGCGCAGGCCCTGCGCCCGGATACGATCCTTCACCGGCTGCGGCAGGCGCGAGGCGAAGGTGTTGCCCGACAGGTACAGGTCGGCGTTGAACAGCGGAAAGCTGCCGCGCTCGCGCGCCAGGTCCGCCGAGGCCTCGTAGGAGGCGTCGCGCATGACCTCGCTGATGCGCCGCGCCATCGCGCGCGCCTCGGGCGTGTCGTAGCGCAGGTTGAGCATCACCAGCGCGTCGCCCAGGCCGGTGAAGCCCAGGCCGACGCGGCGCTTGTTGCGCGCTTCCTGCTGCTGCTGGGGCAGCGGCCACACCGTCACGTCGAGCACATTGTCGAGCATGCGCACGGCCACCTTGGCGACCTTGGCGAAGCCGGCCTCGTCG
>CAZVLY010000571.1:0-2027 GCA_964628175.1 uncultured Piscinibacter sp. | reverse complement strand
CGCCGCAAGTCGAGCTTCATCCACGGGGCGGAGGACGACGTGCGCGAACTGGGCGCGCACCTGGCCGCGCATCTGGATGGCCTGGCGGCGCGGCGCCGGCCGGGCCGCCCCGCGTTGCGCGGGGCGCCGCTGGGCACGGGCGCGGCTGCCTAGCCCAGATCTTCGCAGGGGCGGCTGCGCCACCCCTTCGCCACGTCGGCGCTCAGAAGCTCAGCAGGTCGCCGCCGAGCGTGAGGCTCAACAGCGAGGCGCCCTCGTCGCCGCTGCCCGTCGTCTTGTTGCGCTTGCCGTAGCGCAGGTTCAGCCACGAGTCCTTGGCGACGCGCCAGTCCAGCCCCACGGCCCGCTTCATCGTGCGTTCGCCGCCGGCGGTCTTCTTCAAGTCGTTGTTGCTCGCCTCGACCATCATCCGCCACGTTTCGGTGCCGGCGGCCAGGCGGCCGACGACGAGCGAGGTGTCCTGGCGTTGCACAGGGCCGCTGGCCAGGGAGGCGAGCACCGGTTCGTCGCGCGTGTGGCGCGCGGCCAACGTAACGGCCCAGCCGGAGAGAAAACTCGCCGCAGCCGGGTTGGCCGCGCCCGTGGCCGACGTGCGCCACGGGCGACCGTAGGTGACCCCCAGGGCCAGCACATCGCCGGTGCGCACTGACGTGCCGCCCGCACTGGGCTGTGCGTCGCCCGTGCCCAGGGCCAGGGACCAGCGCGGCGCGAACCAGCGGTTGCGCGAATCGGCATAGACCTTCTCGACGCAGGCCTTGTAGTCGGCCGTCGCCTTGGTCAGGTCGGGCTTCAGCGACACGCCTGCAACGCCGGTCTCGGCACCGGGGCCGGCCTCCGGCACGGCGTCCGCCGCCTTGAAGAATGCCGCCAGGCAGGCATCACCCACGACGGTGCCGGACGCGTCCACCTTCAGCGTGGCCACCGCGCGCTGGTAGATCGGATCGTCGTTCTTGTCGAAGAACGCGCCGGTCGCGAGCGCGAAGGCCCGCCGTCGGTACGCGGTGCCGCCGACATCGGTCCTGCCCTGCGCGCCGCTGATGTTGGTGGCTGCGGCGATGCGCCACCACACGCTGGGCACGTACTCGGTCATCAGATCGATGCGCGGCAGCGGGTTGCGCACGCGGGCCGGCGTGATGACGAAGCCGCCGCCCTTGCCTTCCTGGTCGAAGGGGCTCAGCAGCACGGCGAAGTCCTTCGTGTCCTGCACCACCGTGAGCGGCGTGGTGCCGATGCCGGCCAGCGCGGCGGCCGAGACGCTGGCCGCGCCCTGATCGGCGAGGAAGTCCTTCAGGCTGGCGGCGTCCTTGCCGGTCGTTTCCTTCAGCAGCACGACGGGATCGGGCTTGGGGGCCGATTGCGCCAGCACCGGCAGCGCCAGACACGGCGTCAGCAGAGCGAGTACCGCGGCTTTCGTGAACAGGATCGCTGAGATTTTCATCGCATCCTCCTCACGTCACCGTCAGGTTCTCGCGGTGGATGAACGGCTCCACGTCGATGCCCGCCGAACCGTTGACGTCACCGGAGCGCGCCGCGAACACATGCCCGTTCAGCGAGGCCTCGTAGTCGTAGGTGCCGCTGACGGCTTCCTCGATCATGATGACCGCCACGATCTGGTGGCTGCCGGCGTCCAGCGCCGGAAGTGCCTCGGGCGTCTCGGTGGTGGTGGAGGCACTTCCGACGAACAAGAGCCGCACGCGCTCTTGCCGAGGTGTGCCGGGATCGCGCCAGACGGCGATGCGCATGGTCATCTTGGCCCCACCCGTCTTCCTGAAACGGAACTTCAAGGCGTCGGTGGCGGAAATCGAGAATGACATCGCATTTCTCCTTGGAGACGCCGCGATGGCGGCGTCATCGAGGCGCGATGCTCACGCAGCGCGACCTGCAACGCATCCGCAAGGCGTAGGACGCGATGGGCTCGGCGTCCGCCGGTGTGGCTGCGGCCGGCACACCGGCCCGCGACGGCCTCGGCCGCTCAGGGCCGGATGCGCCGCGCCTCGAGGTAGAAGCGTTTCTCGTCGGCCTCGCCC
>CAZVLY010000570.1:0-2033 GCA_964628175.1 uncultured Piscinibacter sp. | reverse complement strand
GCCGGCTACGGCCGCGCGGAGGTGCTGCATGGCCTGAACCTGCAGGCGAAGAAGGGCAGCGTGGTGACGGTGATCGGCCCGAACGGCGCCGGCAAGTCGACGCTGCTCAATGCGCTGATGGGCGTGCTGCCCTCGCGCGGCACGATCGCCTACCGCGGCCAGGCCATGGGCCTGCGCTCGCTGGAGGAGCGTGTCATGCAGGGCATCGCGCTGGTGCCCGAGACGCGCGCGCTGTTCGGCACCATGCCGGTGGAAGACAACCTGCTGCTCGGCGGCTACCGCCAGGTGCGGCTGGGCAGCAAGAAGGGCGGCGAGGTGCTGGAGCAGGTCTATGCGCTGTTCCCGCGCCTGAAGGAGCGCCGCGCGCAGCTCGCCGGCACGCTCTCGGGCGGCGAGCGGCAGATGCTCGCGGTGGGTCGCGCGCTGATGGGTCAGCCCGACCTGCTGATGCTCGACGAGCCCAGCCTCGGCCTGGCGCCGCTGGTGGTCAAGGAGATCTTCCGCACCATCGAGGGCCTGCGTGCCACCGGCGTGACGATCCTGCTCGTCGAGCAGAACGCGCGTGCCGCGCTCGAAGTGGCCGACCACGGCTACGTGCTCGAGATGGGCGAGATCGCGCTCGAGGGCCCGGCCGACCAGCTGGCCAACGACCCGCGCGTGATCGACACCTACCTCGGTGCGGCGCGCCAGAAGTCCACCGCCTGAAGGCACACGACGATGTGGCAGTACGAAGCGCCGCTGCGCGACATGCGCTATGTGATCGAGGACGTGCTCGGCCTGCCCGCGGCCTGGGCGGCGCTGCCGGCCTTCGCCGACCTGGACGCCGACACCGCGCGCCAGGTGCTCGACGAGGCGGCGCGTTTCGCCACCGAGGTGCTGGCGCCGACGAACGCGAACGGTGACCTCGAAGGCTGCACGCTGACCCACGGCGAAGTGCGCACGCCGCGCGGCTTCAAGGCGGCCTACCGCGCCTTCGTCGACGCCGGCTGGCCGGCGCTGGCCTGCGCGCCCGAGGCCGGCGGCCAGGGCCTGCCGCAGGTGCTCAACGCCGCGCTGTACGAGATGCTCGCCGCGGCCAACCACGCCTGGACCATGTACCCCGGCCTGCTGCACGGCGCCTACGAGTGCCTGCATGCGCACGCCTCGCCCGAGCTGAAGGTCAGGTACCTGGCCAAGGTGGTCAGCGGCGAATGGCTGTCGACCATGTGCCTGACCGAGGCACATGCCGGCTCCGACCTCGGCCTGCTGTCGACCCGCGCGATGCCGGCGGCCGACGGCTCGTACCGCCTGAAGGGCACGAAGATCTTCATCTCCGGCGGCGAGCAGGACCTGACCGACAACATCGTGCACCTGGTGCTCGCCCGCCTGCCCGATGCACCGCCGGGCACCAAGGGCATCTCGCTGTTCCTGGCGCCGAAGTTCCTGCCCGACGGCTCCCGCAACGCGGTGCGCTGCGACGGCGTCGAGAAGAAGATGGGCATCAAGGGCAGCGCCACCTGCGTGATGGCCTTCGACGGCGCCACCGGCTGGCTGGTCGGCGAGCCGAACCGCGGCCTGGCGGCGATGTTCGCGATGATGAATGCGGCGCGCCTGCACGTGGCGCTGCAGGGCCTGGCACATGCGCAGAACGCGCACCGCAACGCGCTGGTCTACGCGCACGAACGGCTGCAGTCGCGTGCACCGGTACGCGAGGGGTCGGCAGCGGCCGACCCGATCGTGCTGCACCCGGCGATGCGCCGCACCCTGCTGCGCCAGCGTGTGCTGGTCGAGGGCTCGCGGCTGATCGCCTACGAGGCGGCGCACCTGATCGACCTGGCCGAGCAGTCGCCCGATGCCGCGGTGCGCGAACGCGCCCACGAACAGGCCGCGCTGCTCACGCCGGTGCTCAAGGCCTTCCTCACCGACAACGGCTTCGCGCTGGCCAACGAAGCGCTGCAGGTCTTCGGCGGCCACGGCTACACGCACGACTGGGGTATCGAGCAGTGCGTGCGCGACGCCCGCATCGCGATGATCTACGAGGGCACCAACCAGAT
>CAZVLY010000569.1:0-2054 GCA_964628175.1 uncultured Piscinibacter sp. | reverse complement strand
CAGCAGCAGCAGCAGGTGCTTGTTAGGTGATTACGCACGCAGCACGATGTGCAGCCGCGGCAGCTTGCCGCCGGCGGTCTGCCGGCCCAGGTGCTGCACGATGTTCTCCACTACCACGATCGCCGCGTCCACGAGCATTCCCAACGCAATCGCCAGGCCGCCCAGGCTCATCAGGTTGGCCGACATGCCGTAGCCACGCATGAGGATGAAGGTGCCGAGTGCGGCCAGCGGCAACACCACGGCGACGGCCACGGCGGCGCGCAGGTTGCCCAGGAAGGCGCCCAGCAGCACCAGCACGATCAGCGTCGATTCAAGCAAGGCCTTCGATACGGTGCCGACGGCCTTCTCCACCAGCGAGGCGCGGTCGTAGAAGACCTTCAGCGACACACCCGCCGGTAGCGTCGGCTGCAGTTCGGCGATCTTGGCCTTCACGCCATTCACCACCTGCTGCGCATTGGCACCCGCCAGCCCCAGCACCAGGCCCTGCACGGCCTCGGCCTTGCCGTCCATGGTGACGACGCCGTAGCGCGTGGTGCTGCCGTCGCGCACCAGCGCCACGTCGCCCAGGCGCACGGCCGTGCCGTCCTTGCGCGCCACGACGACGGCGCGCAGATCGTCCTGCGTCTTGATGCTGCCTTCGGTGCGCACCAACAGCACCTCTCCGCCTTCGCCCAGGCGGCCGGCACCGTCATTGCGGTTGTTGGCTTCGATGGCTGTCTTGATCTGTGCCGTTGAAAGCCCCAGCGCCTGCAGCTTGGCAGGGTCGGGCAGCACTTCGAAGCTGCGCACCTTGCCGCCCAGCGCGTTGACGTCAGCCACGCCGGGCACGGCGCGCAGCGCGGGGCGGATGACCCAGTCGAGCAGGCTGCGGCGCTCCTCCAGCGTCATCTGCGGCGCTTCGATGGTGAACATGAACATCTCGCCCAGCGGCGTGGTGATCGGCGCAATGCCTCCGGTGATGCCCGCCGGCAGGTCGCCGACGATATTGTTCAGGCGCTCGGCGACCTGCTGGCGCGCCCAGTACAGGTCGGTGCCGTCCTGGAAGTCGACCGTGACGTCGACCAGGCCGTACTTGGTGACCGAGCGCAGGATGCGCTGCTTCGGGATGCCCAGCATCTCGACCTCGATCGGCACGGCGATGCGGCTCTCGATCTCCTCGGGGGTCATGCCCGGCGCCTTCATGATGATCTTCACCTGGGTGCTGGACACGTCAGGGAAGGCATCGATGGGCAGCGAGCGGAAGGCATACCAGCCGAAGCCGGCCAGCAGCACCGCGGCCAGCAGCACGAACAGCCGCTGCGTCAACGCGAATTGCACGAGACGGTTCAGCATGGCCGGGCTCCAGTCGTGGAAGGCAGGGTGCAAATCACTTGTCACCCCCGCTCTTGCCTTGCCATGCAGCCTTCAGCGCGATGACAGAGGCGGTCGCTACTTCCTGCCCCGACTTCAGTTCGCCGGTGACCTGCACCGACGCGCCCGCGCTCGACACCACGCTCACGGGCCGGGCGATGAAGCCCTTGTCGGTGCGCACGAAGACATAGGCCTGGTCATCCTGCCGTGCCACTGCCTGCAGCGGCAGCGCCCAACCGGCGGCGTTGGCGGCGAAAGGCACGCGGGCCTGCACCACCTCGCCGGGGCGCAGACGTTCAGCACCGCGCGTGACGCGTGCACGCAGCGTCACGGTCTGGCTGTCGCTGACCATGGCGCCCACGGACAACGGCATGGCCACCGCATCGCGGCCCACGATCTCGATCACCGCCGCCTTGTTGTCCTTGATCAGGGTGGCCGGCTGGCGGTCCACCGGCATGGCGATGTCCAGCCACAGCGTCTGCAGGCTGGCCAGGCGCAGCAACGCATCGGCTTCCTGCACGCGCTGGCCGGGCTTGATGTCGATGCCCATCACCACCCCTGCGGCGCGGGCCCGTACCACGACGCCGTCCTGCACCGTTCCACCGGCGGCGATGCGCTGGATCGAGCCAACGTCGATGCCGGCCAAGCGCAGCGCTGCCTCGGCCTGGCGCTGCCGCGCCACATCATCCTGCGCCGCCGCCTCT
>CAZVLY010000568.1:0-2058 GCA_964628175.1 uncultured Piscinibacter sp. | reverse complement strand
ATCGCCACGGCACCCGGCACTTCGGTCTGCGCGACGCTGATCACCCCGGGGGCGATCGACGGCGAGCCGACGACGTAGGGCTTGTTGGCACTGTTGCCTGCCGAAGTGACCACCACGACACCCAGCCGCACCGCATTGCTCGCGGCCTGCGTGAGGTCGTCCTCGGTCTGGCCGTATGACGAGCCCAGCGACATGTTGATGACATCGACAGCATCGCTGGTGTCGCCGTCACCGTTGGGGTCGAGCGCGAAGTCCATGCCCTGCAGCAGCGCGATGCCGCTGCACGACGTGGCCACGGCGCTGCACACCTTGACGGCCATCAGCTTCACGCCGGGCGCGACGCCCTTGTGCGTGCCGTCGGCGCTGAGGCCGCCGATGATGTCCGCCACGTGCGTGCCGTGACCTTCGAGGTCGATCGGATCGGGATCACCGAGCTCCGGCGTGTTCGGCCAGGATTCGCCGACGAAGTCGTAGCCGCCGATGACCTTGGCGGTCGGGAACAGACCGTCCAGCGTCTTGTTCCTCGAGTCGGTCGTCGCCGTGCCGTAGGCGGCGGTGTAGGCGGCGTCGCTGCCCTCGCCTCCGAGGTTGCGGTGGGTGTAGTCGATGCCCGAATCGAGCACGGCGACGATCACGCCGGTTCCGTCGACCCCGCGCGACTGTGCTGCGCTGGCGCCCACGTAGGGCACCGTGGCGGACAGGTCCAGCTCGTAGTTGAGTACCGGGCGCACCTTGGCTACACCGGTCAGGGCGGCCACCTGGGTGAGCTGCGAGGCGTCGATGCTCACCGCGATCGCGTTGTGCGCGGTCTGCACGCGAGCCAGTTCCTTGCCGCCGAGCGCGCTCAGCTGGCTCGACAGCGAGCCTTGCGTCTCGCTGATGCGCAGCTTGTGGGCGTTCACGCCGGCGCGCAGCGCCGAGGCGGACTTGATCGCCATGCGATCGGAGGCGAGCGAAACGTCGGCTTCCGCCAGGGCTGCGCGCTGCGCGGCCACCGAGTTCTGCTCGAGAGACACCCACACCCTGACCTGGCCTTGAGCGCCGCGTAGCCGCGCGTCGATCCGGCTGGCGACTGCGCCTTCGGATGCGGCCGTCCGGTAGCTGGACGCGGCCTGTTGTGCACCCGCCTGGCTAGCGTCACCGGGCGCTGCGCCCGACGAATCCCCGCCGCCGCAGGCAACGAGCAGCCAAGCTGCCGCGCCCACCGCCAAGGGTGATAAGAGTCTGTTCACTTGGACCTCCTGAAGACTTTTTTGAGGGCAGCACCCGATGAGTGCCGGTCGGATGAAGTTCGACCTGCAGGCGGATCACCTGTCAAAAGTCACGAACCACTCCGACCGGCCACTGGATCACGCCACATGTCGCGCGTCAACGGGGTTCTGTCCTAGCCTTGCGGCCGCCCCCCTGTTTGAGGTGGGTGCAGAGAGCGGGCCGGCCGGACCCGCTTCACGCCATCGATGGCACGCACCGCATCGAGGCGCATGCGATCGATGCGCACCGCGATTGCGTTGCCGTTGACGCGAATGCGGCCGAGCTCGACGGCACCCAGGCGCGACAAGGCGTCGGCCACGCGCTGCTGCTGCGAGTTCAGCCGATCGCGCTGGCGTCTCGCCGCGGACGCGGGCATGGCGGCGGACGGGGGTGCTTCGGTCAGCTCGATCCAGACATCGACGGTGTCGCTGCCGGAGGCGCGGCTGACGGTCGCGGCGCCCGCGGCCAGCGCGAAGCTGAGCCACCGGCGGGTCAGATCGATGGTCGACATGCGTTGCCATTCGAGTGAGGCGAATGAGTCTGGCACGGAGCACGTCGGCACGAGCAGCGCAGGGCGCCTGTGCTTGTTGCACACAGCCAACGACAGGTGGGATGGATCCTAGGGAGATGCACCTAGCCTTGCCGCCGGTCCCGTCGGGCGTGCCGATGCGCCACTGCCGTGCTGTTCCGCGGCAAACCCGCGCTGACAGGGACTTTGCGCACGATCGTTCGCTGCCGCCCCACGGTGCCGGGCGACGCCGTTACCACTCGGTTCAAGGAAACCCCTAGAGGGTCTGCAGGGTGCCT
>CAZVLY010000567.1:1186-2062 GCA_964628175.1 uncultured Piscinibacter sp. | reverse complement strand
CGTCTCGCCGAAGATGGCCTTGATGTCCAGCAGGCCGATGCCGCGCACCTCGAGCAGGTTCAGCAGCAACTCGGGGCAGCGGCCCTCCAGCGCGGTCTGCGAGACGCGGTACAGGTCCACGGCGTCGTCGGCCACCAGGCCGTGGCCGCGCGAGATCAACTCCAGCCCGAGCTCGCTCTTGCCCAGGCCCGACTCGCCGGTGAGCAGCACGCCCAGGCCGAGGATGTCCATGAACACGCCGTGGCGCGTGGTGCGCTCGGCGAAGTGCTGGCTGAGGTAGCCGCGCACCACGTCGATCACGTGGCCGGCCGACTCGGCGGTGGAGAACAGCGGGATATCGGCGCGGTCGCACATCGCGACCAGCTTGTCCGGCGCCACCTGGCCGTCGGCGACGATCAGCACCGGCGGCTCCAGGGTCACGATGCGCGAGATGCGGCGCTCGGCCACGTCGGGCGTCGATTCGTTCAGGTAGGCGACTTCGCGCCGGCCGACGATCTGCACCCGGTACGGGTGGATGTAGTTGAGGTAGCCCACCAGGTCGGCCGCCGACTGCGCGTTGCGCACGGCGGCTTCGTCGAAGCGGCGCTCCGGATGGGCGTGCCCGGCGATCCACTCCCACTGCAGCGCAGGCCGGTGTTCCTCGAACAGCGCCTCGGCGCTGATGACGGTGGGTTTCACGAGGAGCCGGCGCGCTTTCTCGTCAGGCCACCGACTTCAGCGGTTCCCAGTTGGCGATCAGCTCGTGGACCTTGGCCGCCTCGGGCTCGGTCTTCAGGCGCTCGCGCAGTTCCCGGTCCGACAGCATCTCTGCGATCTCCGAGAGGATCTCCAGGTGGCGCTGCGTGGCCGCTTCCGGTACGAGCAGGAATATCAGCA
>CAZVLY010000567.1:0-1176 GCA_964628175.1 uncultured Piscinibacter sp. | reverse complement strand
CTGCGACGAGTAGTGCTGCGGATACACCGGCTGGCGTTCGCGGATGGCGGCGACGCCGATCACGCCGACGTTGTCCGGGCGGCCGGTGCGCGCGGCATAACTGTCGCCGAGCGAGGTGAAGTGGAACTCGGCGATCTCCGAGAGGATCTCGAGGTGTCGCTGCGTGGCCGCTTCGGGCACCAGCAGGAAGATCAGCAGCAGCACCGGCTCGTCGTCGGGGGCATCGAAGGGGATCGGCTGCTGCACGCGCAGCACCGCGGCCAGCGGATTCTTCAGCCCCTTGATGCGGCCATGCGGGATGGCCACGCCGTGGCCCAGTCCGGTGGAGCCCAGGCGCTCGCGGGCAAACAGGTTGTCGGCCACGATGGCGCGGGCGATGGCGTGCTGGTTCTCGAACAACAGCCCGGCCTGCTCGAAAACGCGCTTCTTGCTGGTGGCGTCCACGTCGACGAGCACATTGCTGGCGGGCAGGATGGCGGCAAGGCGGTTCATCGGCAGTTCGTGGGGACTCCCGGGCTCGTGGCCGCGGCAGCCGCATGACAAGTGACAGGTGACGGAATTATGAAGTCGACCCGCGGGAAGGGCATCGACCACATCGCTTGGATGGGCACATTGTGCGCTGCCTGCTGCGTCGCAGCAACGTAGGGTGCCCCCGGGTTCACGGGCCGCGGCCATGAAAAAGCGGCCCCGCAGGGCCGCCGATTCGGGGGTGGGTCGCTCAGGACGCGGCCGACTCGATGCGCTTGGCCGCCACGTGGTGGTGGTCCTGCAGCTTGTCCTTGTGGCGGCACACCTGTCGATCCAGCTTGTCCATCAGCTGGTCGATCGCGGCGTAAAGATCCTCGTGAGCGTGCTCCACGAAGATGTCCTTGCCCTTCACGTGCACGGTGACTTCGGCCTTCTGCCTTCGCTCCTTCTCCTTCAGCTTCTCGACTGACAACAGCACGGTGATGTCCACCACTTGGTCGAAATGACGCGTGACGCGGTCCAGCTTGGTGAGCACGTACTCTCGCAAAGCGGGCGTCACTTCAAGGTGGTGGCCGCTGATCGTCAGGTTCATGGGTACTCCTTTCGCACGGGTGAGGGAGGCTGGAAAGGCGGGAGAAGGGGGCGGGGAGGGCGGGGGCCGGGAGGGGTTCGACGCGAGGTCGTCGAACCCAGTGTGCCGCCGTTCTC
>CAZVLY010000566.1:0-2063 GCA_964628175.1 uncultured Piscinibacter sp. | reverse complement strand
TGGACTATTTCGAGAACAACCTGGGCGGCCTGTTGTCGGTGTGCCAGGCGATGAAGCGCCACGGGGTGAACAACCTGGTGTTCAGCTCTTCGGCCACCGTCTATGGCAGCCCCGACACCTTGCCCATCACCGAGGATGCGCCGCTGCGGGTGACCAACCCTTATGGTCAGACCAAGTTGATGGGCGAAGAGATTCTGCGCGAGCTGGGGCGTTGCGACCCCACCTGGCGCTTTGCCTGCCTGCGTTACTTCAACCCGGTGGGTGCGCATCCGAGCGGCCTGATCGGCGAGGACCCGCAGGGCATCCCCAACAACCTGATGCCCTATGTGGCCCAGGTGGCGGTGGGCCAGCGCCCGCATCTCAATGTGTTCGGCAACGACTACGACACGCCCGACGGCACCGGCGTGCGCGACTACATCCACGTGCTCGACCTCGCCGAGGGCCACGTGGCCGCATTGCAGCGGCTGCTCGGCGGCGCCGGCTCGCTGACGGTCAACCTGGGCACCGGCCGCGGCCACAGCGTGCTCGAGGTGGTGCAGGCCTTCGAGCGCGCCAGCGGGCGGCGCGTCCCCTACGCCATCATGCCGCGCCGCCCGGGCGACGTGGCCGCGTGCTACGCTGACCCGTCGCTTGCCCAGCGGCTGCTCGGCTGGCGCGCCACGCGCGACCTCGACGCGATGTGCGCCGACAGCTGGCGCTGGCAATCGATGAACCCGAACGGTTTCGAAGCCGCCCCGCTGAGCCAGTCCCTTTCCTGAGTCCCCATGACGTCCATCGATCTCCAACCCGTGGTGATGGCCGGAGGCAGCGGCACGCGGCTGTGGCCGCTGTCGCGCGCGCAGTTTCCCAAGCAGTTCCTGGTGCTGCAGGGCGACCGCAGCCTCTTTCAGCAGGCGGCGCAGCGGCTGGCGGCACTGGCCGCGAGCGACATCCGCGTCGCCCCCACCTGCGTCGTCGGCAACGAGGAGCACCGCTTCCTGGTGCTGGAACAACTGCGCGAGATGAAGATCGGCGGCGCGACGCTGCTGCTCGAGCCGATGGGTCGCAACACCGCGCCGGCCATGACCCTGGCGGCGCTCCACGCGATCGAGTCGGGCGCCGATCCGGTGCTGGCCGTCACGCCGGCCGACCAGACCGTCGTCGACGAACCGGCCTTCACGGCGGCGCTGCAGCGTGCCGTGCGCCTGGCGGCCGATGGCGCCATCGTCATCCTCGGCGTGCAGCCCGACCGCCCCGAGACGGGCTACGGATACATCAAGGCGTCCGGTGCCATCGACAGCATGGTGGTGGAGCGCTTCGTCGAGAAGCCCGACCTCGCGACGGCCCAGCGCTACCTGGCCGAGGGGCGCTACTTCTGGAACAGCGGCATGTTCGTGGTGCGCGCCTCGGTGTGGCTGGCGGCGATCGAACGCTGCCGGGCCGACATCGCAGCGGCCACGCGGGCGGCCTGGCAGGCGCGCAGCCTCGACGCCGCCTTCGTGCGCCCCGGCCGCGAGGCCTTCGCCGCCATCCCGTCCGAATCGATCGACTACGCCGTGATGGAACCTGTCGCGGCCGAGCCCGGCGCCTTCTCGCTGCGCATGGTGCCGCTGGCGGCCGGCTGGAACGACCTCGGCGCCTGGGAGGCCGTCTGGCAGGTCAGCGAGAAGGACGCCGCCGGCAACGCCAGCCACGGCGACGTGCTGCTGCGCGACAGCCGCAATTCGCTCGTGCATGCGGCCAGCCGCCTGGTCGGCGTGGTCGGGCTGGACAACGTCGTCGTGGTCGAGACGCCCGATGCCGTGCTCGTCACCGACCGCAGCCGCAGCCAGGAGGTCAAGCAGATCGTCGCCGAGCTCGATCGCGCCGGACGCAGCGAGCAGACGCTGCACCGCCAGGTGCACCGCCCCTGGGGCTGGTACGACAGCATCGATTCGGGCGAACGATTCCAGGTCAAGCGCATCCTGGTCAAGCCGGGCGCCTCGCTGAGCCTGCAGATGCACCACCACCGCGCCGAACACTGGATCGTCGTCAGCGGCACCGCGGAGGTCACCTGCGGCGACAAGGTGATCCTGCTGTCGGAG
>CAZVLY010000565.1:0-2078 GCA_964628175.1 uncultured Piscinibacter sp. | reverse complement strand
TCGTCGAGCCGGGCCAGCCAGTCGAGTTCGACCAGCGCGTCGACGATGGGCTCGGCCTGCAGCGGGTCGACACGAAGCGTCTCGGACAGTTCCGCCAGGCCCAGCCCACGCAGTTCGCTGCGCCGGGCACGGTCGAGTTCGGCCAGCAGCGCCACGGCCAGCGAGAAGCGCGAGCCCGGGCCCTCCGGCCAGCGCGTCACCCGCATCAGCAGGCTGGGCGTGTAGGCCGCGATCACCGCGCCGAGCAGCACGATCACCCAGCCGAGATAGATCCAGACCAGGAAGATCGGCAACGTGGCGAAGGCGCCGTAGACCATCGCGAAGGTCGGCACCTGCGCGATGTACCAGGCCAGGCCTTTCTTCGCGACCTCGAAGCCCACCGAGACGAACAGTCCGCCGGCCACCGCGTGCCGCCAGCGCACATGCGTGTTCGGCACGTAGTGGAACAGCGCCGCCATGCCGGCGGCCAGCAGCACGAACTCGATGGTGTTGAGCAGCAGGCTCACACCGCCGGGCAGGTCGGAAACGATGCCCCGCGAGGCCGAGATCACGTAGGAGGTCAGGCTCAGGCTCACGCCCAGCACCAGCGGACCGAGCGTGGCCGCGGCCCAGTAGACGAGCACGCGCTGCGCGATCGGCCGCGGCGTGCGCACCCGCCAGATGGCGTTGAGCGTGCGGTCGATGGTCAGCATCAGCGCCAGCGCCGCCAGCAGCAGGAACACCAGGCCCACCGTGCCCAGGCGATTCGCCTTGGAGGCGAATTGCGTCAGGGCGCCCAGCACCGGCTTGGCGATGCTGTCGGGCACCAGGCTCTGCAGGAAGTACTTCTGCAGCGAGTCCTGGAAGGACGAGAACATCGGGAAGGCCGCGAACACCGCCAGCATGACGGTGACCAGCGGCACCAGCGAGATCAGCGTGGTGAAGGTCAGGCTGCCGGCGGTCAGGCCGAGGTGGTCTTCGCGGAAGCGCTGGCGCAGCGTGCGCAGCGTGTCCAGCCAGGGCCAGTGCTGCAGCGTCGTCAGCAGCAGCGCGACCCGTTCCCGCCAGCCCTCCTCGAAGCGTGCCCTCAGGTGAGATGGAAGATTCATTGCTGGCATCATAGCCAGCGATGCATCACGAACCTTCACCCGCCGTCGCCTGGACGCAGCGCGTCGCCGTGGCCAGCCTGCTCGGCCTGATCGTGCTCGGCCTGGCCTGGGAGCTGTGGCTGGCGCCCACCGGCAACCGCACGCTGGCCCTGAAGGTGTTGCCGCTGACGCTTCCGCTGGCCGGGCTGCTCAAGCGGCGCCTCTACACCTACCGCTGGGTCAGCCTGGTGGTGTGGCTCTACTTCATCGAAGGCGTGGTGCGCGCGGTCGGCGACCGCGGCCTGTCGGCGCAGCTGGCGATGGCGGAGCTGCTGCTGTGCCTGGTCCTCTTCGCGGCCTGCGCGGCGCACGTGCACCTGCGGCTGCGTCGTTCGCCCGAGGCCGCCGCATGACGCTGGAGGCCACGCTGCGCGGCATCGTCGGCTCCGCCCACGTGCTGCAGGGCGGCGACCTCGCCGCCTACGAGATCGACTGGCGCAAGCGTTACCAGGGCCGTGCCCGGCTGGTCGTGCGCCCGGGCTCGCCCGCCGAGGTGGCGGCGGTGGTGCGTGCCTGTGCCGCCGCGGGCGTGACGATCGTGCCGCAAGGCGGCAACACCGGCCTGGTCGGCGCCTCGGTGCCCGACGGCAGCGGCGCGCAGGTGCTGATGCACATGGGCCGCCTGAACCGCATCCGTGCCATCGACGGCGCCAACCTGACGATGACCGTGGAGGCCGGCTGCCTGCTGCAGACCGTGCAGGAGGCGGCCGCCGCGCAAGGCTGGCTGTTCCCACTGAGCCTGGCGGCCGAGGGCAGCTGCACCATCGGCGGCAACCTCGCCACCAATGCCGGCGGCACGCAGGTCGTGCGCTACGGCAACGCACGCGAGCTGTGCCTCGGCCTCGAGGTGGTGACGGCCGAAGGCGAGGTGTGGGACGGCCTGTCGGGCCTGCGCAAGGACAACACCGGCTACGACCTGCGCGACCTGTTCATCGGCAGCGAAGGCACGCT
>CAZVLY010000564.1:0-2114 GCA_964628175.1 uncultured Piscinibacter sp. | reverse complement strand
TTCGACGAGATCGCCGACTGGTTCGAGACGCTGGCCAAGGCCGAGCGCTCGCACGCCAATCGCTACCAGAAGGCGCTCGACGCGCTCGTCGACTGACGAAGGCACGACGTCCGGACGACAAGGGGCTTCGTGCCCCTTGTTCATTGGTGGACCGAGGAGAACACGCATGACCGCTCGCGAAGGCAACCTGGAGGCGCCGACCCGCCACCCCGTCGACTGGAAGAACCCGGACTTCTACGACGAGGGCCTGGCCTTCAAGGAGATGGAGCGCATCTTCGACATCTGCCACGGCTGCCGCCGCTGCGTGAGCCTGTGCCAGTCGTTCCCGAACCTGTTCGACCTGGTCGATGCGACCGACGACGGCGAGGTGCACGGGGTGAACAAGGCCGACTACTGGAAGGTGGTCGACCAGTGCTACCTGTGCGACCTGTGCTACCTGACCAAGTGCCCCTACGTGCCGCCGCACGAGTGGAACCTCGACTTCCCGCACACCATGCTGCGCGCCAAGGCGATCAAGTTCAGCAAGGGCGAGGTGAAGGCCAGCGAGAAGTTCCTCGCCTCGACCGACGTGCACGGCCAGTTCGCCGGCATCCCCATCGTCGTGCAGACGGTCAACGCGATCAACCGGACGAAGGCGGCGCGTGGTGTGATGGAAAGCGTGCTCGACGTGCACAAGGACGCCTGGATGCCCGAACTGGCGACCAGCCGCTTCCGCTGGAGCGCGAAGAAGAAGGGCAGCGCCAGCGACGTGAAGGACGGGCGCCTGAGCCCCGGCAAGGTGGCGATCTTCTCGACCTGCTACGTCAACTACAACGAGCCGGGCATCGGCCACGACCTGATCAAGTCGCTGGAACACAACCAGATCCCGTATGTGATCGTCGAGAAGGAGTCCTGCTGCGGCATGCCCAAACTCGAACTCGGCGACCTGGCAGGCGTGGAGAAGCACAAGAACGCCAACATCCCGGTGCTGGCCAGGTATGCGAAGGAAGGCTGGGCGATCGTCAGCGCCGTGCCCTCGTGCACGTTGATGTTCAAGCAGGAACTGCCGCTGCTGTTCCCCGACGAGGCGGACGTGAAGGCCGTGCAGGCGGCGATGTTCGATCCCTTCGAGTACTTCATGGCGCGCCACAAGGACGGCCTGCTGAAGACCGACTTCAAGCAACCGCTGGGCAAGGTGAGCTACCACATCCCCTGCCATGGCCGCGTGCAGAAGATCGGCAAGAAGACCGAGGAGCTGCTCAAGCTGATCGGCCAGACGGTGACGCTGCAGCTGAACACGGTGGAGCGCTGCTCAGGCCATGCCGGTACCTACGGCGTGAAGAAGCCGTACCACGAGACGGCGATGAAGATCGGCAAGCCGGTCTTCAAGCTCATGGCCAAGGACGAGCCCGACTACATCGGCTCCGATTGCCCGATGGCCGGCCACCACATCGCGCAAGGCATGGCCAACAACGCCTTGCCGGCCGCGAAGATCGCGCACCCGCTGAGCCTGCTGCGCATCGCCTACGGACTCTGAACCCCCGATGGAGAATTCCATGACCATCACCCGCGACAGCCTCCTGACGCTGGAGGCGTACTCGAAGATCCGCAAGACCAGCAAGCCCGGGCTGATCGCGCACCGGCGCCTGCGCACCGTTCACCTGGGCGAGCACATCAGCGTGCAGTTCGAGGACGAGAAGACGATCCGCCGGCAGATCCAGGAGATGCTGCACATCGAGAAGATCTTCGACGAGGATGGCATCCAGAGCGAGATCGACGCCTATGCGCCGCTGGTGCCCGACGGCACGAACTGGAAGGCGACGATGCTGATCGAGTACCCCGATCCGCACGAGCGCAAGCGCGAGCTGTCGCGGCTGATCGGCGTGGAGGATCGCATGTTCGTCGAGGTGGAGGGCCACGGCCGCATCTATGCCATCGCCGACGAGGACCTCGAGCGCGAGAACGAGCAGAAGACGTCGGCAGTGCACTTCCTGCGCTTCGAGTTCCCGACCGCCGCGCGCGAGGCGGTGCGCGCCGGCGCGAGCGTCAAGCTCGGTTGCGACCACACGAACTACCCGGCGCATGGGGTGATCGCGGCCGAGACGCTGGCCAGCCTGGCGGGCGACCTGCGCTGA
>CAZVLY010000563.1:0-2116 GCA_964628175.1 uncultured Piscinibacter sp. | reverse complement strand
CACGGTGGAGAACCAGCTGCTCGACGGCAACGAGCAGTTCGGCCTGCGGCTGCGCAACGGCGTGATCGAGCTGCTGCTCGGCGCCGGCAACTGGCAGGCACTGACCGATGCCGGCACGCTGCAGGTCACCGCCTTCAGCGTGCGGCCGAGCACGCAGGCGGTGTCGCTGCGCGATCACTGCCCGCGCTCTTGCGCCACGGGGGCAACCGCCTGCGACCCACGGCTCGAACTGCGCAGCCTGGTCGTGAGCATCACGGCGCGCGCCACCGACGATGCCTCGCTGGTGCGACAGCTCAGCAGCCAGATCCGGATTCGCAACGACGGCGTCTTCGGCGCCTGCCCGACCTGAGGACGATCATGAAGCACACCCACCTTCGCCTGCGCCAGCGCGGCGCGACCACCCTCGCCGTGACCCTGATGCTGCTCGGCGCGATGCTGCTGGTCCTGCTGGCGGCGAACCGCAACACGCTGCTGGAGTTGCGCCAGTCGGCCAACCAGATGCAATCGACGATCGCGTTCGAGGCCGCGGATGCCGGCCTGGAGTGGGCCGCCGCGCTGCTCAACGCAAACGAGCGGCTCGGCACCGATTGCCGGCCCGCCACGACGGCCACCGAGACCTTCCGTGAGCGTCACCTGGACCTGAGCGTGCCGGCGCTGGCCCCACGCCCGCTGCAACCTGCCTGCGTGCACGGGCCGAACGGCTGGTCCTGCGCCTGCCCCGGCGACGTGCCGGCGGACCTCGGCCCCGCCACCGGGCCCGACGCCGGCGCGGCCTTCAGCCTGCGGATCGCGGCAGGGCCGCAGCCCGGCGTGCTGCGCCTGAGCTCCAGCGGATGCAGCCACTGGGCGGGCGACTGCCGGCCCGGCGGCGGCGGCCGCGATCCGGCCACGGCACGCCACGAGGCGCTGTTCGCCCTGCAGGCGGCGCTGCCCTCGCCGCCCTCGGCCGCCCTGACGCTGCGCAGCGCCGGCATCGATGCCCACGACTTCTTCGTGGGCCTGTTCGGCCTGTCGCCGGCGGCGTGGAAGCGCCAACCCGCCGTGCACAGACTCGATTGCCGCGGCGATTGCGCCGCCGCGCTCGCGGCCGCGGCGGCACGCAGCATCACGCTGGTGTCGGTGCCGGGCGATCTCGCGCTTCAAGGCCCGCTGACCCTGGGCACGCCGCAGCGCCCGATGTTGATCGTCGCCGACGGCGCCATCCGCCTGCAGGGCAGCGTGGTGCTGCACGGCGTGCTCTACGGCACAGGCCTGGCATGGGCGGCCCCCGCGGCCGTGGTGCGCGGCGCGCTGATCAGCGAAGGCCTGGCCGCGGGCGACAGCACGCTCGACCTGGCGCTCGACACCGGCGTGCTCGATGCGCTGCGCACCCGCCAGGGCAGCTTCGTGCGTCTGCCCGGCAGCTGGCGCGATTTCTGAACCCCCTCACCGAGGAATGGACCATGCGCCCCATCGTTAAGCGTCGCCAAGGCGGTTTCACCCTCGTCGAAGTGCTCGTCGCCTTTCTGGTGATGACGCTGGGCCTGCTGGCGGTGATCCGACTGCAGCCCGAGTTGCGCCAGCATGCCGAGCTGGCGCGCCAGCGCAGCGAGGCCACGCGGCTGGCTCAGCAGGACATCGAGGCGCTGCGCAGCTTCGTGCAGATCGGCATCTCGGGCGGCGCGCCGGCCTACGACGCCATCGCCTCCTCGACCTACGTCATCGAAGCCGACTCGCTGGGCAGCCCGCGTTTTGTCGTCGATCGGCGCGTCGACGCCGGTTCCGTCCCGAACGCACGTACCGTCGACATCTCCGTGCGCTGGCTCGATCGATCCAGCGAGCCGCAACAGGTGAGGCTGGCGACGCTGATCGCCGCGAGCGACCCGGCGCTCGCGGCGGCACGGCTGCTGCCGCGTTGATCCTTCAGAATGCAGGGCCACCCCCGCCACCTCCGATGACCGCGCCCGACTTCCCCACGCCGATGCACGAGGCCCTGGCCCTGGCCGGGCAGTCGGTTGGCCTGACTGAACCGAACCCGCGCGTCGGCTGCGTGATCGTCGCGCCCGATGGCCGGGTGATCGGCCGCGGCCGCACGCAGCAGGCCGGCGGGCCCCATGCCGAGGCGATGGCGCCGCGC
>CAZVLY010000562.1:0-2118 GCA_964628175.1 uncultured Piscinibacter sp. | reverse complement strand
TAGCCCGACACGAAGCGCGCCGCGAAGCCCAGGTGGCGCAGGATCTGCACCAGCAGCCAGCCCGAGTCGCGGCAGGAGCCGCTGGCGTTGGTCAGCGTCACCTCGGGCGTCTGCACGCCCGGCTCCATGCGGATCAGGTAGGCGATGTCCTTCTGCAGCTTCTGGTTCAGCTCGACGAGGAAGTTGGTGGTCTGCTTCTTCTCGCGCGGGATGGCCGCGAGGTACTTCGCGAAGGCCGGTGTCAGCTCGCTCTTCAGGCGATAGGGCGCGAGCTCGTGCGCCAGCGAGGGGTCGTACTCGAACGGGAAGTGCTCGGCCGAAGGTTCGAGGAAGAAGTCGAAGGGGTTGAGCACCGACATCTCGGCGACCAGGTCGACCTCGATGCGGAAACTCGTCGTCTTGTCCGGAAAGACCAGCCGCGCGAGGTAGTTCGACTGCGGGTCCTGCTGCCAGTTGATGAAGTGCGTGGCCGGCTCGACGCGCATCGAGTAGCTCAGGATGCGGGTGCGCGAGTGCGGCGCCGGACGCAGCCGGACGATCTGCGGCCCGAGGTTGATCGGCCGGTCGTACCGGTAGTGGGTCACGTGGTTCAGCGCGACGTGGATGGACATTCAGGGCTCCAGGGTGATCTTGTCGCTGGCCTCGTCGACCAGCACGCGCACGCTCATCAGTTCGTCGCCGCCGCCTTCGCGCACGCCGCGCACGGGTGCGCAGGCCGCGTAGTCGGGGCCGACGGCCAGGCGCACATGGCGCTCGTCCATCGGGCTCAGGTGGGTGATGTCGATGCTCAGCCAGCGGCGCGCGGCGACGTCGAGGCAGACGTCGGCCCAGGCGTGGCTGGCGAGGTCCGGCGCCGACGGCGAATGGAAATAGCCGCTCACGTAGCGTGCCGGCAGCCCGCTCGCCCGGCAGGCGGCGATGAAGACATGCGCCTGGTCCTGGCAGACGCCGGCACCCAGCGCAAGCGCCTGCTGCGCGGTGGTCGTCACGTCGGTCACGCCGGCACGGTAGGCGATGCGCCGGCACACCGCGGCGGCGAGGTCGAGCAGCGCGGCCTCATCGGCGCCGCCGGCGAGGCTGGCGCGGCCCAGCGCGCCGATGGTGGCGTCGGCGGCGGTCAGCGGCGTGGGGCGCAGGTACAGCGCCGGGTGCGGTGCGGCCAGGTCGTCGACCAGCCAGGCCGAGGGCTGCGTCAGCACCGTGCCGTGCGCGTGCACGCTGCCGCGGTAGACATGGCGGCCGCCGGCACCGCGCGCCATGCTCCAGCTGTGCGACAGGTTGCCGTAGCCGTCGCGCTGGGCATAGAGCTGCGCGGGCGCACTGACCACCCACTCGATCACCGACTGGTGGTCGTTGGCCTGCGGCGTGAGGCACAGGTGCTGCAGCGCGTACTTCAACGGCGCGCTGTACTCGTAGTGCGTCTCGTGGCGGATGCTGAGTTTCATGGCTCAGCGAGGTGTCACTGGACCGGCACGAGGAAGTCGCGGCTGATGCCCACGCCGATCGTGTTCACGCGGTCGAGGAACTGCGTCAGGAAGGCATGCAGCCCGGTGGCCAGGATCTCGTCGATGCGGCCGTACTGCAGGTCGGAGCGCAGCCGGCCGGCCTGGCGCAGCGTCTCGCCGGACTGCTCGTTGGCCACCATCTTCAGGTTGCTCACGACCTCGTGCATGCAGGCCGCCAGCGAACGCGGCATGTCCGGGCGCAGGATCAGCAGCTCGGCCACCTTCTCCGGCAGGATCACGTTGCGGTAGGCCTTGCGATAGACCTCGAAACCGGAGACCGAGCGCAGGATCGCCGACCAGTGATAGAAGTCGTACTCGACGTCCTTGGCGATGCCCTGGCCCTGGCTCTGCATCGAGCCGAAGAACTCGCTCTCGACGGCGTGGAACTTCACGTCGAGCAGCCGCGCGGTGTTGTCCGCTCGCTCCAGGAAGCTGCCGATGCGCAGGAAGTGGAAGGCTTCGTCCTGCAGCATGGTGCCCACCGTCACGCCGCGCGAGAGGTGCGAGCGGAACTTGACCCACTCGAACAGCGCACTCGGGTCGCGGTGCAGGTTGTTGTCGCCCACCATGCGCTGGAATTCGAGCCAGGTCTGGTTCTGCGTCTCCCACACCT
>CAZVLY010000561.1:0-2120 GCA_964628175.1 uncultured Piscinibacter sp. | reverse complement strand
GGCGCGGGGTGGCCGGCCGGCAGGGCGCCCGATGCGGCCGGCGCCGCCGGTGCAGCGGCCAGCGCCGCCGGCGCGGCGGCTCCCGCCACCACGCTCGCGCCGCCGCTGCTGCTGCGCCCGAGCTGGTAGGCGCCGGCCAGCGCCGTGCCCAGGGCGATCGCGCCGATGCCGGCGGCTCGCAGTGAAATCGCCATCACGTTTCCTTTCATGAGTCGGTTCAGCGGGCGATGCGGGCCACGCCCTTGCGCGTGCCGACCCAGATGTCGCCGTCCGGCGCCACCGCGACCGCATAGACGTTGCGCTCGAGCAGGCCCTCCTTCATGCCCAGGCTGGTGAAGGCCTTGCCATCCCAGCGCGACACGCCGTTGTTGGTGCCGAACCAGAGCGCGCCGTCGGCGTCCTGCGCGACGCTGTAGACGATGTTGCCGGCCAGCCCGTCCCTCGCCGTGAAGTTGGTCCAGGCCTTGCCGTCCCAGCGCGCCGCGCCGCCGCCCCAGGTGCCGGCCCACACCGAGCCGTCCTTGGCCGACAGGATCGAGAACACGTAGTTCGGGTTGTAGGTGGCCGGGCCTTCGCTGCTCACCGACAGGTCATGCCGCGTGCGCGTGCCCAGCCCGGTGTTGGCGCTGAACGGCAGGTTGTCGGTGTTGGGGGCGCCCAGGCCGTCCTTGTGCGTCCAGCTGACCCAGCGGCGGCCATCGAACATCGACACGCCGCCCTCGGTGCCGAACCACACGCGGTCCTGCGCATCGACGCTGATGCCGTAGACCCACTCGTTGACCAGCTCCTTCACGTAGGTGCTGAACTTGCCGGTCTTGCCGTCGACCTTGTTGACACCGGCCCAGGTGCCGATCCAGAAGTCGCCGTTCTTCTGCTGCGCGAAGGAGTAGATCCAGTAGTCGGCCAGGCCGTGCATCGGGAAGAAGGTCTTCCACTGCCCGTCCTTGTAGCGCGACACGCCGCCGGCATTGGTGCCGAACCACTTGTAGCCGTTGCGGTCGAGCCCGACGGCGAACACGTACTCGTTGGCCAGGCCTTCCTTGCGCGTGAAGGTGTTGCGCAGCTTGCCGCTGGCGAGGTCGACCTCGTGCACGCCGGCCGAGGTGCCGACCCACAGCGCCGCACGCGCCTTCTCGACGGTGAGCGCGCGCACATAGACGGTGGGGCCGACCTCGTAGACGTCCTTGACGCGCGGGCCGGCTTGCGCGGCCGCCGTCGATGCGGCGAAGGCCAGGGCCAGGGCCACGCCGATGAGGGCGCGCCGGGGGAGTCGAGGTGTCATCGGAAGGTCCGCAGGTGGGCGACGATGTCGAGGATGTCGCGGTCGCGCAGCAGGCCCTGGTAGGCCGGCATCGGACCGCGGCCGGAACGGATGGCGCCGAGCAGCGAGAGGTCGGGCTTGAGCAGCGAGGTCGGGCGAGAGAAGTCCGGCGCGCCGGGCATCACCGGCCGGCCGTCGCCGCCATGGCAGCCGGCGCAATGCTGGCGGTACAGATCGGCACCGTGCGCGGTGTCGGCGGCCCGCGCTGCGGGCAGCAGCAGGGCGAGCGCCCCCAGGCCGGCAACGGCGGCGCGCTTCATCGCCTGGCCTTGTTCGCCGGCGCGGCGCGCGGCGCGCGGATCTCGGCCAGGCGCGCCTCCCAGCGCGCGGCCTGGGCCGCGTCGGGCTTCAGTCCGAAGCCGCCTTCGCGGTAGGCCTGGGCCAGCACCTGCATGGCCAGCACGTGGCCCTGCTCGGCCGCTTTCGAGAAATGCGCCAGCGCCTGCTTCTCATCTTTGGCAACGCCGCGGCCGCTCAGGTAGAAGTTGCCCAGCGCCGCCTGCGCCTCGGCATCGCCCTGCGCGGCGGCCAGCGCGTACAGGCGCGCCGCCTCCTCGACGAAGTCGCCGCGGTCGAGGATGAAGGCCAGCAGCGACTGCGAAGGCGCGTGGCCGGCGTCGGCCGGGGCCCGCAGCACCGCCATGGCGGTGGCGACGTCGCCGGTGTTGTAGGCCTGCAGGCCGCGGCGGTGCTCGTCTTCGGGCGCGGCCATGGCCGCCGCCAGCGCGAGACACTGCAGCACGCCAGCCCACCACCACCTCGTCGCCTGGACCACGCCAGCACCTCCGGAACCCCATGT
>CAZVLY010000560.1:937-2124 GCA_964628175.1 uncultured Piscinibacter sp. | reverse complement strand
GGGCTTCATCAGCCAGGGTGTCGTGAAGGTGGAGTCGACCAACAGCGGCAGGCCGTGCTCGTGCGCCAGGGCCGAGACGGTGGGGATGTCCAGCACGTCCAGGCCCGGGTTGCCCAGCGTCTCGCCGAACAGCAGCTTCGTGTTCGGGCGGATCGCCGCTCGCCAGCCGTCGATGTCGCCCGGCTTGACGAATGTCGTCTCGATGCCGAATCGCGACAGCGTGTAATGCAGCAGGTTGTGCGAGCCGCCGTACAGCGCGCTCGAGCTCACGATGTGCGAGCCGGCGCCGGCCAGCGTGGCCACCGCCAGGTGCAGCGCCGCCTGGCCGCTGGCCGTGGCGATGGCGCCCACCCCGCCCTCGAGGGCCGCCACGCGCTCCTCCAGCACCGCGTTGGTGGGGTTGGAGATGCGGCTGTAGACGTGGCCGGAGCGCTCCAGGTTGAACAACGAGGCGGCGTGCTCGCTGGACTCGAACACGAACGAGGTGGTCAGGTGGATCGGCACCGCGCGCGCACCCGTGGCCGGATCGGGTGCGGCGCCGGCGTGCAGCGCGAGGGTGTCGAATCCGGGATCCGCGGCTCCGGGCATGGGGTCTCCACTGGGCTGTCTTCGCTCGGAATTGTGGGCTATATTGGGCCGCGACTTGCGACGAGGAGAAGATCATGAAGGTCAGCGACATCCTGCGCGTCAAGGGGGGCACGCTCTTCACGGCCAGCCCGGAAGAGGCGCTGGCCGTCGGCCTGAAGACGATGGCCGACCGCGACATCGGCTCGCTCGTCGTGATGGACCACGGCGATCTCGTGGGCATGCTCACCTTCCGCGAAGTCATCGCGGCGGTGGTCAAGAACGGCGGCACGGTCGGCAACACGACCATCCGCAGCGTGATGGACGACCATCCGCTGACCTGCACGCCCGAGACCGAGATCGACGAGGTGCGCCGAATGATGCTCGAGCGGCACGCCCGCTACATGCCGGTGATGGACCAGCGCACCCTGATGGGCGTGATCTCGTTCTACGACGTGGCCAAGGCGGTGGTCGACAGCCAGGACTTCGAGAACCGCATGCTCAAGGCCTACATCCGCGACTGGCCGGAAGAAGACCCGAAGAACACCGAGCCGAACTTTCCCTGACCGGGTTCAGCCGCGAGACGCGGCGGTTTGGCGCTCGGCGTTGAGCGTTCAGCGTGA
>CAZVLY010000560.1:0-927 GCA_964628175.1 uncultured Piscinibacter sp. | reverse complement strand
CGGGCGCCCAGCCCGCCACCCCGAACTGACGACCTAGAATCGCCGGATGGCTGGCAGCACCTTCGGCGAACTGTTCCGCGTCACCAACTTCGGCGAGTCGCACGGCCCGGCCATCGGCTGCGTCATCGACGGCTGCCCGCCGGGCATGGCGCTGTCGGAAGCCGACATCCAGCCCGAGCTCGACCGCCGCCGCCCGGGCACCAGCCGGCATGTGACGCAGCGCAACGAGCCCGATGCGGTGGAGATCCTCTCCGGCGTGTACGAAGGCAAGACCACCGGCACGCCGATCTGCCTGCTGATCCGCAATACCGACCAGCGCAGCAAGGACTACGGCAACATCGTCCAGACCTTCCGGCCCGGGCATGCCGACTACACCTACCAGCAGAAGTACGGCCTGCGCGACCCGCGCGGCGGCGGCCGGTCTTCCGCGCGGCTGACCGCGCCGATGGTCGGCGCCGGTGCCGTGGCGCGCAAGTGGCTCGCGCTGCAGTACGGCACGAGCTTCTCGGGCTACATGACGCAGATCGGCGACCTCCAGATCCCGTTCGAGGGCGAGCAGCACATCCCGAACAACCCCTTCTTCGCCGCCAACGCGAGCGACATCGCGCGCCTGGAGGCCTACATGGACGAGCTGCGCAAGGCCGGCGACAGCTGCGGTGCGCGCATCGCCGTGGTGGCGCGCCAGGTGCCAGTGGGCCTGGGCGAGCCGCTGTTCGACAAGCTCGACGCCGACATCGCCTACGCGATGATGGGCATCAACGCGGTCAAGGGTGTCGAGATCGGCGCCGGCTTCGCCAGCGTGGCGCAGCGAGGCACCACCCACGGCGACGAACTCACGCCCCAAGGGTTTGCCGGCAACAACGCCGGCGGCGTGCTCGGCGGCATCTCCACCGGGCAGGACATCACGGTGAGCATCGCGATCAAGCC
>CAZVLY010000559.1:0-2138 GCA_964628175.1 uncultured Piscinibacter sp. | reverse complement strand
CCGATGATGGAAGAGAACCTGCGCCGCGCGCTGCTGCTGTCGCGCGGCGACTGGAGCACCTTCGTCACGCGCCCGCTGTCGGCCGGGCTGCTGGTCGCCGCGGCGCTGATGATCGTGGTGGTGATGCTGCCGTCGATCAAGAACAAGCGCGACGAGGCCTTCCAGGATGCCGACTGAGCCCGAGTCCGCGCACCACGAACCCCGCTGCGGCGGGGTTTGTCTTTTGGCATCGCCGTATGCTTGAGCGGCGATGAGCAGCACCGCCCCCCCGTCTTCGCTCGCCCCGTTGAAGGGGCCGGTGTTCCGCATGCTGTGGCTGGCCTGGCTGGCGGCCAACGTGACCATGTGGATGAACGACGTGGCCGCCGCCTGGCTGATGACCTCGCTGACCGACAGCCCGGTGATGGTGGCGCTGGTGCAGGCCGCCTCTACGCTGCCGGTGTTCGTGCTCGGCCTGCCCAGCGGGGCGCTGGCCGACATCGTCGACCGGCGGCGCTACTTCGCCGTCACGCAGCTGTGGGTGGCCAGCGTCGCCGTGGTGCTGTGCGCCTGCTCGATCGCCGAGGTGCTGACCGCGCCGCTGCTGCTCGTGCTGACCTTCGCCAACGGCATCGGCATGGCGATGCGCTGGCCGGTGTTCGCCGCCATCGTGCCCGAGGTGGTGCCGCGCCACGAGTTGCCGGCCGCGCTGGCGCTCAACGGCGTGGCGATGAACATGTCGCGCGTCATCGGCCCGGTGGTGGCCGGCGCGCTGCTGGCCGGCGCGGGCAGCGCCTTCGTGTTCGCGCTCAATGCGCTGATGTCGATCGGCGCCTTCGTGCTCATCCTGCGCTGGAAGTCGCAGCGCAAGCTCAGCGCGCTGCCCGGCGAGCGTTTCGTCGGCGCGATGCGGGTGGGGCTGCAGCACGTCATGCAGTCGCCGCGCATGCGCAACGTGCTGATCCGCATCTTCCTGTTCTTCCTGCAGTCGACCTCGTTGACCGCGCTGCTGCCGCTGGTGGCGCGTGGCATCCACGGCGGCGGCGCCGGCACCTTCACGCTGCTGCTGGCGGCCATGGGCAGCGGCGCGGTGGCGGCCGCGCTGTACCTGCCGCGGCTGCGCCAGGCCATCGGCCGCGACCAGTTCGTGCGCTGGGGCACCGGCGTGCACGCGCTGGCCTCGGTGACCGTGGTGTTCTCGCCCTCGCTGTGGCTGGCCGTGCCGGCGATGGCGGTGGCCGGCATGGCCTGGATCGCGACGGCCAACTCGCTCACCCTGGCCGCGCAGATGGCGCTGCCCAACTGGGTGCGCGCGCGCGGCATGTCGATCTACCAGATGGCGCTGATGGGCGGCAGCGCGGCCGGCGCGGCGCTGTGGGGGCAGGTGGCCGGCCTGAGCAGCGTGTCGGCGAGCATCGTCGCCGCCGCGGTCGTCGGCCCGCTGCTGCTGCTGATCACGCGCAAGCTCTCCGTCGACGGCGGCGAGGACGAAGACCACAGCCCCGCCCGTCCCGGCAGCGTCGCGCCCGCGCCGCTGGTCGAGCCGCAGCCCGACGAGGGGCCGGTGATGGTGACGGTGGAGTACCTGATCGACCCGTCGCGCGCCGCCGACTTCATCGAGATCATGGAGCAGACGCGGCGTGCCCGGCTTCGCCAGGGCGCCTTGTCCTGGGGCCTGTTCCGCGATCCGGCGGTGCCCGGCCGCTACCTCGAGTACTTCCTCGACGAGACCTGGGTCGAGCACCTGCGCCGGCTGGAGCGCTTCACCGCGTCGGACGTCGGCCTGCGCGAGCGGCGCCTGGCCTTCCACCTGGGCGGCGAACCGCCGAGGGTGCAGCGCTTCATCGGCGAGTCGATCGTCTAGCATCCGTGGCCGGAGTACCCACGATGCAAACCGTCCACCCCCTGCGCGAGAACCTGCACCACGAGGTGCATGCCCGACCCTACGAGCGCATGAACGCGCCGCTGCTGCTGTCGCACATCGCGCTGGTGGGCAACGCCGGCGGCGCCGAGCGCGAACACCTGGCCCGGCTGCTGCAGTCGCGCCAGCTCGCGGTGCCGGCCGAAGGCGCCAGCCACCTCAGCGCCGACATCGGCGGGCTGCGCCTGCGCTGGGAAAAACACGGCGAGTTCCACACCTGCACCTTCTGGAAGCAGCT
>CAZVLY010000558.1:0-2145 GCA_964628175.1 uncultured Piscinibacter sp. | reverse complement strand
CAAGGCCTCCGCCATCGGGCCTCACCCTATACCCTGTATGGTATGTGACGAATCGCAAAGATCGACGATGTCGAGCGCGCCGAGCGCCGGCCGCACCGACATCCCCCATATGGGTAGGTGGTCATTACCCGTCCCGGCTATAGACGCTCGCGGGGCCCCTTGCGCCTAATCGGCCAGCAGTCAAAACCCGATTCACGACATGTGTATCGGACCCGATCAATCCGGCGGTTCGGCCTCCGGGTGAAGAGACATCGATGCCGGCCCAACCGCTTCACGATCCGACCGCCCCGCCCATTGCGGATGCACGCACGCAGGTCAAGAACACCACCTGCTACATGTGCGCCTGCCGCTGCGGCATCCGCGTGCACCTGCGCAATGGCGAGGTGCGCTACATCGAGGGCAACCCCGAGCACCCGCTGAACAAGGGCGTCATCTGCGCCAAGGGTTCGTCGGGGATCATGAAGCAGTACTCGCCGGCGCGCCTGACCCAGCCGCTCAAGCGCAAGCCCGGCACCGAGCGCGGTGCCGGCGAGTTCGTCGAGATCGACTGGGACGAGGCCTTCTCGATGCTCGAGGAGCGCCTGCGCCACCTGCGCGCCACCGACCCGAAGAAGTTCGCGCTGTTCACCGGGCGCGACCAGATGCAGGCGCTCACTGGCCTGTTCGCCAAGCAGTTCGGCACGCCCAACTACGCGGCGCACGGCGGCTTCTGCTCGGTGAACATGGCCGCGGGGATGATCTACACGATCGGCGGCTCGTTCTGGGAGTTCGGCGGCCCCGACCTCGACCGCGCCAAGCTGTTCGTGATGATCGGCACCGCCGAGGACCACCACAGCAACCCGATGAAGACGGCGCTGTCGAAGTTCAAGCGCCAGGGCGGCAAGTTCATCGCCATCAACCCGATCCGCACCGGCTACGCCGCCATCGCCGACGAGTGGGTGCCGATCAAGCCCGGCACCGACGGCGCGCTGCTGCTGGCACTCATCCACGAGATCATCGCGCTGGGCCTGTACGACCGCGACTTCCTCGCCCGCTACACCAACGCCGGTCAGCTGGTGAACCAGGACGAGGCCAGCGACGACTTCGGCCTGATGCTGCGCAACGCCGAGGGCGACCTCGTCAACCCGCTGCGCCCGGCGAACTTCTGGTGGTGGGACCGGCATGCGCAGAAGCCGGTGGCCGACCACGCCGACGGGGCCGACCCGGCGCTGCTCGGCCGCTTCGCGATGCCCGACGGCACGCCCGCGGTACCGGCCTTCCAGCTGCTCGAGGAGCGCGTCAAGCCCTACACGCCCGAGTGGGCCGCGGGCATCACCGGCATCCCGGCCTCGACCATCCGCCGCCTCGCGCAGGAGATGGGCATCACCGCGCGCGACCAGAAGATCGAGCTGCCGATCGCCTGGACCGACTGCTGGGGCCGCAAGCACGACACGGTGACCGGCAACCCGGTGGCCTTCCACGCGATGCGCGGGCTGGCGGCGCACAGCAACGGCTTCCAGACGATCCGCTCGCTGGCCATCCTGATGAGCCTGCTGGGCACCATCGACCGGCCGGGCGGCTTTCGCCACAAGGCGCCCTACCCGCGCGCCGTGCCACCCAACGCGCGGCCCCCGAAAGGGCCCGAGGCCGTCAAGCCGGACACGCCGCTGGGCGGCGCACCGCTGGGCTGGCCGGAGAGCCCGGACGACCTGTTCGTCGACGCGAAGGGCGAGCCGGTGCGCATCGACAAGGGCTTCTCGTGGGAGCACCCGCTGTCGGCGCACGGGCTGATGCACAACGTCATCACCAACGCCTGGCGCGGCGATCCGTACCGCATCGACACGCTGCTGATCTTCATGGCCAACATGGCCTGGAACTCGACGATGAACACGTCCGAGGTCCGCACCATGCTGAACGACAAGAGCGAGGACGGCGAGTACAAGATCCCCTTCCTGGTCGTGTGCGACGCCTTCCACAGCGAGATGACGGCCTTCGCCGACCTGCTGCTGCCCGACACCACCTACCTCGAGCGGCACGACTGCATGTCGATGCTGGACCGGCCGATCAGCGAGTTCGACGGGCCGGTCGATTCGGTGCGCATCCCGGTGCTGCCGCCCACCGGCCAGAGCAAGCCCTTCCAGGAGGTGCTGGTCGAACTGGCCGGGC
>CAZVLY010000557.1:0-2159 GCA_964628175.1 uncultured Piscinibacter sp. | reverse complement strand
TGCTCGGCGGGCGCGTGCGCCATGCCGACGTGGCCTGCCTGTACGACCCCAAGCGTGTCGGCGAGGCCTCGCTGACGCAGCGCTGGCTGGCGGCGCTGGCCACGCGCCAGGGCAGCCTGGCGCTGCGCCGCAACTACCCCTACCGCGGCAGCAGCGACGGCCTGACCAGGCACCTGCGCGAGCGCTTCGACGCGCGCGACTACGTGGGCATCGAGCTCGAGGTCAACCAGCGCTTCGTCGATCAGGGCGGCGCGCCGTGGGAGCAGCTGCGCGCCGACCTGATTGTCTCGCTGGCGCAGGCGATGGGGCTCGAGCTGGCCTGACTCACCACTGCAGCGGCGGCAGCTCGTGGAAGACGCGCCGCGTGCCGGCGATCCATTGCTGCTTGAGCGTCTCGAAGTAGGCGTCGCCATGCTCGAAGCGGCGCTGCATGTTCACCTGCAGGCTGTCGCGGGCGTAGCACAGCAGGTCGATCGGCATGCCCACCGACAGGTTGCTCAGCATGGTCGAGTCGAAGGACACCAGCACGCACTTGGTGGCGTCGTCCAGCGTCGCATTCGAGGTGACGCCCAGGTCGAGGATGGGCTTGCCGTACTTGGCCTCGCCCGTCTGCAGGAAGCTGGTGTCGGTGCCGGCCTCGATGAAGTTGCCCTCGGCGTAGATGCGGAACAGGCGCATCTCCTCGCCGGCGATCTGCCCGCCCAGGATGAACGAGGCGTTGAACTGCAGGCCGCCGCCCTCGAGGTAGGGCGCGTCGCGCCGCTCGATGTCGCGCATCGCGTCGGACACCAGGTTGGCCACGTCGAACATCGAGCTCACCGACCACAGGTGCGGCGGCTCGGCGGCCGCGCGCTGGCGCAGCACGTTGATCACCGCCTGCGTGCCGGCCAGGCCGCCCGAGCTGAGCAGCACCAGCACGCGGTCGCCGGCGCGCTCGAACACCGTCATCTTGCAGAACTTCGCGTAGTTGTCGACGCCGGCGTGGGTGCGCGAGTCGCTCGCGAGGATCAGGCCTTCTTCGAGCTTGACCCCGACGCAGTAGGTCACGGCGCCACGACGGTGGTGTCGACCACGTCGGTCCGGACCTCGAAGCGCTCGAGCACGTTCGGGCCGAAGGTGCTGGACAGCGCCACGTCGCAGGCGTCACGGCCGCGCGCGATCAGCACACGGCCGATGCGCGGCGTGTTGTTGCGCGGGTCGAAGGTGTACCAGCGGTCGCCGAGGTAGGCCTCGAACCAGCCGGCGAAATCCATCGTGCCCCAGGGTTGCGGCGTGCCGTAGTCGCCGAGGTAGCCGGTGCAGTAACGCGCCGGGATGTTCAGGCTGCGGCACAGCGCGATGCCCAGGTGCGCGTAGTCGCGGCACACGCCCACGCCCTCGTTCCAGGCCTCCCAGGCGGTGCGCGTGCGCCGCGCATGCTGGTAGCCGAACTGGATGTGGTGGTGCACGTAGTCGCACACCGCCTGCACGCGCGCCCAGCCCGTGGGCCCGCTCCCGAAGCGCTGCCAGGCCATGTCGGACAGCAGCTCGGTCTCGCAATAGCGGCTGCCGAGCAGGTAGACCAGCGCGGACTCCGGCAGCTGCTCCACCGGCACCTGCTGCGCCGACGGCACGATCAGGTCGGGCAGGCCGCTGTCGTTGACCAGCGCGTCGGTGCTCAGCGTGAAGGCGCCCGCGGGGGCGACGAGGCGGCTGCACCAGTTGCCGAACAGGTCGCGGTAGGCGGTGACCGGCACCGCCGGCCGCGTGACCAGGTGATCCGGGCGCACGAGGTCGGAGGCCCGCGAGTAGTGGATGCTCAGCGCCAGGATCATCGGGGTGGGCTGCGGGCAGCGATAGGCCATTTCGAAGCCGACTCGGATCTGCATGGATTCCTTGGGAAGCGTTGGATGCGGGCCGCCGCCGCAGCGGCGAACCCGTCGCCCCGAGCATCCGCTGCCCGCGCGCCCCCGTCGGTGCGCCCGCGCACAGACAGCACCGCCGGCGCCGCGGAGCATGCCTGCTCCACCACGAGCACCGACCATGATGACCAAGGGCAAGCACGGCAACAAGGAAGCGAAGAAGCCGAAGAAGGTGCCGGAAGCGGCACCGCCACCGGCCACCACCGGCACGACGCCCGGCGCGCAGGCCGTGGCGTCGCTGCGCAAGAAGAAGTGGTA
>CAZVLY010000556.1:0-2161 GCA_964628175.1 uncultured Piscinibacter sp. | reverse complement strand
GAGCGGCTGCGCTACGTGTGCATCGTCTCGTCGAACATGGACGAGTTCTTCGAGGTGCGCTTCGCCGATTTCCTGGAGGCGGCGCGCGCCGGCCAGCTCGGGGCCTCGCAGCGCGACCTGCAGGCGGTGGCCGCCGAGGCGCACCGCATCATCGACGACCAGTACGCCGTCTTCAACGACGAGCTGATGCCGCTGCTGCGCGAGCAGGGCATCGTCATCCTCAACCATGCCGACCGCGACGCCGCGCAGCGCGCCTGGGTCGACCGCTTCTTCCAGGGCCAGGTGCGGCCGCTGCTGGTGCCGGTCGGGCTGGACCCGTCGCACCCCTTCCCGCAGGTGGCCAACAAGTCGCTGAACTTCATCGTGCGCCTGGGTGGCCGCGATGCCTTCGGGCGCGCCAACGGCATCGCCATCGTCAAGGTGCCGCGCGTGCTGCCGCGGGTGATCCGCCTGCCCGACGAGCTGGCGCCGGGGCAGCAGGCCTTCGTGCTGCTGACCAGCGTGATCCGCGCGCACCTGGGCGAGCTGTTCCCGGGCCGCGAGGTCGAGGCCTTCTCGCAGTTCCGCGTCACGCGCGACTCCGACCTCGAGGTCGACGAGGACGACGTGCAGAACCTGCGCCAGGCACTGCGCACCGGGCTGACCACACGCCACTTCGGCCAGGCGATCCGGCTCGAGGTGGTGAACTCCTGCCCCGACGAGCTGTCGGAGTTCCTGCTGCAGCAGTTCGGGCTGCCCGAGCCGGCGCTGTACAAGGTCAACGGGCCGGTGAACCTGGTGCGCCTGAACCAGCTGATCGACCAGGCCGACGCGTCGGCACTGCGTTTTGCGTCGCATGAACCGGCCTGGCCGGTGGGCCGGCTGCCGCGCGATCGATCGATCTTCGAGCGCCTGCGCCAGGGCGACGTGCTGCTGCACCACCCCTTCGAGTCCTTCGAGCCGGTGGTGCAGTTCCTGCGCGAGGCGGTCGAGGACCCCGAGGTGCTGGCGATCAAGCAGACGATCTACCGCACCGGCAGCGAATCGCCGCTGATGGAGGCGCTGATCGAGGCGGCGCGGCGCGGCAAGGAGGTGATGGTGGTCGTCGAGCTGAAGGCGCGCTTCGACGAGGAGGCCAACATCAACTGGGCCGACCGCCTGGAGGCGGTGGGCGCGCAGGTGGTCTACGGCATCGTCGGCCTGAAGACGCATGCCAAGCTGCTGCTGGTGACACGCCGCGAGGGCGGCACGATGCGCCGCTACGCGCACCTGTCGACCGGCAACTACAACCCGAAGACGGCGCGGCTGTACACCGACGTCGGCTACCTCACCGCCGACCCCGAGCTGACCGCGGATGCCGACGCTGTCTTCCAGCAGCTCGCCAGCCTGGGCAAGATGCGCCCGCTGCGCGCTCTGCTGCAGGCACCGTTCACGCTGCACCGGCGCATGGGACAGCTGATCGAGCGCGTGGCCGAGGCGGCGCGTGCCGGCCGGCCGGCGCGCATCGTCGTGAAGTGCAATGCGCTGACCGACACCGCGCTGATCGAGAAGCTGATGCGCTGCGCGCAGGCCGGCGCGTCGATCGACCTGATCGTGCGCGGCGCCTGCATGCTGCCGCCGGGCGTGCCCGGGTTCTCCGAGCGCATCCGCGTGCGTTCGGTGGTCGGGCGCTTCCTCGAACACAGCCGGGTGTTCTATTTCCGCTGGGGCGAGGCCGAGGCGGACGAGGCGCTGTACCTGTCGAGCGCCGACTGGATGGGACGCAACATGTTCCGCCGCATCGAGGTGGCCTGGCCGCTGCGCGATCCGGCGCTGCGCCAGCGTGTCATCGACGAATGCCTGGTGCCCTACCTGCACGACCACCAGGATGCCTGGCGCCTGCTGCCCGACGGCCGCTACGAGCGCGACGGCAGCGACGGGCCCAGTGCGCAGCAGGCATTGCTCGCGCGCTACGGGAGCTGAGTACGATGGATCTCATCCTCTGGCGCCACGCCGAGGCCGTGCTCGAACGCGAGGGCCTGCCCGACCTCGACCGGGCGCTGACGACCAAGGGCGAGCGGCAGGCCAAGCGCATGGCCGAGTGGCTCAATCACCGGCTGGCGCATTCGACACGCGTGATCGTCAGCCCGGCCAGGCGCTGCCAGCAGACCGCCAAGGCACTGGACCGCAGCTTCAAGACGCT
>CAZVLY010000555.1:0-2166 GCA_964628175.1 uncultured Piscinibacter sp. | reverse complement strand
TGGGCAGCCGCATCGCCGAGGTGCACAACGGCTCGTCGCTGTTCACCGGCGACGCGGGCCAGGGCGAGAGCAACATCCGCCGCTGGCTGATCGAGAACGACTGGGTCGAGGCCCTGGTCGCGCTGCCGCTGAACCTGTTCTACAACACCGGCATTGCCACCTACGTGTGGGTGCTGAGCAACCGCAAGCCCGAGCATCGCAAGGGCCAGGTGCAGCTGATCGACGCTAGCCAGTGGTTCAAGCCGCTGCGCAAGAACCTGGGCAAGAAGAACTGCGAGCTGGGGCCCGACGACATCGAGCGCATCTGCCGCACCTTCCTCGAGTTCAAGGAAACGCCGGAGTCGAAGATCTTTCCGAACGCGGCTTTTGGCTACTGGAAGGTCACCGTCGAGCGTCCGCTTCGGCTGCACAGCCAGCTGTCGCTGAAAGCGATCGAGACCTTGCGCTTCGCTTCGGGTGACGAAGACCTGCGCGCCGCGCTCTACGAAGAGTTCGGTGACGACCTCTTCAACCATTTCGACCAGATTGCTGACGCGCTGGACAAGCGGCTGGCCGACTGGGGCAGCGACGACGACGAGTCCGACGACGAAGAAGGCAGCAGCGGCAAGAAGGGCCTGCCCGAGAAAAAGCGCAAGAAGCTGCTCGACCCCACGACCTGGAAGCGCGATGGCCGCCTGGTCGATGTGGCTACGGCGCTGCGCACGGCTTTGGGCGACGCGCTCTTCGAAGACCACAACGTTTTCCGCGACCAGGTCGATGCCGCCCTGAAGAAGGCCGGCACCAAGCTGCCCGCCGCCGAGCTGAAGCTGATCCTCAAGGCCGTGAGCTGGCGCGTCGAGACCGCGCCACCCGTCATCGCCAAGGTGCACAAGCCCGGCAAGCTCACCGCCGACCCGATGCTGGGCCTGTACGACGCAGTGATCGCCGGCAAGCCCAGCGTCGTCGAATACGAACCCGACACCGACCTGCGTGACACCGAGCAGGTGCCTTTGCTGGAAGAGGGCGGTATCGAGGCCTTCATCCGCCGCGAAGTGCTGCCCTACACGCCCGACGCCTGGGTCAACAACGACGCCACCAAGATCGGCTACGAGATCAGCTTCACGCGCCACTTCTACAAGCCGCAACCGCTGCGCACGCTGGCCGAGATCAGCGCCGACATCCTGGCCATCGAGAAGGAGGCCGAAGGCCTGCTGGACGGCTTGTTGGTGGCGAAGGCCGAAGCATGAAGAAGGCGACGGTGCCCGCCAGCCGCCGCGTGGTCAAGGCTGCGACGCCGGCCTCGAAGGTGGCAAAAGCGGCGGCGGGCAAGGCCATGGTCACCAAGGCCGCTGCCACGGCCACGGTCGAATCCGACCCGTCGGCGCTGCTCTCGGACTTGCGCAGCCTGGTGCAGTCGGCGCGCCAGCGGCTGGCCACCGCGGCCAACGCCACCTACACGCTGCTGTGCTGGCAGATCGGCCGCCGGCTGCTGCGAGACAACTTGCAGGCCGGGCGCGCGGCCTACGGCAAGCAGATTCTTGCGACGGTGTCGCAAGAATTGACCACCGAGTTCGGCGCCGGCTTCAACTACACCGCGCTGACCCGGATGGCGCGCTTTGCCGAGTGGATGACCGACGAGCGGATTCTTGCGACGCTGTCGCAAACATTGAGCTGGAGCCACTTCGTCGAACTGCTGCCCATCAAGGACCCGCTCGCCCGCGACTTCTACGCCGAGATGTGCCGCATCGAGCGCTGGGACGTTCGCACCCTGCGGCAGAAGATCGGCGGCATGCTGTACCAGCGCACGGCGCTGTCGAAGCGGCCGAAGGCCGTGATCTCGGCCGAGATCGGCAAGCTGCGCGACGGGCAGATGAGCCCCGACACCGTGTTCCGCGACCCCTACCTGCTGGACCTGTTGGGGCTGAAAGGCGCCTACAGCGAGCGCGACCTGGAAAGCGCCATCCTGCGCGAGATCGAAGGCGTGCTGCTGGAGCTGGGCAACGGCTTCACCTTCGTCGCGCGCCAGAAGCGCATGAGCGTGGGCAAGGACGACTTCCACCTGGACCTGCTGTTCTTCCACCGCCACCTGCGCCGGTTGATCGCCGTCGAGCTGAAGCTGGAATCCTTCCAGCCGGCCCATGTCGGCCAGATGGAGCTGTACCTGCGCTGGCTGGACAAGCACGAACG
>CAZVLY010000554.1:0-2174 GCA_964628175.1 uncultured Piscinibacter sp. | reverse complement strand
GGCCATCGGCGCGTTGTCGCCGACGCGGAAGCCCATCTTCAGGATGCGGGTGTAGCCGCCCGGGCGCGCCTTGTAGCGCGGGCCCAGTTCGCCGAAGAGCTTGGTGACCACGGCGCGATCGCGAGTGCGGTCGAAGGCCAGCCGGCGGTTCGCCAGCGTGGGCTCCTTGGCCAGCGTGATGAGCGGCTCGACGACGCGGCGCAGTTCCTTGGCCTTGGGGACCGTGGTCTTGATCGCCTCGTGCGTGAGCAGCGAGTTGCACATGTTGCGGAGCATCGCCAGGCGGTGTTCCGAGGTGCGGTTGAGTTTGCGAAGTCCGTGACGGTGACGCATGGTGCTTTCCTGTCTTTATTGAACCCCAGCCGGATCAGGTACTGGGGGTTGCACACAGTGCTGAGTGAACTCAGCGCTTGTCGAGGCCCTGCGGGGGCCAGTTTTCCAGCCGCGCGCCGAGCGTGAGCCCGCGCGAAGCCAGCACTTCCTTGATTTCGTTGAGCGACTTGCGGCCCAGGTTCGGCGTCTTCAGCAGCTCGGTCTCGGTACGCTGGATGAGGTCGCCGATGTAGTAGATGTTCTCCGCCTTCAGGCAGTTGGCCGAGCGCACGGTGAGCTCGAGCTCGTCGACCGGGCGCAGCAGGATCGGATCGAACTTCTGGTCGCTGCGGTCGCTGCGGCCGGCGTCGAAGATCTGGTCGACCTGGCCTTCGAGCTGCGCGAACACCGCGAGCTGCTCGACCAGCACCTTGGCCGACGAGCGGATCGCCTCTTCCGGCGTGATCGCGCCGTTGGTGACGATCTCCATCACCAGCTTGTCGAGGTCGGTGCGCTGTTCGACGCGGGCGCTCTCGACCGTGTAGCTCACGCGCGAGACCGGCGAGAACGACGCGTCCAGCACGATGCGGCCGATCGACTTGGTCGGCTCGTCGCCGAAGCGGCGCATCGTGCCCGGCACGTAGCCGCGACCCTTCTCCACCTTGATCTGCATGTCGAGCTTGCCGCCTTGCGACAGGTGCGTGATCACGTGGTCCGGATTGATGATCTCGACGTCGTGCGGCGTCTGGATGTCGCCGGCCATGACTGGGCCTTCGCCTTCCTTGCGCAGCACGAGGGTGACCTCGTCGCGGTTGTGCAGGCGGAACACCACGCCCTTGAGGTTCAGCATGATGTGAACCACGTCTTCCTGCACCCCGTCCACCGTCGAGTACTCGTGCAGCACGCCGGCGATCGTCACTTCGGTGGGCGCGTAGCCGACCATGGACGACAGCAGCACGCGGCGCAGCGCGTTGCCCAGCGTGTGGCCGTAGCCGCGCTCGAACGGCTCGAGCGTGACCTTGGCGCGATTGCCGCCCAGCGGCTCCACGTTGATGGCTTTGGGTTTGAGCAGATTGGTTTGCATTGAGTCCTGTTCCTCTGGATGCCCTCGGCTCGTTACACCGATAAGGCTGGCGGACATCGCCGGGCGGGTGAACCAACGCTTCGTGCCGGCACGCGAAGCATCACCGAGATGGGATGTCGGCCGCCGGCCGGCATCCCGTTGTCGTGCAGGGGCTTAGCGCGAGTACAACTCGACGATCAGCGCTTCCTTGATGTCGGCGCCGAACTCGTCGCGGTCGGGCGCCTTCTTGAACACGCCCTCGAGCTTGTTCGCGTCGACCTGCACCCAGTTGGGCATGCCCTGGCCCTCGGCGAGCTTGACGGCGTCGGTGACGCGCAGCTGCTTCTTGGCCTTCTCGCGCACGGCGACGGTGTCGCCGGCCTTGACCGAGTACGACGCGATGTTCACCACCTCGCCGTTGACCGTGATGCCCTTGTGCGAGACGAGCTGGCGTGCCTCGGCGCGCGTGGAGCCGAAGCCCATGCGGTAGACGACGTTGTCCAGGCGCGACTCGAGCAGCACCAGCAGGTTCGAGCCGGTGTTGCCCTTGCGACGCTCGGCCTCGGCGAAATAGCGGCGGAACTGGCGCTCCAGCACACCGTACATGCGCTTGACCTTCTGCTTCTCGCGCAGCTGCAGGCCGAAGTCGGAGGTGCGCGAGCCCGAGGTGCGGCCATGCTGGCCGGGCTTGGAGTCGAACTTGGCCTTGTCGCTGATCGGGCGGCGTGCGCTCTTCAGGAACAGGTCGGTGCCTTCACGGCGGGAAAGTTTGGCCTTGGGGCCGAGGTAGCGTGCCACT
>CAZVLY010000553.1:0-2174 GCA_964628175.1 uncultured Piscinibacter sp. | reverse complement strand
AGACGTGCTGCGCGTCCTGGGCGCCAAGCGGCTCGATGTGCTGATCAAGGTGGGGCTGCCCCGCTCGATGCCCTATTTCTTCGCCTCGCTGAAGGTGGCGATCACGCTCGCCTTCGTCGGCACCACGGTCAGCGAGATGACGGCCAGCAACGAGGGCATCGGCTACCTGCTGATCAGCGCCGGCAGCTCGATGCAGATGGGCCTGGCCTTCTCCGGGCTGGTCGTCGTCGGCCTGATGGCGATGGTGATGTACGAGCTCTTCTCCGTGATCGAGAAGCGCACCACCGCCTGGGCGCACCGCGGCTCGCAAGGCCACTGAGCTTCATTGACGTAGAGTGCGCGCATGAACCAGCGCACCGAGCCGACCCTCGCGCAGACCCTCGCGCTGCTGCAGCGCGCCCAGGCCCTGGCCGAGCACGCCGCGGCGGCGGGCCACCACCCCTTCGGCGCGCTGCTCGTCGGCCCGGATCACGAGACGGTGCTGATGGAGCAGGGCAACGTCGACAGCGTCAACCACGCCGAGGCGGTGCTGGCGCGCGAGGCGGCCCGGCGTTTCACGTCCGCCGAGCTGTGGGGCTGCACCCTGGTCACCACCGTCGAGCCCTGCGCGATGTGCGCCGGCACGCAGTACTGGGCGCACATCGGCCGCGTGATCTTCGGCATGGAGGAGCGCGAGCTGCTGCGCCTGACCGGCAACCACGCCGAGAACCCGACGCTGGACCTGCCCTGCCGCGAGGTGTTCGCGCGCGGCCAGAAGGACGTTCGCGTGATCGGCCCGGTGCCGCAGATGGCCGAGGCCATCGCGGCGACGCACCGGCGCTTCTGGACGAGTCGCTGAGCGCGTTGGCGCGCGTGGCGGTGGGATCGCGAGGTCCGGCGGTTCTGGCCGCTGGAGCAGGCGCTGGATCCGGAGTCCCGGCCGCGTCACGCCCGCAGGAGTCGCCGCAGTTCCGCTGCCCCGGCCGGTGTCGCCATGGCGATCAGGACGGAGCCGGGTGCCAGCAGCATGTCCGGCTCGGGATTGAGCTGCAGCTGGCCTTCCCGGCGCAGCCCCATGACGAGGTATTCCGCGGCGCGCAACTGCAAGTCGCCCACCGGGCGCGTCTTGAACCCCGGCGGTACTTCGACGTCGACCACCCGCATGGCGTCGCCACGGTGCAGCAACTCGTCGAGAAAGCCGGTGGCGTGCGGTTGCAGCATCGCGCCGGCCAGGCGCAGGGCGCCACTGAAGTCCGGTGAGACGATCTCGTCGGCCCCGGCACGCCGGCACTTGGCCACGTTGGCGACGTCGTGGACACGGGTGACGACGCGCACCTTCGGACTGAGCTGCTTGGCCGACAGCGAGATGAGCAGGTTCTTGGAGTCATCGCCGGTGACGGCGAACACACCGGCAGCACGTTCCAGGCCGGCACAGAGCAGCACCTGGTCGTCGGTGGCGTCCTCGGCGAGCACGCGCTGGCTGTCCTGTGCGGCGCCCGGGCGGTTCTGCTGAGGATTCTCCGTGACGGCCTGCGAGGGGTCGATCGCCACCCAGGTGTGGCCCGTGGCCTCCAGCTCGCGGGCGATGCCGGAGCCGATGCGCCCGAGGCCGCAGATGATGTAGTGTCCATTCATTCGACTCACCTCCTTGAGCAGACGCGCGCGCATGCGCGCCGGATCCAGCGCCCGGGCCAGCAGCAGTGCCGTGAAGTTGGAGAACATCACCCACACGGCGCCGATGCCGGCGAGGGCCACGCCGACATTGAACACACGCCCCCAGACACTGCCCGACAGGTCGATGGTCTCCGCGTAGCCGATGGTGGCCACGGTGATGAAGGTCATGTAGAACGCGTCGAACGCGTTGGCGGAACCGCCACGCGAGGCGTCGATGACCAGGAACCCGAGGGTGCCGATGACGTGCACCGCCACCAGACCCACGGCAGCCAGCATCAGGTTGTGCGCGAGTGCGCGATGGGTCGGGTTGGACATCGGCTTCAGCGGCTGGGGCAGTGGCGCGCAGGGCCACCGTGCTCGCTGAAACTCTAGCCCCAGGCCACGGCCATGCCTTGCCGTGCGTCAACGGGTACGCGTTGGCAGGCGCCTGCGTGCAGCAGGCCCCGATCTCGCGCCTCGAACCCGGCCCGCCGCAGGCGCCGCCGATCAGAACGGGTAGTGCCGCGGCGTCGTCTGCACCG
>CAZVLY010000552.1:0-2190 GCA_964628175.1 uncultured Piscinibacter sp. | reverse complement strand
GCGTCGAAGCCGGCCTGGTGCATGGTCCAGCTCGCGCCGATGCGATTCAGGATCTTCGCCGCGTCGGCCAGCGACTTGGTGTGCTCGCCGAGTTCCGCCGGCGCCGCCGTGACCAGGATGTCGGCGCGTTCCAGGTCGCAGGGGATCGGCTCGCCATGCTCGGTAGCCACCTCGGCGAGGATGTCCGGCAGGTCCTCGCCCGGCGTGGCGGTGCTGCCCCACTGGCGTGCCGTGCGGTCCATCAGCGCCAGCCGTTCCGGAACCAGGCCGGCCTTGAACATGCCGTGCCGCGCCACCTTGACCAGTTCGGCGATGTCGATGCCCATCGGGCAGGCCGTGGTGCAGCGCCCGCACATCGTGCAGGAGTCGTAGAGCAGTTCCTGCCATTGCTGCAGGTCGTCGATGCTCGGCTTCCTGGCCACGCCGAGCGCGCGCCACAGCGGTGCGAACGGGCTGACTTCGTGCAGGTAGGCTCGGCGCAGCGGCTCGAGCTTGCGGATCGGCGTGTACTTCGGGTCGCCGGTGCTGATGCGGAAGTGGCAGGCATCGGCGCACAGCCCGCAGCGCACGCAGGACTCCAGGTGCAGCGAAGCAGTGACGCCGAACTCGCGCACAAAGCTGCCGATGGCGGCATCGACGCGGGCCGCGTCGTCCTGCTCGCCCTGGCGGTCGAAGGCCGCCGGCACGGTGGTTATCGTGGCGCCCATCACTGCACCCCGCGATGGCTGAAGCGCACGCCGGTGGCGCCGCGCGAGAAGGCGAACAGCACGGCATGCATCAGCTTGCCGAACGGGAACCACAGCAGCAGCAGTTCCAGCGTCAGCAGGTGCACCGCCAGCGGCCCGTCGTACAGGAGCTGCTTGCGCGCCAGGATCGCCTCGGAGGGTTCCCCGGCCACCGCCATGCCGGTGACGAAGGGCAGGAAGGTGATCGTCCAGGTGATGTAGTCGTCCGCGATCGAGATGCGTCGGCGCACCGGGTCGTTGATGCGCAGCGCCAGGGCCATCAGCAGCGCGACGATGGTGATGCTGGCCGCCAGGTACATCACCGGGTCGGGCAGGGCCGGCCAGGACAGGCCGGTCAGCCGCTCGACGAAGGCGATGTGCGGCGCATAGCCGAAGAACACCACGGCCAGGCCGACGTGGAAGACGTAGCCGTTGACGGCGATGAAGCGGGCCCCGTGCAGGAACTCGGGCCGCGGCCACATGGCGCGCAGGTTGGCGTGCAGCGCACCGGCGAGCCGGGACGGCGCGCCTTCGCGCGGCGGCGAGAGATCCGGCAGCCGCGGGCGCATCAGGATGCCCGCCAGCCGCCACAGCGTGCCGGCCACGAACACCGCGAGCGAGGCGTAGAGTGCCGGGCCGCGCGCGAACTCGAGCAGGGTCATGGCGCGTCCCTCGCGTCTAGCGGTCGGTCAGGCGCACGATGCCCAGCGCCTTGAGCACGTACTTCTCGTAGATCGGATCGGAGTTGCCGGTCCTCAGCTTGCGCAGGAAGTACTTCTCGAAGGCGATCTTGGCGTAGTGCACCCACTTGCCCTTCTTGAACCAGTTGACGTTGCGCGGCGGGATCTGCGGCAACGCCACGAAGGCGGCGCCGGTGTCGCCCATGTCGGCCAGGCAGATGGCGTTCCAGGTGCCCTTCGCGGTGGCGGGCTTGCCGGCCAGTTCGTCGGCGATGTTGTGGGCGATGGCGGTCACCATCGTCTCGATCATGTAGCCGGTCTTGGGTGCGCCGCTGGCCACCGGCGTCACTTCGACCGGCGGGATGGCCACGCACACGCCCGCCGAGAAGATGTTGCGGTACTTCTTGCTGCGCTGGTGCTCGTCGATCAGCACGAAGCCACGCGGGTTGCACATGTCGGCCACGGCGGCCACCGGGCGGACGCCCTTGAAGGCCGGCAGCATCATCGCCAGCTTGAAGCCGATCTCGTGCTCCTTGTAGACCTGGCCGTGGTCGTCGAGCTGCGTGGTGAAGAGCTTGCCGGCCTCCACCTTGGTGGTCTTGGCGTTGGTGATCCACTTGATGTCGTGGCCGCGCAGCTCGCTTTCCAGCATGGACTTGCTGTCGCCCACGCCGCCCAGGCCGAGATGGCCGATGTAGGGCTCGGCGGTGACGAAGGTCATCGGCACCTTGTGGCGCAGCTTGCGCTTGCGCAGGTCGGCGTCGAGGATGAAGGCGAACTCGTAG
>CAZVLY010000551.1:0-2218 GCA_964628175.1 uncultured Piscinibacter sp. | reverse complement strand
GGGCCGCCGCGACGGGCCGCCCCAAGCCAGGCCCGGCCCCTCGCGGAGGGGTGGCCGCCGCTCGCGGCGGACGGGGTGTCGTCATGACCCCGCGCGAGGCCCTGTTCGACGCCGACGATCGCGCACCGGCCCTGCCGGTGTGCGATCACTATTCGGGCGTCGAGGCGCGCATGCGCAAGAGCCTCGAACTGCAGGGCGAGCTCGGGCCGGTCTTCGACGTCACGCTCGACTGCGAAGACGGCGCCCCGGTGGGCGGCGAGGCCGAGCATGCGCACCTGTGCGCCGAACTGGTCATGTCGGCGGCCAACCGCTTCGACCGCGTCGGTGCGCGCGTGCACCCGGTCGATCACCCGGCCTTCGAGGCCGACCTCGACACGCTGATCCGCCGCGCCGGCTCGCGCCTGGCCTACCTGATGGTGCCCAAGCCGCGCGGCCTGGCCGAGGTGGGCCGAGCCTGCGACGAGATCGATCACTTCATCCGCATCCACGGGCATGGCCGATCGATTCCGGTGCACGTGCTCGTCGAGACGCACGGCGCACTGCGGGAGGTCGGCGCCATCGCGGCGCACCCGCGCATCGAGTCGGTGTCCTTCGGGCTGATGGATTTCGTCTCGGCGCACCGCGGCGCCATCCCGGCCAGCGCCATGAGCGCGCAGGGCCAGTTCAGCCACCCGCTCGTGGTGCGTGCCAAGCTGGAGATCGCGGCCGCCTGCCACGCCTTCGCGAAGACGCCTTCGCATTGCGTCGTCACCGAATTCAAGGACCTGCGCGCCCTCAGCGCCGCGGCGACGCGGGCCGCGCGCGAGTTCGGCTACACCCGCATGTGGAGCATCCACCCCGATCAGATCCGCCCCATCGTCGATGCCTTTGCGCCGACCGCGGCCGAGACCGACCTGGCCATCGAGATCATCCGCGGCGCACAGGCCGCGCAATGGGCGCCGACGCGCCACCGCGACACCTTGCACGACCGCGCCAGCTACCGCTACTTCTGGCAGGTGCTGGAGCGCGCCCACCGCACCGGGCAGCCGCTGCCGGCCGAAGTGCGGCAGGCCTGGTTCGAGGCCCCGGGCGCCTGAGCGGCGCGGCGCGAGTGTGGCAAGCGCCACGGTCCATGCCCGAAGCACGTTTTCACATGTAAGCGACGCGGGGACGGACGCAGCAGTTTGTTGCAAGCCCCGCGGCCGAAGCCTCATGCTTCGCGCACCGTGAAACGACTCGCGCTTGCGCACCCTGCCATGAACTTCCAGAGCACCCTCGCCATCGCCGCCGCCCTCTGCCTGGGCACCTCGATGGCCCTCGCGCAAACCGCCGCCCCGGCGAAGCCGGCGGCCAAGCCCGCGGCCGCCAAGCCGGCGCCCAAGAAGGCGGCCCCCGCCGCGGCCGAGCCCGCCCAGGCGTCGCCGGAACAACTGGCCGCGGCCGAGCGCGTGCACTACGGCACCTACGACTGCGAATTCGGCAAGGTCGCCGAGGTGTCCACCCTGGCCAAGTACCCCGGCTACGTCGAGGTGAAGTCAGGCAAGCAGAGCTGGATGATGAAGCCGATCGCCTCGAGCACCGGCGCGATCCGTCTGGAAGACCTGAAGGGCCAGTTCCTCGTCATCCAGATCGCCAACAAGTCGATGCTGTTCGACAGCAAGTCGGGCCAGCGTGTGCTCGACGGCTGCGTCAACGAGAAGCAGAAGGAATCGGCCGCCGCCGTCGCCGCCGCTGCCGCCGGCAAGTAAGCTGCCGCCGCTTCGCCAAAGGCCCGCCGCGTGCGGGCCTTTTTCTTGCGTGCGCGACCGGAAAGGCCGACGCTGACAGACCGGCGTCAGTCGGGGCTGCGATGCTTCCCCAAGTCTTATATAAGACATAAAATAGCGGGGTTACCCGTAGCCGCCTCGTCGCCCCGCATTCGTCACCCGCCACCGGAGCCCTCCATGCTGCAAGCCTATCGCCAACATGCCGCCGAACGCGCCGCCCTCGGTATCCCGCCGCTGCCGCTGGACGCCAAGCAGACCGCCGCGCTCATCGAGCTGATCAAGGCGCCGCCGGCCGGCGAAGAGGCCTTCCTGATGGACCTGCTCACGCACCGCGTGCCCCCGGGCGTGGACGACGCCGCCAAGGTGAAGGCCTCGTTCCTGGCCGCCGTCGCGCACGGCGACATCACGGTCGGCATGGTCTCCAAGGCCAAGGCCACCGAGCTGCTGGGCACCATGGTGGGCGGCTACAACGT
>CAZVLY010000550.1:0-2218 GCA_964628175.1 uncultured Piscinibacter sp. | reverse complement strand
TCAACCCGCTGGCCGACATCGGCGACAAGGTCACCAAGCTGACCACCGAGCTGGGCATGAAGGCCTTCGGCAATGCCGACGAGGTGGGCGCGGCGGCGGTGGACTATCTTCGCGTCTGCGGCCACCTCGTGTTCGCCTACTTCTGGGCCCGCATGGCCAAGGTGGCGCTGGAGAAGCAGGCCAGCGGCGACCCGTTCTACAAGGCCAAGCTGGCCACCGCGCGCTTCTACTATGCGAAGCTGCTGCCCGAGACCGCCGGCCTGATCCGCACCGCGCGTGCCGGCCTGGCGCCGCTGATGGAAATGGAAGAAGCGCTGTTCTGAAACACCACCCCAAGGAGACAAGCAGCATGCTGAAGATCGCGTTGACGATCGCTGCGTTCGTCGTCCACACCGCGGCGCTGGCGCAAGCCACGCCCGTGGGCCTGTGGAAGACGATCGACGACGAGACGAAGAAGGAGAAGTCGCTGGTGCGCATCAGCGACGGTAACGGCGTGCTCAGCGGCCGGATCGAGAAGCTGCTCGACCCGACCGCCAAGGCCGACGACGTGTGCGACAAGTGCAGCGACGAGCGCAAGGGCAAGCCCATCGTCGGGCTGACCATCATCCGCAACGCCAAGCCCGACGGCGACGACAAGGCGGTATGGACGGGGGGCGAGATCCTCGACCCGAACAACGGCAAGACCTACCGCCTGCGCCTGAAGCCGCACGACGGCGGCAAGACCCTGGAGGTGCGCGGCTACATCGGCCCGTTCTTCCGCAACCAGACCTGGATCCGAGTGGAGTGAGCATGAATCGATTCAACGTTCGCAAGGTGGCCGTTCTCGGCGCCGGTGTCATGGGCGCGCAGATCGCCGCCCACCTCGTCAACGTCAAGGTGCCGGTCGTGCTGTTCGACCTGCCGGCCAAGGAAGGGCCGAAGAACGGCATCGTCACCAAGGCGATCGAGGGGCTGAAGAAGCTCAAGCCTTCGCCGCTGGGCGTACCGGAAGACGCCGTGCTGATCGAAGCCGCCAACTACGAGGAGCACCTCGACAAGCTCAAGGAGTGCGATCTCATCATCGAGGCCATCGCCGAGCGCATGGACTGGAAGCTCGACCTGTACAAGCGCATCGCCTCGGCGGTGGCGCCGCACGCGATCGTCGCCTCCAACACCTCGGGCCTGTCGATCACCAAGCTGAGCGAGGCGCTGCCCGAAGAGATCAAGCCGCGCTTCTGCGGCATCCACTTCTTCAACCCGCCGCGCTACATGTCGCTCGTCGAACTGATCCCGACGCCGACGACCCGGCCGGAGATCCTCGACCAGCTCGAGAGCTTCGTCACCAGCGCCGTCGGCAAGGGCGTGGTGCGCGCCAAGGACACGCCGAACTTCATCGCCAACCGCGTCGGCATCGCCGGCATGCTGGCCACCATCAAGGAGGCCGAGACCTTCGGCCTGAGCTACGACGTCGTCGACGACCTGACCGGCAAGAAGCTCGGCCGCGCCAGCAGCGGCACCTTCCGCACCGCCGACGTGGTGGGCCTGGACACCATGGCGCACGTCATCAAGACGCTGCAGGACAACCTGGCCGACGACCCGTTCTTCCCGAGCTACGGCACGCCGCCGGTGCTGGCCAAGCTGATCGAGCAGGGCGCGCTCGGCCAGAAGAGCGGCGCGGGCTTCTACAAGAAGGTCGGCAAGGACATCCTGCGCCTGGACCCGGCCAAGGCCGAGTACGTGCCCGCGGGCGGCAAGGCCGACGAGATCGTCGCGCGCATGCTCAAGAAGAAGCCCGAGGAACGGCTCAAGCTGCTGCGCGAGTCGAGCAACCCGCAGGCGCAGTTCCTGTGGGCGATCCTGCGCGACAGCTTCCACTACGCCGCCGTGCACCTGGCCGACATCGCCGACTGCGCGCGCGACGTGGACTTCGCGATGCGCTGGGGTTTCGGCACCTCGCAAGGCCCGTTCGAGCTGTGGCAGCAGGCCGGCTGGAAGCAGGTGGCCGAATGGGTGAAGGCCGACATCGACGCCGGCAAGGCGCTGTGCAAGGCGCCGCTGCCGGCGTGGGTGTTCGATGGCCGCGAGGGCGTGCACACGGCCGAAGGCTCGTGGAGCCCGTCTCAGGGCAAGTATCTGCCGCGCAGCAGCCTCGCTGTCTACCAGCGCCAGTTCTTCCCCGAGAACGTGATCGGCTCCGGCGCCGTGGCGGCGCTTTCCGCCGGCACCGAGGTGTTCAAGA
>CAZVLY010000549.1:0-2235 GCA_964628175.1 uncultured Piscinibacter sp. | reverse complement strand
GGCCGAAGCCGCCGGCGGCAACAGCGGCACGCTGGAGTTCCTGCTGCGGCGCATGCGCCACAAGAGCGACTTCCCGGCGCTGTCGGACTCGGTGGCGCGCATCCAGCGCATCGCCACCTCCGAACACGAGAGCCTGGCCAGCCTGTCGGCCGAGATCCTCAAGGACGTGGCGCTGACCAACAAGCTGCTGCGCCTGGTCAACACCGCGCACTACTCGCATGCCGGCGGCGGCAGCATCAGCACCGTGTCGCGTGCGGTGGCGCTGGTCGGCTTCGCCGGCATCCGCAACATGGCGCTGAGCCTGGTGCTGCTCGAGCACATGCAGGACAAGGGCCACGCCAACCAGCTCAAGGAAGAATTCCTGCGCGCCCTGATGGCCGGCTCGCTGGCCGGCGAGATGTGCCGCGTCGGCCGCGAGGGCGAAGAGGCCTTCATCGGCGCCATGTTCCAGAACCTCGGCCGCCTGCTGACCGAGTACTACTTCCCCGAGGAATCGGGGCAGATACGCAGCGTCGTGGCCAGCAGCCAGCGCGACGGTTCGTCGCACGCGGCGATGGTGCAGGCCGAGACCGCCGCATCGATCAGCGTGCTCGGCCTGAGCTTCGAGGACCTGGGCCTGGGCATCGCGAAGAGCTGGGGCCTGCCCGACAACCTGCAGCGCTGCATGCGCCGGCCCGACGGCGACCCGCCGACACGCGTGCCGGAGAAGCCGGCCGAGCGGCTGCGCTGGCTGGCGCTGGCCGCCAATGAACTCACCGACACGCTGCTGCGCACCGAGGGCGACCCGACGGCGCGCCTGGCGGGCGTGGCCGAGCGCCATGCGCGCGGCATCGGCCTGAGCGCGCGCGAGATCCAGACGGCCACCGACGCGGCCCGGCAGCGCCTGGCACAGGCGGCGCAGGCGATGAACCTGCAGGTCGCGCCCAGCTCGCCGGCACGGCGCCTGCTCGCGACCCTGGTCGTGGCGCCGCAGCAGGCCGGTGACGCCGACACGCTCTCGCCGCACAGCCTGCAGGCCACCGTGGCAGCCTTCGAGGCCACACGGATCGAGGCCGCGCCGGCGCTGGCGGCACCGCGCGAGAGTGCCGCCGAGATCCTGGCCTCGGGCATCGCGGACATCACGAACTCGATGGTCGAGAACTTCAAGCTCAACGAAGTGCTGCGCATGATCCTCGAGACCATGTTCCGCGCACTGGGCTTCCGGCGCGTGGTGTTCTGCCTGCGCGACCCGAAGACCGACACGCTCACCGGCCGCTTCGGCCTGGGCGAGGGTGCCGATGCGGTGGCCGCGCAGTTCCGCGTGCCGCTCAAGGGCGGCACCGACCTGTTCTCCGCGGTGTGCACCAAGGGTGCCGACACGCTGATCAGCGACGCGACGGTGGCCCACATCGAGGCACGGCTGCCCGCCTGGTACCGCGCTGGCGTGCGCGCACCGGCCTTCCTGCTGCTGCCGCTGACGCTCAAGGGCGCCACGTTCGCGCTGATCTACGCCGACAAGGCCGTGCCCGGTGGCATCGAACTGGGTGAGAAGGAACTCTCGCTGCTGCGCACGCTGCGCAACCAGGCGGTGATGGCGTTCCGCCAGTCGACCTGAGTCGGTTTGAAGAAAGTCTTTACAAGACAGCTATTTACCGTCGTAAAGCAAAGTACTTTCGAGATGTTGGGGTTCGACTCACGGACCCAATCCTTCCTCGCGAGCCACGCCGAGCCGGCCGCTGTGTGCGGTTCCGAACGGACCGCATCCACGGGCTTGGAGACACTGGCCTTGCGCCCGACGTGCCCGTCTTGGTCCCGAGCCGGGCGGACACATGCGGTTAACGATGTGCTCGCAGCATGGGCTTCGAGCCGTGGTTCCAATCCCCCGAGACCCTGTTCAGGACGACGCGATGGCAGCACAGGAGTATTGCCCGTTGGGGCACTTTCTGGTCTTCGACGAGAACGGAATGGCCTTCCGGGTGTCGGTGTCCGAACTTTGGGCCGAGCGACCGTGGTGGTCCTGGCGGCCGTATCCGCGGCAACCCAGCGGTGTCGTGCGCTACCTGCTGGCCGACGGGCGGTCGTTGCGGCCGGCCGCGACCGGCCAGTTCGTGATCGAGGACTCGGGTGAACCGCTGTGGCGCGACAAGGCGCCTGTGGGCGCCTCGACATCGGCCTGAGGCCCGTGCCGGCACAGGCCTGCGGATCCGCGAAGGTGACGAGCCTTACCCCCGGCACTGGTTGCAACGCTTAGGGCTG
>CAZVLY010000548.1:0-2246 GCA_964628175.1 uncultured Piscinibacter sp. | reverse complement strand
CCTGAGCCTGGGCGTGGTGATCAGCGCCTCGCACAACCCCTTCGAGGACAACGGCATCAAGTTCTTCTCCGCACGCGGCGAGAAGCTGCCCGACGCCTGGGAGCAGCAGGTCGAGGCCGAACTCGAGAAGCCGCCGCAGTGGGTCGATTCGGCTCGCCTGGGCAAGGTGCGCAAGCTGGAAGATGCGCGTGGCCGCTACATCGAGTTCTGCAAGAGCACCTTCTCGAACGACCTCTCGCTCAAGGGACTGAAGATCGTCGTCGATGCGGCGCACGGCGCGGCCTCGCGCGTGGCGCCGAACGTGTTCCATGAACTCGGTGCCGAGGTGATCGAGATCGGCTGCAGCCCCGACGGGATGAACATCAACGCCGGTTTCGGCGCCACCGCGCCGGCGGCATTGGTCGCAGCGGTCAAGGAGCACCACGCTGACTACGGCGTGGCGCTCGACGGCGATGCCGACCGGCTGCAGCTGGTGGATGCCGCCGGCCGCCTCTACAACGGCGACGAACTGCTCTTCGTGATGGTGGCCGACCGCCTGGCGCAGGCGCAGAGCGTCCCGGGTGCCGTGGGCACGCTGATGACGAACATGGCTGTCGAGGTAGCACTCAAGGACCGCGGCATCGCCTTCGTGCGCGCCAAGGTCGGCGACCGCTACATCCTCGAGGAACTCGCCGCGCGTGGCTGGCAGCTCGGCGGCGAGGGCTCCGGCCATCTGCTCGCGCTGGACAAGCACACCACCGGCGACGGCATCGTCAGCGCGCTGCAGATCCTCCAGGCCGTGCGGCGCAGCGGCAAGTCGCTGGCCGAACTGCTCCACGGGGTGACGCTGTTCCCGCAGACGCTGATCAACGTGCGCCTGGCCGAGGGCAGCGACTGGAAGAAGAACGCCTCGCTGTCCGCCATGCAGGAGCGCGTCTCGCGCGAACTGGGCGGTGACGGGCGCATCCTGATCCGCGCCTCCGGCACCGAGCCGGTGCTGCGCGTGATGGTCGAGGCGCGCGACGCGGCGATGGCGCGCCGCTGCGCCGAGCAACTGTCCGAGGCCGCGCGCGCCTGACTCACTTCTTCGGCGGCATCAGCACGCGGTCGATGACGTGCACGACGCCATTGCTGGCGGGCACGTCGGCCTGGGTGACCATGGCGTCCTCCACGGTCACGTAGCCGCCCGCCTTGGCCAGCGCCAGGCTGGCGCCTTGCACGGTCTTCGTGCTGCCGTTTTGAACCTGCGCCGCGCTGATCTTGCCCGGCACCACGTGATAGCTCAGCACCGACTTGAGCAGTTCCTTGTTCGCGCTCAATTCGGCCAGGGTCTTCGCGGGCACGGCCTTGAACGCCTCGTCGCTGGGCGCAAAGACCGTGTAGGGGCCGGTGCCGCGCAACGTCTCCGTGAGGCCGGCGTCGGCGATCAGCTTGTTCAGGGTGGACAACTGCGGCGTGGCCGCGGCCGTTTCGGCCACGGTGCGAGGCGCCGGGGTGCTCGCGCAACCCTGCAGCAGGGCGAAGGCCGTCACGGCGGCGAGGGTGGTGATTCGTTTCATCGCGGAACTCCGTTGAAAAGGGGACGCGAGCAGGCTAGGACTCCTTCGTGACGGAGGCGTGACGCTGCCATGACAGACCCTTGAGCGCCCGCAGCCGGTGACGCAATTGCCGCCGCGGTGTCACGGCGCTGTCACGAAGCCTGCCTAGGATCCGGATCATTCCGAAACGCACGAAAGGCAGATCCATGCACACCTCGACCCTTCGCAGCCTCGCGGTCGGCGGCGCCCTCTCGCTGGTCGCCGGTCTGGCACTGGCCCAGGACATCACCGGTGCCGGTGCCACCTTCCCCGCGCCGATCTATGCCAAGTGGGCCGACGCCTACAACAAGGCCACCGGCGCGCGCATGAACTACCAGTCGGTCGGCTCCGGCGCCGGCATCAAGCAGATCAAGGCCAAGACGGTGGACTTCGGTGCCTCCGACATGCCGATCAAGGACGAAGACCTGGCCAAGGACGGCATGGTCCAGTTCCCGACGGTGATCGGCGGCGTCGTGCCGGTGGTCAACATCAAGGGCATCGCCCCGGGCCAGATCAAGCTGACCGGCCAGGCGCTGGGCGACATCTACCTCGGCAAGATCACCAAGTGGAACGACCCGGCGCTGACCGCATTGAACCCCGGCTTGCCGCTGCCCGACGCCGCGATCGCCGTGGTGCGCCGCGCCGACGGTTCGGGAACCAGCTTCATCTTCACCAACTACCTGTCGAAGG
>CAZVLY010000547.1:0-2253 GCA_964628175.1 uncultured Piscinibacter sp. | reverse complement strand
AGCACCGAGCGGCTGCTAGCGCGGCGCCAGGGCCTGAAGCAGTTCTGCGACCGGGGCAGCTTCGCTCCAGGCCGGCACGGACTCCGGCAACGTCAGCCAGGGCTGTTTCCGCTTGACCCAGATGTGAGCGACGATGTCCAGTTCATCGCTTCGGTCCAGCGTGCCAGCGCGCAGCACCAGGATGCCCGGCCGAGCACTGTTCGAGTTGTAGACGCGCGTGTGGCAGACGGCGCACATCCGCTGGATCGAGGTCCTGCCGCTCGGGGTGGTCAGCTCATAGACAGCCAGCGGGCCGGTCACGCTCAGCGACGCCTCGGGCAGGAAAGCCTGCTGACTGAACGCACTGCCGCTCCACGTCTGGCAGTCCCGGCAATGGCAGGCGTACGTTCGAGGCAGTGCATCCGCCGCCAGCGCATAGCGCACCGCACCACAACGGCAACCGCCCTGAATGCTCGACATGCTGACCTCCTGTTTCCCCGACGCGCCGAGACGAGCCACGATCGATCGCTCCGAAGAGGCAAGCACGACGGCCTAGGCCAGGGGCTGCTTCTTGCCGCGATTGCGCTGCTCGCGCTTCTCGCGCCGCTCGGCCTCGATCGCCTGGCCCTGCGCCCACCACTGCATGAACTCCTGCGGCGACTCCAGCGTGATGCGGCCCCAGGCGCCGCTGCGGAAGTCGTTGATGGCGATCTCGGCGGCCTTCTGCAGGTTGACCCGCCCGCCGGCCATCAACCCGCCGCGCTTGCGGCCGAGTTCGGCGAGCAGTTCGTCGTCAGTCAGCGCGGTCAGGTCGGCGAGCTTGTAGCGTGCGATCAGCCGCTCGGCATAGCGCACGCGAACGTTGGCGAGCAGCGCGAGCGCGACCTCTTCCTCGTCGTAGGCGTTGCGGCCGATGCCGCCGCTGGCCGCGAGGTGGTAGCCGCTGCGCTCGACGGTGATGCGCGGCCACAGCATGCCGGGCGTGTCGAACAGGTAGAAGTCCGGCGCCAGCACGATCTTCTGCTCGAGCTTGGTGATGCCCGGCTCGTCGCCGGTGAGCGTGGCGCGCTGGCCGACCAGCGTGTTGATCAGCGTCGACTTGCCGACGTTGGGGATGCCGCAGATCAGCACGCGCAGCGGCTTGACCATGCCGCCGCGCAGCGGCGCGAGCGCGCGACAGGCGGCGATCAGCGCGCGTGCCGGCGCCGTGACGCTGGCGTCGAGCGCCAGCGCGCGCGTGCCCGGCAGCGCGTTGAAATGGGCCAGCCACGCCGCGGTGAGTTCGGGGTCGGCGAGATCCTGCTTGTTGAGCACCTTCAGCGCGGGCTTGCCCGCGGTGAGCTCGGCCAGCAGCGGGTTGCTGCTCGAGCCGGGCAGGCGGGCGTCGAGCAGCTCGATCACCACGTCGATGTCGGGCAATCGCTCGACGATCGCCTTCTTCGTCGAGTTCATGTGACCCGGGAACCACTGGATGGCCATGTGCCTGTGCTTTCTGCGACCGGGCGGCGGCGCCGCCGCGTGTCAGGGAAGGTCGAGCTCGGGGTAGCGGCGGAAGATGCCCTGTTCGCTGAACGGCAGCCGCCGCTCGCTGCGCAGGTAGGCGGCCACGCGCGGTGCCGCTGCGACGCGGTCGTGCAGTTGCATGACCAGCGGCGTCGTCGCCAGCACGCGCTGCGCCGACGTCGGGAAGGCGTAGCGCAGGCCCTCGACGAGCTGGTACAGCGACAGGTCGGCGTAGCTCAGCTTGCCGCCCACCAGGTGCCGCGGCCCGGCCGGGTTGCGCGCGAGGATGCGCTCGAACCAGGTCATGAACTTCGGCAGGCGTGCGCTGCAGAACTCCTTCGCACGGCGCAGCGCCTCGGGCTTCTGGTCTTCGTAGTACAGGCCGCTGCCCACCGGGTGATGGGTGTCGTGCGCCTCGGTGACCATGTCGGCGATGGTCAGCTGGATCTGCTGCGTCCACACGCGGGCCTGCTCGCTGCGGCCGACCAGCTTCAGTGTCGGCCCGAGGTGGTGCAGGATCGCCGCCGTCTGGCCGATCAGCAGCGTGCCGTCGCGCAGGAAGGGCGGTGCGAAGGGCGGGTGCACCTGCGTATCGTCGTCGAGCAGGCGTTGCATCGCCGGCAGGCCCTGGCCGGCCGCCTCGTCGCCGCGTGCCACGTCGATGTAGGGCGCGCCGGCCGCTTCGAGCGCGAGCCGCACGAATTCGCCGCGGCCCTGGATGCCGGGCCAGTAATGCAGTTCGTATGCCATGGGCGGACTGTAGCCTGCGGC
>CAZVLY010000546.1:0-2255 GCA_964628175.1 uncultured Piscinibacter sp. | reverse complement strand
TCTTCGGCGCCGCCGTCATGCTGATCGTCGCGCCCTGGTGCAGCGTGTTCCACCACTTCACCGAGAAGTAGATGATGGGCACGTTCACCGCCCCCACCACCGCCAGCAGCGCGCCGGCCTGGTCGGCGCGGCGCGTGTCGTCGATCGCGTTGACCAGGGCCAGGAATCCCAGATACAGGAACAGCAGGATGAGTTCCGAGGTCAGCCGCGCATCCCACACCCACCAGGTGCCCCAGGTCGGCTTGCCCCAGAAGGCGCCCGTCCACAAGGCGAGGAAGGTGAACATCGCCCCGGTCGGGGCGATCGCCCGCGCCACCATCGAGGCCAGCCTGGCGTTGAAGGCCCAGCCGATGGCGGCCCAGAAGGCCATCACGAGGTACAGCACCATCGACATCCAGGCCGCCGGCACGTGGATGAAGATCACCCGGTACGACTCGCCCTGCGTCGCGTCGGTCGGGGCGACGAAGAAACCCATGTACAGGCCCGCGCCGGCCAGTGCGATGCAGGCCGCCCACAGGGGAGCAGCGCTCCGGTGAGCCCGTAGAAGCGCACCGGCGAGGCGAAGGTGAAGAGTCTCAGTTGCCCTTGCATCGAAGGCTCACTCCGTGGCGATGCGCAGCGCCGCGCCGGTGGCCAGCGGTGCCAGCAGCACCGAGGCGATCAGCAGAGCGCCGAGCAGGGAAAAATGACCGCGTGTGGAGATGCCGGCCTCGGCGGCCGACACCGCGCCGGCGCCGAAGATCAGCGCCGGGATGCACAGCGGCAGGATGATGAGGATCAGCAGCACCGCGCCGCTGCGCAGGCCCAGCGTGAGCGCCGCGCCCAGCCCGCCGAGCAGGCTGAGGATGGGCGTGCCCAGCAGCAGCGACAGCGCCAGCGTGGTGTTGGCCACCGCGCTGAGGTCGAACAGCAGCCCGAACAGCGGCGCCGCCAGCACCAGCGGGGCACCGGTGACGACCCAGTGCGCCAGGGCCTTGGCCGCCGCGATCATCCACAGCGACTCGCCGGAGAGCAGCATCTGCTCCAGAGAGCCGTCGGCATGGTCGATGCCGTAGAGCTGCGTCAGCGACATCATCGCGGCCAGCAGCGCGCACACCCAGACCACGCCCGGAGCGATCTGGCGCAGCGTCTGCGGCTCCGGGCCGACGCCGAGCGGGAACAGGCTCACCGCGACGAGGAAGAAGGCGATCGGCAGCAGCGCCTCGACACGGCGCCGCGCCGCCAGCCGCAGGTCCCGCGCGACGATGGTCGTGAAGGCGCGGCTCATCGGGCAGCGTAGGCATCGAGTTGCAGCGTGACCGGCAAGGGGTCGCGCAGCGTCAGGTCGATGTGGCTGGTCAGCACCGCGGCGCCGCCGCGCCGGGCATGCTGGCCCAGCGCCTCGTCGAGCATCGCGGTGCCCTCGGCGTCGAGCGCGTCATAAGGTTCGTCGAGGATCCACACCGGCGCGGCGGCATCGACCTGCAGCCGCGCCAGCGCGACACGCCGGCGCTGGCCCTGCGACAGCGTGCGCACCGCGGCATGGCGGCGGCTGAACAGGCCGACCTTGCGCAAGGCCGGCTCGACACTGGCAGCGTCGCCCGCCTGGCCATGCAGCCGGGCGAGGAACTGCAGCGCCTCCAGCACGGTGAGATCGTCCTTCAGGGCGTTCGCATGGGCCAGGTAGCACAGGCTGCGGTGATAGGCCGCACCGGCCTGGCGCAGCGGCACGCCGCCCCAGGTCACCGCCCCTTCGGCGGGCGCCGACAACCCGGCCAGCAGCCTCAGCAGGCTGGTCTTGCCGCTGCCGTTGGGCCCGCGCAGCCAGACGATCTGGCCGCCCTGGAGCGAGAAATCGAGCCCGCGGAACAGCAGCCGGTCGCCGCGGCGACAGGCAAGTTGGCTGGCCGCTAGCGCGGGGCGGGAGGAGGACACGTCAGATCTGGGGCGGCTCGTTCGAAACCCGAACCATACCGTAAACGCCTTGGGCTTCCCTTATCCCCGGTCAACTCGCCTGACAGGAACGAATGATGCATGGCGCCCCGCCATCTCACCCCAATCGAGCGGAGGAATCACCATGCTGGACAGCACCACCACCCGCTTTTCGCACGTCAAGCCCGGGGACACCCCCTGGCGCAGCGACGGCCTGCGCGACTTCTTCCTCTACAAGGACCTGGGTGTCGAGGCCGCCACCTCCGGCCGCGTGCTGGCGCAGCTGGTCAAGGCGAACATGGCACCCGAAAAGGGCACCGGATGGCACCGCCATGAGGCGGACT
>CAZVLY010000545.1:0-2258 GCA_964628175.1 uncultured Piscinibacter sp. | reverse complement strand
CGGTCATCGGGTCGCTGTGCGCTTCCATGCCGGCCAGCAGCGGGAAGGCGCAGTCCTCGATTTCCATCATCACGCCCTTGAGCGCCTTCTGCGGGCCTTCCGCCGGCACTTCCAGAAGCTGCAGGATCACGGGCTGGTCCTTGCCCAGCATCTCGCCGGAGGCGATGCGGAACAGCAGCGCGTAGCCGATCTGGCCGGCGGCGCCGGTGACGGCGACTCGAACGGGTTTCTTGCTCATGGAAGGCTCCAGAAGAGAGGGAAAAGGTCTTTTGGGAGGGGTCAGGGCGCGAGTGTAGGACGAAGCCGGGCGCGGAGCGAGGGGAATCCCGAGTCTTCTGTCTTCTATAAGACATCTGTCAGCTGATCATGGACGATGGGCGGCTCTTGTGCTGCAATGCACCCATGTCCGCCGCCGCCCTGACCGAACCCGCCAGCCCCGCCTTCAGCCCGCTGTACCAGCAGATCAAGGCGCTGATGGTGCGCGACCTGCAGGCCGGCGTGTGGCGTCCGGGCGAGGCGATCCCGAGCGAAACCGAGCTGGCGGCGCGCTTCAAGGTCAGCCAGGGCACGGTGCGCAAGGCGATCGACGAACTGGCCGCCGAGAACCTGGTGGTGCGCCGCCAGGGCAAGGGCACCTTCGTGGCCACCCACGCCGAGCAGACCACGCAGTACCGCTTCCTGCGCCTGCAGCCCGACGACGGCGTGACCGACGGCGGCACGCAGCGCCGCTTCATCGACTGCCGGCGCCTGCGCGCGCCCGCCGAGGTGGCGCGTGCGCTGGGCCTGCGCTCGGGCGACGCGGCCATCCAGATCAAGCGCGTGCTGTCGCTGCGCGGCGTGCCCGTGGTGTTCGACGAGATCTGGCTGCCGGCCGCGCCCTTCAAGGGCCTCACCGCCGAGCGGCTGTCGGGTTACCGCGGGCCGATGTACGGGTTGTTCGAGTCCGAGTTCGGCGTGCGCATGATCCGCGCCGAAGAGAAGATCCGTGCCGTCGCCGCCGATGCGCAGGCGGCCGAACTGCTGGCGGTGCCGGCGGGCGCGCCGCTGCTGTCGGTGGAGCGCCTGTCGCTCAGCTACGGCGACAAGCCGGTCGAACTGCGCCGCGGCCTGTACAACACCAGCGCGCACCACTATCGCAACGAGTTGAGTTGAAGCGCACTTGAATCGCATCGGCGGCAGCGCGCGCAAGCACCGTGCAAGCCTGCTGCAGTGCAATAGAATCATTCGGTTTCGCGTCGATTACATCACCACTGAGCACAAGGTTGGGCATGGCAGACACCCTCAAAGAGCGGCCCGTGTTCCGCAACATCCACGTCTCGCAGATCGTCGCGTACCGCCTGCCCCCGGCCGGCATCGTGTCGATCCTGCACCGTGTCAGCGGCGTCGTGATGTTCCTGCTGATGCCGTTCATCATCTGGATGTTCGACGCCAGCGTCACCTCCGAAATCTCCTACAGCCAGTTCAGGGCGGCCTTCGCGGCCGGCGTGGGCTTCCTGCCGGGCTGGTTCCTCAAGCTGGTGGTGCTGGGCCTGATCTGGGCCTACCTGCATCACCTGATCGCCGGGCTGCGCCACCTCTGGATGGACGCCACCCACGCGGTGACCAAGGAGTTCGGCCACCTGTCGGCCGTCGTCACGCTGGCGCTGAGCGTGGCGCTCACGCTGGCGCTGGGCTTCAAGCTGTTCTTCTGAGCACCATCCCCATGGCACAGAACTTCGGATCCAAGCGCATCGTCGTCGGTGCGCACTACGGCCTGCGCGACTGGCTCGCGCAGCGCATCACCGCAGTGCTGATGGCACTGTTCACCCTCGCGCTGATCGTGCAGGTGCTGCTGCCCGGCGAAATGGGCTACGACAAGTGGGCCGGCATCTTCAGCCGGCAGTGGATGAAGGTGCTGACCTTCGTCGTCATCGTCTCGCTGCTGTACCACGTGTGGGTGGGCATGCGCGACGTCTGGATGGACTACGTGAAGCCGGTGGGCATCAAGCTCGCGCTGCAGGTGTTCACGATCGTCTGGCTGGTGGGCTGTGCGGGCTGGGCCATCCAGGTCCTTTGGAGACTCTGATTCCATGACTTCCACCAACGTCTCGAAGCGCAAGTTCGACGTCGTCATCGTCGGTGCCGGCGGCTCCGGCATGCGCGCCTCGCTGCAGCTCGCCCGCGCCGGCCTGAACGTGGCCGTGCTGTCCAAGGTGTTCCCGACGCGCTCGCACACCGTCGCCGCGCAGGGCGGCATCGGCGCCTCGCTGGGCAACATG
>CAZVLY010000544.1:0-2259 GCA_964628175.1 uncultured Piscinibacter sp. | reverse complement strand
CGCTCACCGTGCCGGCGGACGCCGGTCGGGTGGCCGGGCGCATGTTCGCGCAGGAAGCCTACCTCGGCCTGGGCGCGGCGATCGTGCTGTTCCTGCTCGAGCGCGCCCGGGCACGCCGCGCCGCCGAAACCGGGCAAGGCTCGGCCCTCAACGCCAACATGCTGCTGCTGCTGGGGGCACTGTTCTGCACCGTGGCCGGCTACTTCGCGCTGCAGCCGATGATGGCGGCGGCGCGGGCCGGGCAGGGGCCCTGGTCGTTCGGCGCGCTGCACGGCATCTCGGCCGCCTTCTTCGGGCTGAAGGCGCTGCTGGTGCTGACGCTGGCCTGGCGGCTCGCGCCGCGCTGAGCTCCGGCTGGAGCCCTGCGGCTCACGGAACCGCTGGCCTATTCAGCCGCGGACTTCTTGATGCTGGTCACGCGCTTGCGGGCGCGCTTGACCTCGCCGCCGGCGGCCAGGCGCTGGTTGCCCAGCACCTTGACCTTCTTGATCTGCGGCCGATGGTTGCCGCTGCGCGAGAACTTCAGCACCTTGACCACCTTGGGACCGGGCATGCGGTCGTCGCGCTCGGCTTTCTCCTTGGGCGGGATCGGCCGCCACAGCACGAGCAGCTTGCCGATGTGCTGGATGGGCGCGGCGTTGAGCGTCTCGGCCAGCGTGGCGAAGATGGTTTCGCGCGTCTCGCGTTCGTCGGAGAACACCCGCACCTTGATCAGGCCGTGGGCGTTCAGCGCCGCATCGACCTCCTTGCTGACGGCGGCGGTGAGGCCGTCGCCTCCGATCAGCACGACCGGATCGAGGTGATGGGCATCGGCGCGTTTGTCCTTGCGCTGGGCGGGCGTGAGCTGGATGGCAGGCATGCCCGTATTATCCGCGCCAGATGAAAGTCCAGACGAAAAGCAAGAAGGTCAACAAGGCGTGGCTGCACGACCACCTGACCGACCCCTACGTGAGGATGGCGCAGAAGGAGGGCTACCGCGCCCGCGCCGCCTACAAGCTCAAGGAGATCGACGAGACCCTGCACCTGATCAAGCCGGGGCAGCTGGTCGTCGACCTGGGCGCCACGCCGGGCGCCTGGAGCCAGTACCTGCGCCGCAAGTTCGCGCCGCGCGACGCCGGCACCGGCGGTGCGGCCGTCGGCGAGCTCAACGGCACCATCATCGCGCTGGACCTGCTGGAGTTCGAGCCGATCGAGGGCGTGATCTTCATCCAGGGCGATTTCCGCGAAGACGCCGTGCTCGCCGCGCTCGACGCCCAGGTGGCCGGCCGGCCGGTGGACGTGGTCGTCTCCGACATGGCGCCCAACCTGTCGGGCATCGAAAGCTCGGATTCCGCCCGCATCGGCCTGCTGGTGGAACTGGCGGTCGAATTTGCCGTCCGACACCTGAAACCCGAGGGCGCGCTGGTCTGCAAGGTTTTCCACGGCAGTGGCTACAGCGAGCTCGTGAAACTCTTCAAGGACACCTTCCGGGTGGTCAAGCCGCTCAAACCGAAGGCATCGCGCGACAAGTCTGCCGAAACCTTTCTCGTGGGCATCGGGCTGAAGGCGCGGCCGGCGGGCGGCCGGGATTTGTCATGAACTGCACGATTCGAAGCGATACACGCAGACGTTCCAGGGTGAAACCAATCCAAATGCAGGCCTTGACTCGACTAAAATCGCACACATATGCCGTGGCAATGGGCGGAATCGTGTCCGCAGCGTTGTCTGACCGGGAAAAGGAGCCGCGGTGAACAATCAATGGTTCTCTAAAGTCGCTGTTTGGCTGGTGATCGCACTCGTGCTGTTCACCGTGTTCAAGCAGTTCGACCGCGGGGCTTCGACGGCCGGACAGATCGGCTACTCCGACTTCCTCGAAGAGGTGCGCAGCAAGCGCATCAAGAGCGTCCAGCTGCAGGAAGGCGCCGGTGGCAGCACCGAGATCCGCGCCCGCACCACCGACGACAAGGAACTGCGCACCACCGCCACCTACCTCGACCGCGGCCTGGTGGGCGACCTGATCAACAACGGCATCAAGTTCGACGTCAAGCCGCGCGAGGAGCCCTCGTTCCTGCTCAGCCTGCTGGCGAGCTGGGGCCCGATCCTGCTGCTCATCGGCGTGTGGATCTACTTCATGCGGCAGATGCAGGGCGGCGGCAAGGGCGGCGCCTTCAGCTTCGGCAAGTCGAAGGCGCGCATGCTGGACGAGGCCAACAACTCGACCACCTTTGCCGACGTCGCAGGCTGCGACGAGGCCAAGGAAGAGGTCAAGGAACTGGTCGG
>CAZVLY010000543.1:1031-2260 GCA_964628175.1 uncultured Piscinibacter sp. | reverse complement strand
CCGACCTTGATGTTCGTGCAGGGCTCGAGGAGATCGCTCTCCGAGATGCCGAGGCTGGCCAGCTTCGGCAGGTGGCTGCTGTTGATCTGCATCAGCCCGATGTCGTAGGTCCCTGTTCGGGCGCGGTGCGTGAGGTTCACGGCAGCAGGTTGCAGGTCGGATTCGGCCCGTGCAACGGCGTAGAGCAGGTGCGACGAGACGCCATACATCTGCTCGGCGTCGGACCAGCATGCGATGCACGCCGAAGGCGCCGCAATGCCTGCCGCAACGCCGTACTGCACGAGGCGTCTCGAGATGGTGGGCACCACGTCAGCACTCCAGACCGCGCGAACGAGTTGCGCGGTCACGCAGGTTGAGGCGAGCCTGGCCGAGGACCAGCGCGTCGCCATCGGGAGCGGGCATGGCCACTGCGACGCATGCCGTCGTGATCTGGTCGAGCTCGAACATCGGGTTCGGGAACCGGTTCCAGGGCGCTCGATGCGCCGCCATGACGAGCTCGAACTGCACCGCCCAGATGTCGCAGCTGCGGCGCTCGGTCCTCGGATTGCGCAGCGTCAGTTGGGTCACCAGGTACTCGACGAGGCGGCGCTGGCTCGGCGTGTCGCGGAAGGCCAGCGAGACGCAGGCACCCAGCAGGTCGGGGAAGCGGAACTTCGGCGACGTGTTGTTCGGGGACTTGAAGAGGCGGTGAAGCCAGCCGTGCTCCTCGATCCAGATGCCTGTCTGCACGGTCGGGGTGCGCAGGTCGCGGTCGATCGGATCTGGCATCGACATTTCTCGCGGCAGGGAGAGTGCGACTTGCATCGGTGGGCCTTCTCGAAGTACGACCTTGGGTGGCGTTTTCGAGAGCAAAGGGTAGGGTCACCGAATCGGCATGTCTCCCGGAAAGTCCGACAAGAAAGGGCCGAGAAGTGGGGGCTCGATGAGGCAGCGAGTAGCGCTGGGTCCCGGGCTGACGATCAGGTACAGGGACAGCAGGCGGCGTTACTGTCCGAAGTTCGCATCAGCCGCCGTCGGCAAGATGTGCGAGGCCTTGCCATCCCTGACCAACAGTCACTTGAGGTTGACCGTGGCAACTACGAAGTCGGTCGCCGCAACTTCGTGGCTCGGTCGATTTGGACCATCCTGCATCTGCCGTTCACAGGCACATCCAAACGGCCAGCGGCGCCCGTTCAAGTTGGTGATGCAATAGAGTGGATGAGACTGAACTCCGACATTCGAACTCGGCT
>CAZVLY010000543.1:613-1021 GCA_964628175.1 uncultured Piscinibacter sp. | reverse complement strand
CTTATCTTTCGAGAGCCGGCGATCCCCATTTGAGTCGGCTGATCAGTGGCCAGGCTATGCGCTGCCGACCGGCTCGGACAGCCGAGTTACCAGCTTCCCCAGTCCTTCGTCAGGTACGCGGTCAGCTCTGGGGAGAACAGCTTGTGTTCGAGCGCGTAGTCCCGTAGTTCGCTCTGCGTCGCCTCGCGGATGAAGGGAAACTTCAAGCCCGCCACTAACTGCTCCCTGACGTGCAAGGGTGCGCGGTACGGCTCACTGTCGGCTTGCCCGGGCCAGCTCGCCACAATCAAGCACACGTCCGCCCGAACCTTGAGCAGTTCCTCGAACGCAGCGTCGGCAGGGTCAGGTTCAAGCATTGGATGAGTCTAGTGCCTAGACCATGACCATCCTCTCAGGCGCAGCGCTGGG
>CAZVLY010000543.1:0-573 GCA_964628175.1 uncultured Piscinibacter sp. | reverse complement strand
CGGCGCAAGAAGACTCGCCGTTGGAGCTCAGATGGATTCCGCGCGGCAATGCACGCAGCTGTCAGGGAGAAGAGAGCATGTATCTAAAGCGCATCCGCGCGCGCAATTTCCGCGTGTTCGGTGACGGGACCACAGCGCCTGAACTGGACCTGGAGCTGAACCCTGGATTGAATATCCTGGTTGGTGAAAACGACGCGGGCAAGACGGGCATCGTCGATGCCATCAGGCAAGTCCTGCTGACCACAAGCTACGAGAGCGTCCGGCTCTTCGAACAGGATTTCAACATCCATGGCTCGCAGCGCTCGTCGACCTTATGGATCGAAGCGACCCTGTGCGAGCTGTCGAAGGAGCAACAGGCAACCGTCCTCGAGTGGCTGACCCTGGAAGAGGACAGCAGCTGCTCTCTGGTCGTCCACCTGCGGGCTAAATTCTTTCCCGCACAGGCGTCCAAGCGCGCCCGCGTGGACATGCAGTTCCGCGCCGGAAAGGACGGTGCCGGCCAGGAGATTGGCTACGCCGTGCGCGAACTGATCCGGGCGACCTACCTGCGGCCACTGCGTGACGCCGAAGCCG
>CAZVLY010000542.1:0-2260 GCA_964628175.1 uncultured Piscinibacter sp. | reverse complement strand
ACGGTCATTTCGGCGCTCCGACGGCGCGTTCGAACGCATCGATGATGGCGCGGATCGGTTCGCGCTTGAGCTTCAGCGCGGCCTGGTTCACCACCAGGCGCGACGAGATCTGCATGATCTGTTCCACCTCGACGAGGTGGTTGGCCTTGAGCGTGCTGCCGGTGGACACCAGGTCGACGATCGCGTCGGCCAGGCCGGTCAGCGGCGCCAGCTCCATCGAGCCGTAGAGCTTGATCAGGTCGACGTGCACGCCCTTGTTGGCGAAGTGATCGCGGGCGATCTGCGTGTACTTGGTGGCCACGCGGATGCGCGATCCCTGCTTGACGGCGCCGGCGTAGTCGAAATCGGCGCGCACGGCCACGCTCATGCGGCACTTGGCGATCTGCAGATCCAGCGGCTGGTACAGGCCCTGGCCGCCGTGCTCGAGCAGGGTGTCGCGGCCGACCACGCCGAGGTCGGCGCCGCCATGCTGCACGTAGGTGGGCACGTCGGTGGCGCGCACCAGCACGATGCGCACGTTCGGGTTGCTGGTGCCGATGATGAGCTTGCGGCTCTTCTCCGGGTCTTCCGACACCTCGATGCCGGCCGCCTTCAGCAGCGGCAGGGTCTCGTCGAAGATGCGGCCCTTGGACAGGGCGAGCGTGATCGTGCCGTTGCTCATTTGATGCGCTCGATGTCCGCGCCGATGCCGCGCAGCTTGGCTTCCATGCGGTCGTAGCCGCGGTCGAGGTGGTAGATGCGGTCGACCACCGTCTCGCCGTCGGCCACCAGGCCGGCGATCACCAGGCTGGCCGAGGCGCGCAGGTCGGTGGCCATGACGATGGCGCCCGACAGGCCGCTCACGCCCTGCACCAGCGCCGTGTGCCCGTCGACGACGATGTTCGCACCCAGGCGCACCAGCTCGTTGACGTGCATGAAGCGGTTCTCGAAGATCGTCTCGGTGACCGACGAGGCCCCTTCGGCGACGCAGTTCAGCGCCATGAACTGCGCCTGCATGTCGGTCGGGAAGGCCGGGTACTCGCTGGTGCGGAAGCTCACTGCGCGCGGCCGCTGGGTGCCGCGCACGCGGATCCAGTCGGCGCCAGCCTCGATGCTCGCGCCGGCCTCGCGCAGCTTGTCGATCACTGCCTCCAGATGCTCGGCACGCGTCTGGCGCAGCACCACGTCGCCGCCGGCCGCAGCCACGGCGCACAGGAAGGTGCCGGTCTCGATGCGGTCCGGCACGATGCGGTGGCTGGCGCCGTGCAGGCGCTCGACGCCCTGGATGCGGATCTTGCTCGTGCCGTGGCCTTCGATCTTCGCGCCCATGGCGATCAGCAGTTCGGCCAGGTCGGGGATCTCCGGTTCCTGCGCGGCGTTCTCCAGCACCGTCTCGCCCTCGGCCAGCGTGGCAGCCATCAGCAGGTTCTCGGTGCCGGTGACGGTGACCATGTCGGTGGTGATGCGCGCGCCCTTCAGGCGCTTCGCCTTGGCGATGATGTAGCCGTGCTCGACGGTGATGTCGGCGCCCATCGCCTGCAGGCCCTTGATGTGCTGGTCGACCGGCCGCGAGCCGATGGCACAGCCGCCGGGCAGCGAGACGGTGGCCTCGCCGAAGCGCGCCAGCAGCGGGCCGAGCACCAGGATCGACGCGCGCATGGTCTTCACCAGGTCGTACGGTGCCTCGGGCGAGCTGACCGGGCCGGCGTCGAGCGCGACGGTGTCAGGCTGCGCCTCGCTGCGCTCGGCCTTGGCGCCCATGTTGCGCAGCAGCTTGAGCGTGGTGCTCACGTCCTGCAGGCGCGGCACGTTGGTCAAAGTGACTGGCTCGGCGGTCAGCAGCGCCGCGCAGAGCTCGGGCAGGGCGGCGTTCTTGGCGCCGGAGATGACGACTTCGCCTTCGAGCCGGCGGCCGCCGCGGATGAGGAGTTTGTCCATGAGGATGACAGGCTGTAGCCCATGCCCACCTGGCTCCCGGGACCCGCGCTGGGCGCAGGCCCGAGCGCCGCAGTGAACACTGCGGCGTGGATCAGTGGTGGTGGGTGGGGGCCGTGGCGGGCTGCGAAGCCCACTCGGCCGGGGTCAGCGTCTTCATCGACAGGGCGTGGATCTGCTCGCGCATTCTATCGCCCAGGGCCTGGTAGACCCGCTGGTGGCGCTTGACGCGATTGGCGCCCTCGAACTCGGCCGACACGATGGTGGCGAAGAAATGCCGCCCGTCGCCCTCGACCTCGACATGCTCGCAGGCGAGCCCTTGCGCGATAAAGCGCTGGACTTCGGC
>CAZVLY010000541.1:154-2262 GCA_964628175.1 uncultured Piscinibacter sp. | reverse complement strand
CGTCCATCGCGCGCACGGTCAGCAGCGTGATCTCGTAGTCGAAGTCGATGAAGCCCTCGACGATGATGCGCCCCTTGGCGACGCGGCCGCCGGCCATCGCGTAGTCCCAGGCCTTGGCCACGTCGGCCGGGCCGTCGATCTTGCTCTGGCCCTTGCCCGAGCTGCTCATCACCGGCTTGACGATGCACGGATAGCCGATGCCGGCATCGATGGCCGCCTGCAGCTCCTCCAGCGAATCGCAGAAGCGGTAGGGGCTGGTCGGCAGGCGCAGCGTTTCGGCGGCCAGGCGGCGGATGCCTTCGCGGTCCATGGTCAGGCGCGCCGCCCGCGCGGTCGGGATGACGCGCACCAGGCCGCTCGCCTCGAGCTGCTCGAGCATCGGCGTAGCGATCGCCTCGATTTCGGGCACCACCAGCATTGGCCGCTCGGCCTCGATCAGCGCCTTCAGCTGCGCCGGGTCGCTCATCACGATGGTGCGCGCGTGGTGCGCCACCTGCTGGCCGGGCGCGTTCTCGTAGCGGTCCACCGCGATCGTCTCGACACCCAGGCGCTGCAGCGCGATCAGTACCTCCTTGCCCAGCTCGCCGCTGCCCAGCAGCATGACTTTGGTGGCGGTGGGCGAGAGCGGGGTGCCGAGCGTGGTCATCGTGAGCCTTCGAAGTGGTGCCGTTGCGGTGCGGCGAAGATTGTCCACCGCAGGCCTGCTCAAGCAGCCTTTATCATCGGGGCATGACCCCCGGTGTGCGCGACGTCGCCCAGATCCGCCTCGACAACGCCTTGCTGCTGTTCGACGAGTTCGTCCACGCCACCGTCAAGCACCCGGACGCGGCCACGCTGCGCGGTCTGGAGCGGCGGTTCGCGGAGCGGCTGCAGATCCAGCCCAGCTACTGGAGCCAGATCAAGAGCCGCTCGCGGCAGATCGGCGAGCGGCTGGCGCGCCAGTTCGAGGTGCTGTGCCACAAACCACCGGGCTGGATGGACCAGCTGCACGGCGAAGCGGCGTCGAAAGGCAGCGCAGCCCCGGAGGAACCGCCGCACAACGTGCCGCAGGACGACGACGAGCGTTTCATCGTCGGCCTGGTGCTGACCTACTACCGGCGCCACCCGCAGCGCGCCCGCACCCGCCTGCTCGACCTGCTCGGCGAGGTGCTGTCCGCGGCGGCTCCGACACCGCCGGCACCGCCGTCGCCGGGCAAGCCACCCTTGCGGCCGGGAGACGACGGCACCGAACTGTGGATGCGGACGCAGACCGGTGTGGCGCCGCTGAAACGCAAGCGCTAGAACCTTGCGCACAGGGCTTGCCAAAGATAATCAATCCTTTATCATCTGCGCAAGCCGCGCCGAAGGCCGCCGCGCTGCGACACCCTCCGATCCACCCATTCCGCGCCCGATGACCCGTCCGATGTTCCTCTGCTCGATGTGCCCGCGCCGCTTCGGCGATGCGCAGCCGTCGTCGAGCCGAGCCCTCGGTTCGTGCACCGTGCCTTCCGGACCCGCTCCGGGCTGAGCTGCCTCATCGGCACCGCCAGCCCTCACGGCCCGGGATGCGCAAGCACCCGGGCCGTTGTGCTTTCCGGGCCGCCACAGGCCCCGACCGAAGGAGACCCGCTCATGAAGATCGCCGTGAAGACCCTCAAGCCCCGCAATCCGCTGGTGGCGCCCGCCCACTTCCGCCGCGCCGGCACGCACCGGCCCGGCACCCGCTTCGTGCGGCAGGAAGGCCGGCGCGCGCTGCAGCGCGAACTGAACCAGATGAAACACAGCCCCCCGTGAAAGACGCGCGGCCCGCGCCGCGCCAAGGAGACACCGATGAGTCCGAAAGCCCCCCGCTGGAGCCTGGCCCCCGAACGGGACCCCGCTTCCACCGTCGCCCGCCACGCCGCGGCCGGCGCCTTGCGCAGCGCCAGTGCCGTGCTGGCCCGCCTGGCCCGCCGACTGGCGATGAGCCGCAGCCGCCAGCGCACCGACCCCCGGCTGGAGTTCTACGCCGAGGCCGGCGCACCGGAAGGCGCGCTGTACCTCGACGGCCAGCTGGTCGGCTGGCTGAACGGCGTGAAGCGCCTGTGACCGCAACCGCACGCCCCGGCAGCCCGGCTGTCCGGGGCGTG
>CAZVLY010000541.1:0-144 GCA_964628175.1 uncultured Piscinibacter sp. | reverse complement strand
CCGCCACGCCGCGGCCGGTGCCTTGCGCAGTGCCAGCGCCGTGCTGGCACGCTTGGCCCGCCGCCTGACCATGAGCCGCAGCCGGCATCGCACCGACCCGCGGCTGGAGTTCTACGCCGAGGCCGGCGCACCGGAAGGCGCGCT
>CAZVLY010000540.1:0-2277 GCA_964628175.1 uncultured Piscinibacter sp. | reverse complement strand
CCTCTGCCGCGCCGCGGCCGCGGCCTGGCGGCCATGACCGGCCGAACCCAGCCGGCCGTTCGGCCGCACCGCGGCCCGGGCCGGTTCGCGCGGCGCCACCGCGGCCCACACCGGCACGCCAGGACGCGCCGCGCCCGGCCTCGGCTCGCCCGGCGCCGGACCGGCGTGCACCGCTCCCGCCCGCTCGCCCGGCACCGCCCAGGCCCCCCGCGCCCGTGGCCGCTGGCGCGCCGAACACCGCCTTCAGCGGCCGGCCGCGCAAGGTCGTCGCGCCGCCGGCCGAGGGCCCGGCCCACCCGGACGGCAGCCTGCGACTGTCCAAGCGCATGAGCGAGCTGGGCCTGGCCTCGCGCCGCGAAGCCGACGAATGGATCGCCAAGGGCTGGGTGCGCGTGGACGGCGAGGTGGTCGCCGAACTCGGCGCCCGCGTGCTGCCGACGCAGCAGGTCACCATCGACAAGCGGGCGCGCACCCAGCAGGCGCAGCGCGTCACCGTGCTGCTGAACAAGCCGGTCGGCTACGTCAGCGGCCAGGCCGAGGACGGCTACGAGCCCGCCTACGTGCTGGTCACGCCGCCGAACCGCTGGGCGGACGACCCGACCGACTTCGCCTTCCAGCGCGAGCACATCCGCCACCTCGCGCCGGCCGGCCGGCTCGACATCGACTCGGTCGGCCTGCTCGTGCTCACGCAGGATGGCCGCATCGCCAAGCAGCTGATCGGCGAGAACAGCACGATGGAGAAGGAGTACCTCGTGCGCGTCGCCCCGGTCGAGGGCCAGCGTCTGTCGGACGAGGGGCTGCGCCTGCTCAACCACGGCCTCGAGCTCGATGGCGAAGCGCTGAAGCCGGCGCGCGTCGAATGGGTCAACGACGACCAGCTGCGCTTCGTGCTCGTCGAGGGCAAGAAGCGCCAGATCCGCCGCATGTGCGAGGCGGTCGGCCTGAAGGTCACCGGCCTGAAGCGCGTGCGCATCGGCCGTGTGATGCTCGGCGACCTGCCCCCCGGCCAATGGCGCTACCTGGGCGCCGACGAATCCTTCGTCTGAGGCGCGATGGAGCCGGCCCGGGCCCCTGCCCTCCAGGACCTGCCGGCGCTGGCCGACCACTGGCTGCAGTGGGCGGCCGAGAACCGGCTGCGCGGCTGCACGCCCGAGTCGATGGTCGACACCATGGCCGCCGCCGGCCTGGACCGCTCGCTGTGCACGCAGGCCGTGGCGATGCTCGAGGGCGACCCGGTGTACCGCGCCGCGCTGCGCCACCAGCAGCTGCTGCGCAAGCTCGAGTCTGTGGTGGCCAACCAGCAGAAGCTGTGGGAGCTGCGGCCCGGGTATGCGCAGGTCGAGAAACGCGCCGGCGTGTCGCGCGACGAGCTCTTCGAGCGCTACGTCTGCGGCAGCCGCCCGCTGGTGCTCACCGACGTGGCGGCCGACTGGCCGGCGATGCGGCGCTGGTCGCCGGCCGACCTGAAGGCGCGCTTCGGTCACCTCGACATCGAGATCCAGGCCGAGCGCAATGCCGACCCGCGCTACGAGGAGAACAAGCTCCAGCACCGGCATCAGGCGCGGCTGGCCGACTTCGTCGACCGCGTGCTCGCCGGCGGGCCGACCAACGACTACTACATGACGGCCAACAACGAGGCGCTGCGCCGGCCGGAGTTCGCGCCCCTGCTGGCCGACATCGGCACGTTGCCGGCGATCTGCGACCGCGCCGAGCTGCCGCGCCTGTCGTCATTCTGGTTCGGCCCGGCGGGCACCAACACGCCGCTGCACCACGACACGATCATGCTGTTCCACACCCAGGTGGTGGGCCGCAAGCGCTGGCGCTTCATTTCCCCGCTGGAGACACCGAAGCTCTACAACTTCAACAACGTCTTCAGTCCGATCGACATCGACCGACCCGACCTGGCCCGCTACCCTCTGTTCAGCCAGGTGAAGGTGCTGGAGGTGATCGCCGAGCCCGGCGACACGGTGTTCCTGCCGCTGGGCTGGTGGCACCAGGTGACGTCGCTCGACGTCAGCCTGTCCTTCTCGTACTCCAGCCTCGCGGTGCCCAACCACTACAGTTTCGCGAACCCGGACATCCACGACTGGTGAGGCGAGGGCCGCAGTCGGGTGGGTTCGGGCCGAGTTGAAACCGACCGACGAGAGTGGCTGTGATCGGCCCGTTGCGGACGTTCACGAAAGCCCGCATAGAGTGGCGCGCGGGCAGGCGGTCCGGGTATCCGCTCTCCGGCCCACGCTCGCGGGCGACCAGCGAGGCTCGCCTCGCATTGCATCG
>CAZVLY010000539.1:0-2278 GCA_964628175.1 uncultured Piscinibacter sp. | reverse complement strand
GGTTCGGCCAGCCCGAAGGATTCGCCGAAGGTCCCGGCCGCCAGCTGCTTCTCGGTCAGGCGCTTGTGCAGGCGCCCGGACGGCGAGTCGCCGAGCACCAGCGCCAGCAGGTCGGAGGCCGCCGAATCCGGGTGGCCCGCGGGCGGCATGTGGTAACCGACGAAGATCAGCGGCGCGCCACCCACGCGGCGCAGCGTGACGCTGCGCTCGCCATCCTGCGCCGGGTCGAGCGTGTACTGCGCGGGCAGGCTGCGCTTCGGGCGCGGCAGCTTGCCGAAGGTGGCCGCCACCTGGCGCAGCACCCGCGTCGCATCGATGCGCCCCGAGACGATCAGCGTCGCGTTGTCGGGTTGGTAGTAGGTGCGATAGAAGGCCTGCAGGCGGCCGATGTCGACGTTCTCGACGTCGCTGCGCGCGCCGATCACGTCCTTGCCGTAGTTGTGCCAGTCGTACATCAGCGCCATGGTGCGCTGGTAGAGGATGCGCTGCGGGCTGTTCTCGCCCATCTCCATCTCGTTGCGCACCACCGTCATCTCGGTGTCGAGATCGCGGCGTGCGATGAAGCTGTTGACCATCGAATCGGCCAGCCAGCCGATGTACCAGTTCAGATTGCCTTCGTCGGCGGAGAAGCTGGCGGTGTAGTTGGTGCGATCGAAGTTCGTCGAGCCATTGGCCGCCAAACCCCGCTTCGTGAATTCGGCCCAGACCTGGGGATGCTTCGGGGAGCCCTTGAAGATCAGATGCTCGAGCAGGTGCGCCATGCCGGTCTCGCCGTAGTTCTCGTGGCGAGACCCGACGTGGTAGGTCAGGTTGACGGTCGTCGTCGGCTTGGAGTCATCGGGCACCAGCAGCACCTGGAGGCCGTTGGCGAGCCGGTACTCGTCGATGCCCTCGACCGAGGTCACGGCGCGCACGCCGGCGGGCAGTTGCTGCGCCTGCGCGGCGCCGAGCAGCGACGCGAGGAAGAGAAGGACGAACCCGCGGAGGAATCGGAGCATGGTCGGCACGGTGACTGCGAGGAAACGGCAGTGTAGGAGCCTGCCGCGCCCGAAAAGATCCGCGGCCGTGCCGGCCGCCGTGAATCAGGCCTTCTTCTTGGCCTTCTCCTTCTGGTACGCGGCGACACCGTTCACCACCTCGGTCTTGGCGGCCTCCGGGCCCTCCCAGCCCTGGACCTTCACCCACTTGCCAGCCTCGAGGTCCTTGTAGTGCTCGAAGAAGTGCTGGATCGCCTTCAGGCGCATCTGGTTGATGTCTTCCGGCTTGTTCCAATGGCTGTAGATGGGGCAGACCTTGTCGATCGGCACCGCCAGCAGCTTGGCGTCGCCGCCGGCCTCGTCGTCCATCTTCAGCACGCCCAGCGGCCGGCAGGTCACCACCACGCCCGGCGTCAGCGCGTACGGCGTGATCACCAGCACGTCGACCGGGTCGCCGTCATCGGCCAGGGTCATCGGGATGTAGCCGTAGTTGCACGGGTAGTGCATCGCGGTCGTCATGAAGCGGTCGACGAACATCGCGCCCGTTTCCTTGTCCACCTCGTACTTGATCGGATCCGCGTTCATCGGGATCTCGATGATCACGTTGAAGTTGTCGGGAGAATTGGGACCGGGGGTGACGTTGTGCAGGCTCATGCGCTTCTCGCAGACATTCGGACAAACCCGAATTCTACGCAGAGCACTGTCGGCGAACTGACACATTGATCCGGGGCACAAAAGGCTGGAAAACACCGTGACGGCGTCGTTGCCTTGCCTGAAGTCATCCCGTAGCATCCCGCGAGCCCCGGAACGGGCCGTCGCCTGCGCGTGCGCGAACGTTTCGCGAGATGTTTCCCAGAAGTATTCCAATCAGATCCGAGCAATGAGGAAGGAGATCCCCTGATGTCCACCAACGTGGCGCTTTACATCGCGCTGGCCTGCGGTCTGGCCGCCGTCGTCTACGGCTTCGTTCAGCGAAGCTGGATTCTCAGCCAGAGTGCAGGCAACGCCCGCATGCAGGAAATCGCCGGCGCGATCCAGCAAGGTGCGGCCGCCTACCTGGCCCGGCAGTACAAGACCATCGCGATCGTCGGCGTGGTGCTGGCCATCCTGATCGGCATCTTCCTGGATGGCACCACCGCCATCGGCTTCGTCGTCGGCGCGGTGCTGTCTGGCGCCTGCGGCTTCATCGGCATGAACGTGTCGGTGCGCGCCAACGTGCGCACCGCGCAGGCCGCGACCAAGGGCATTGGCCCGGCGCTCGATGTCGCCTTCAAGGGCGGCGCGATCACCGGCATGCTGGT
>CAZVLY010000538.1:0-2281 GCA_964628175.1 uncultured Piscinibacter sp. | reverse complement strand
GCGCTGCTGGTCAAGGCCGGCTCGGGCCTGGCCACCTTCGGCCACCCGACCAGCGCCGGCGTGCCGCCCGAGGTGGTGCAGCACACCATGGTGCTCGAGTACAACAACCTCGCGCAGATCGAGGAGGCCTTCTCGCTGCACGGCCAGGACATCGCCTGCGTGATGATCGAGCCGATCGCCGGCAACATGAACTTCGTGCGCGCCAGCGTGCCCTTCATGACGAAGCTGCGCGAGCTGTGCACGAAACATGGCGCGCTGCTCGTGTTCGACGAGGTGATGACGGGTTTTCGCGTCGCACTCGGCAGCGCGCAGAGCCTGTACGCGAAGCTGATCCCGGGTTTCGCGCCGGACCTGTCGGTGTTCGGCAAGGTCATCGGCGGCGGCATGCCGCTGGCGGCCTTCGGCGGCAAGCGCGCGGTGATGGAACAGCTCGCGCCTCTGGGCCCGGTCTATCAGGCCGGCACGCTGTCGGGCAACCCGGTGGCCACGGCCTGCGGCCTGGCCACGCTGCGCGAGATCCGCCAACCCGGCTTCTACGAAGCGCTGGGCGCGAAGACGAAGACGCTGGTCGACGGCCTGCTTGGCGCCGTCCGCGAGGCCGGCGTGCCGATGGTCGGCGACTGCGAGGGCGGCATGTTCGGCTTCTTCTTTGCCGACGCCTTGCCGCAGAACTACCCGGCGGTGATCGCCACCGACAAGGAGCGCTTCAACGCCTTCTTCCACGCCATGCTGGAGTCGGGCGTGTACTTCGCGCCGGCGCTGTACGAGGCCGGCTTCGTCAGCGCCGCGCACAGCGCCGACGACATCGCGGCGACCGTGGCGGCCGCCGCGCGCTGCCTGCGCAGGCGCTGACCTTCAGGCCGGCGACGAGCGCAGGCCGTAGGTCGCCGCGCCGACGAGCAGGTACTCGACGCGCAGCACCGGCTCGCCCTTCTCGCCGGCGAAGGTGTAGCCGACCATCGCCACCGCGTCGCCGTCGCGCAGCTCGGTCACGTTCCAGGCGCCCATGCGCGTGAGCGGCGCGAGCTCCACGTGCCAGAGCCTGTCCTTGCGCGTGGGCAGCTGCGCCGACGCGAACAGGCGGGCGCCGTCGATGCCGGCCGCCTGCGCCGGCACCGGCCGCTTCGCGAGCTCGGCCGGCAGCTTCAGGTCGGCATCGACCTCGAGATCGAACTCGGCGTGCGGATTGCGCCAGGCGACCTTGCGTGCCTTGCCTGCGAGGTACAGCGGGCGAGCGGTGTCGAAACTGCTCCAGCCGTGGTGGGCGAAGGCCGTGCGCGCGGGCAGGACGGCCGCGGCGAGCAGGAGATGTCTGCGCAGCATGCGAGCTCCCTTCAGGTCATGAGTAGGCGATCCAGCGACCGCAGATGATGACGGCGCCCCAAAGCCCCAGCGAGATCAAGGTCTGCGCCCGCGCCACGCGATCGAGCGACTGCAGGCTGCCGCGGGCATGGAACGAAGCCGCGTTCAGGCCGGCCAGCATCAGCAGCGCCATCTTCACGGCGAACACGCGGTTGGCCAGCAGTTCGCCCGGCTGGCTGATGAACATCGTCAGGCCGGTGCCCGCCGCCAGGCCGAAGCCGGCCAGCGTGAGCGGCAGCGCCAGCCGCGCCAGCGGCGCTACCGGCAAAGCCGCGCCGAAACCCCAGACGCGCAGTTCCAGCACGGCCAGGCTGCCCAGCAGCAGCGCGATGCCGACCACATGCAGGGCCTCGAGCAGCGGATACAGCCACGGGTGCGTGGCGATCCAGGCAAAGGCCGTGAAGGCGCGCGGTTCGGGCATGGCCCCGCACCTTAGCAGTTCCGCACCGCCCCACGGTCCATAGAATCGGCCCATGCACATCCACATCCTCGGCATCTGCGGCACCTTCATGGGCGGCCTGGCGGCACTGGCACGCGAGGCCGGCCACCGAGTCACCGGCTGCGATGCCAACGTATACCCGCCGATGAGCGACCAGCTGCGGGCGCTGGGCATCGACCTCATCGAGGGCTTCGGCGCCGAGCAGCTCGCGCTCAAGCCCGACCTGTTCGTCGTCGGCAACGTGGTCTCGCGCGGCAACGCGCTGATGGAGGCCATCCTCAACGCCGGCGCGCCCTACACCAGCGGGCCGCAGTGGCTGTCGGACCACGTGCTGCAGGGCCGCCACGTGCTGGCCGTGGCCGGCACGCACGGCAAGACGACGACCACCTCGATGCTGGCCTGGATCCTCGACCGCGCCGGCCTCACGCCGGGCTTCCTGGTCGGCGGCGTGCCCTTGAACTTCGGCGTGTCGGCACGGCT
>CAZVLY010000537.1:1207-2291 GCA_964628175.1 uncultured Piscinibacter sp. | reverse complement strand
CCGGTGCCGGTGCCGGTGCCGGTGCCGGTGCCGGTGCCGGTGCCGGTGCCGGTGCGGGTGCGGGTGCGGGTGCGGGTGCGGGTGCGGGTGCGGGTGTTGGTCCAGGGGCCGTCGCAGGACTGACGGCCGAGCCACCGCCGCAACCGGCCAGTGAGGCCGTGGCCAGCAGCCACAGTCGGCGCATGGCGCTGCGACGACTCTGCGTCGATTCGGTGACCGCGTCGAAACCAGCCGATTCCCTGTGCTTCAAGCCATGCCCTCCCTCTCACTCCATTGTGGAACAGCGCACGTCGGCGGCACACCCCGCATTCGCAGCACAGGTGTTACCGCTGCGGGCCCTTGCCCGGGCGCGACAATGCAGCCACCATCGGTGCCACACGCCGAAGCTTCACCGCCCTTGCCCATGCTCAAGCTCCCGCCCCTGCTCGCCCTCGCCCTGTTCGCCGCGCAGCTGCAGCCCGCCGCTGCCGCGCCTGCCGACACGGCCAAGGCCACCGACCGCTGCGAGACGGAGGTCAGCGAGACGATCCGCCGCATGCGCGGCCGCGATGCGAAGGAAGTGCAGTTCCTCGCCGCCAAACGCCTGGCCTTGCCCAGCGGCGACGACGAGACCGCCATCAAGGGCGAAGGCCGCTACCGGGGCGCCGGCGGCAGCGTGAGCTTCACCTACAGCTGCGCGTACAACGAGGCTTCCGACGCCACCTCCGGCGTTGTGTTCCGCGATGCGGGCGCGGCACGCGCGGCCCCCGAGAAGACCTTCGAGCCCGACCTCACCAATGTGTCCCCCGAAGCCTGCGAGGCCGCCGCGGCCGGCGCGCTCAAGCGCCAGCATCCGCGCGTGGGCCGCATCAATTTCGGCGCCGATTCGCGGCGCATGCAGCCCGGCACGAACGGCCGCATCGACCTGGTCGGCAAGGGCTCGGTGGAGCGCGCGCCGGGCATGAACCTGATCCCGTTCAGCTACCGCTGCCAGGTCGAGCCGCGCAGCGGCAAGGTGGTCGACATCTCGACCACCGAGTGATCAGGGCAGCAGTTCGGCCACGGCGTCCCAGGCCTCGGCGGGAATGCGCCCTTCGAAGCGGGC
>CAZVLY010000537.1:0-1107 GCA_964628175.1 uncultured Piscinibacter sp. | reverse complement strand
TCAGTTCACCGGCGTGAGCTTGGCGACCGACAGCGCCAGCCACTTCATGCCGTGGCGGCCGAAGTTGACCTGGGCCCGTGCGTCCTCGCCGCTGCCCTCGAGCGTGACGATCACGCCCTCGCCGAACTTGGTGTGGAAGACGCTCTGCCCTGTGCGCAAGCCGTGCGCGGTCGTGGTCTTGGGGTTCGACGGGTAACTGCTCGCCGGCCGCGGCTCGACGCGCCCCGCACCGACGATCGAGCCCAGCCCCGAGCCGCGCTGCCAGGCCTGCTGGTACTCCCGCGCGAAGCCCGAACCGAAGCCCTGGTTGCGCGGCGTGATCCACTTCAGGCAGGCCTCGGGCAGCTCGTCGAAGAAGCGGCTCTTCACGTTGTAGCGTGTCTGGCCGTGCAGCATGCGCGTCTGGCTGAAGCTCAGGTACAGGCGCTTGCGGGCGCGCGTGATGGCCACGTACATCAACCGGCGCTCTTCTTCCAGGCCGTCGTGGTCGGCCAGGCTGTTCTCGTGCGGGAACAGGCCCTCCTCCAGACCGGTGATGAACACCGCATCGAACTCCAGGCCCTTGGCCGAATGCACCGTCATCAGCTGGATCGCGTCCTGACCGGCCTGCGCCTGGTTGTCGCCGGCCTCCAGCGAGGCGTGCGTCAGGAACGCGGCCAGCGGCGACATGATCTCGCCCGTCTCGGCGTCGGGCACCTGCTCGATCGCCGTGCCCTGCTCGTCCACCGGCAGCGCCACCGCATCCTTGCCGAAACCCTCCTGCGTGACGAAGGCCTCGGCCGCGTTGACCAGTTCCTCCAGGTTCTCGAGGCGGTCCTTGCCTTCCTTGTCGGTCTTGTAGAAGTCGACCAGACCGGATGCGTGCAGCATGTGCTCGATGATCTCGCGCAGCGTCAGGCCGCGGGTACCCTCGCGCATCGCGTCGATCAGCGCCACGAAGGCCTGCAGGTTGCCGCCGCCCTTGCCGGCCACCGCGCCGACGCTCTGCGTCAGGCTGCGGCCGCTGGCCCGCGCCGCGTCCTGCAGCAGCTCCACCGTGCGCGCGCCGATGCCGCGCGTCGGGAAGTTCACCACGCGCAGGAAGCTGGTGTCGTCGTTCGGGTTCTC
>CAZVLY010000536.1:0-2297 GCA_964628175.1 uncultured Piscinibacter sp. | reverse complement strand
CTCGCTGCGCGCCAGTTCGCGCGTGCGCTCTTCGATGCCTTGTTCGAGCAACTGCTTCTGGCGATTCAGCCGGTAGGCGCCCCAGAAGAAGAAGGCCGTGACCGGCATGACCACCAGGGCGAGCGACGCGGCGGTGCGCCGCCAGGCGCCGGCCGAATCCTCGGTCGTGCGCCCGACGGTCATCCAGAAGGGCGCATTGCGCAGTTTCTGGTAGATGTACAGGCGCTCGATGCCGTCGATCGGTGCCACCGTCCGGTAGATGTACTGATCGAGTCCGGGGCGCTCGCGCATCAGGTCGCGGATGGCCTGCGAGACGTTGCGGTTGCCCACGCCGCTGTCCTTGCCCGCGAGCGCGGGCACGCGGGCGACCTGGGCCAGGTCCGCCGTGCGCAGGTTGATGACGCCTGCAGGCCCCAGTTCCAGCTTGGCGAAGAACTCCCCGATGGCCGCCACGGGCAGCGTGGCGAGTGCCACGCCGAGGAACTCGCCGTCGCGGCCCTCGATTCGTCGGGCCAGGACGATCGACCATTCCGGCGACAGCCTGGGCTGCAGCGGGCCGTCGAAGATCAGGTCCTTCTCGCCGGCCTTGGCGCGCCGGAAGTACGCGCGGTCGGCCACCTGCGGCCGGGGCGCATTCGGGTCGGCGAAACCGGTGTTGAAGAAGTTGACGCCGTCGACGTCGACGATGCCGATGCGCTTGATGAAAGGATCGATCTCGACGTCGTGGCGAACCTCGTCGGTCAGCCGTGCGAGTTCCGGTTCCCCCCGGGCGATGGCGTTGGCGTACCGATGCCCGACCGACAGCAGCAGCGCATCGGCCTGGTCGAACGCATGCTGGATCTGCTCGGACAGCAGGACGGCCGAATTGCGCAGCGTGACCTCGGAGAGTCGGCTGCTTTCCTGCCGCTGGTTCCACACGGCATAGGCGCACAGCGCGATGAGGACGACCGTGGCGACCCAGGCGACCGCGAAGTGCAGGGCCCCGCGTTGCGCGCGGCGGGCCCTCGTCATTCGTGACATGAAAACTTCCTGTGCCAAACGAAATTCCAGCACGCCTGCGCGTCCGGCGCGCCAGTGTAGTTTCTGTGTGTCTGGTGGCGTGCGTGCAGGCCGGGCCTGGCGCCGGCGCTTCTGATCCACATCAGACGGCGCACGCGGTGCAGGGCGCGTGCCGATGCGCACGCGCCACGCCGACCCGCCGCGCCCGCGGCCTCAGGCCACCTGGTAGCGCGCGACGGCGGCCTCGTCCCAGGCGATGCCGCTGCCGGGCGCTTCGGTCAGCACGGCCTGGCCGTGCTCGATCTTCAGCGGCTCGCGCAGCACCGGTTCGGCCCAGTCCACGTACTCCAGCCAGTGGCATGTGGGTGAAGCCGCCAGCAGGTGCGCGCTGACTTCGGGGAACAGGTGGCTGGAGATCGGCAGCGCGGCCGCGTCGGCGAGGGCCGCGGCGCGTTGCCAGCCGGTCACGCCACCGATCTTCATCGCGTCGGGCATGCCCAGATCGCAGGCGCCGAGCGCCAGGCAGCGGGCCATGTCGTGCGGGCCCCACCAGTTCTCGCCCATCTGGATGCGCAAGCGCGTGCGGCTGCGGATCTGCGCGTGGCCGGCGTGGTCGTCGGCGCCGGTGGGCTCCTCGATCCAGGCCAGGCCCGAGTCGGCCAGCACGTCGAGCCGGTGCACGGCCTCGGCCACCGACAGGCCCTGGTTGTAGTCGGACATCAGCGTCACGCCTTCGCCCACCGCGCCGCGCACGGCGCGCACCACGGCCGCATCGGCGTGGGCGTCTGCATAACCGAGCCTCACCTTGATGGCCTGGAAGCCGGGGGCCGCGAGCTTCAGCGCCTCGGCGGCGGCGCGCTCCGGCCCGATCAGGCCCAGGCCGTTGCTGTTGTAGGCGGGGATCGGCCGCGGTGCGCTGCCGAGCAGGCGCACCAGCGGCACGCCCTGGGCACGCGCCAGCGCATCCCAGGCCGCCATGTCGAGGCCGGCCAGCGCCATCGCCACCGGCCCCTTGGCGCCGAGCAGGCGGAACTGCCGCTGCAGCTTGCGGTCCAGGTCCAGCGGCGCGACTGCATCGCCGCGGATCGCCGGCAGCAGGTTCTCCAGCATCTGCAGCACCGGCCCCAGCACCAGCGGCGTGTAGCAGAACAGGTAGCTCGAGCCGGTGACACCCTGGTCGGTGTGCAGGTCGATCAGTGCCAGCGGCGCGATGCCCACCGTGCCGCCGCCGGTGACCAGCGGCAGCCGCATCGGCACGTGGACGCCGCGCACGCGCAGGCCGGCGATGGTGAGGCGAG
>CAZVLY010000535.1:0-2298 GCA_964628175.1 uncultured Piscinibacter sp. | reverse complement strand
CCGCCACCGATGAACTCGCTTGCCGAACGTCTGCGCTCGCAGACCTGGCCTGCACACAAGCAGGTCGAAGCAACGGGCTTCGTGCGCGCCCTGCTCGGCGGCCAGGTCGATCGCGCCGGCTACTGTCTGCTGCTGGCCAGCCTGCATCCCATCTATGCCGCGCTCGAAGCGGCACTGGCGCGACAGGCGCAACACCCGGTCATCTCGCGCGTGTTCAACGCCGAGTTGCTGCGGGCGGCAGCGCTGGGCAGCGACCTCGACCACCTGCACGGTCCCGCGTGGCGCGACGAGCTGGCCGTTCAGCCGGCAGCGCTGGCCTATGCCGCGCGCATCGCCGAGATCGAGCGCAGCGAGCCCGTGCTGCTGGTCGCGCATGCCTACGTTCGTTACCTGGGCGATCTCAGCGGTGGCCAGGCGCTGCGCAAGATCGTTGCACGTGCGCTCGGGCTGGCCCCGGAGTCCGGCACGCGCTTCTACGAGTTCGGCTCGACACAGCAGGTGGGTGCCCTGGCGCAACGCTTTCGCAGCGGGCTGGACCAGATCGAAGCCGACGCGGCGGCGCGCGAAGCGATCGTCGGCGAAGCGACCGAAGCGTTCCGCCGGCACGGCGAGCTGTTCGAGCAGCTCGACCGCGCGCGCCTGGCGCCTAGCCTTGCGTGAAGCCGCGGATGCGCCCGTACAGGGCCGTCGCGCGGCGCGTCGAGACTTCCAGCTCCTCGAGCATGGGCGCCACCGTCGGCGCCATGTTGCCGTCGGCGATGTCCATCGCGGCCAGGCTGGCGCTGGCCAGGATGGCGCTGATCAGTTCGTCGTTTTCCCGCGATCCGATGCCATAGGCGGCCAGCGAGGGCGCGGCCTGCGACAGCGAAGCCTCGAGGTGCTCCCGCGCGCGCAAGGCCCGCTTGGACTCGGTCAGGTCGTCGAACATCAGGATGAAGCCGAGCACCGAGCCGTCGCGCGCGGGCACGACCTCGGCCCGCACGGACAGCGGCGTCGGCCGGGTGCCCACCATCTCGAACTCGCCGCGCCAGGGCTGGCCGTCGGACACCAGGCCATCGAAGACACGCTGGGCCACCTGCGGCTGCGTGAACAGACCGGCCACCGCGGCCAGGTCCGGAACGGCTTCGCGCGTGCGGCCGCTCAGGCGCAGGAAGGCTTCGTTGGCGAACAGCGTGCGCTGACGACCGTCGGTGACGATGACCGCCTCGTTCGAGCTGCCCACGGTGCCGCGCACCTGCGCGAGCTGGTGCTCGGCGATCAGCAGCCGCACCGCATTGACCTGCACGATGATGTCGATCAGCGAGGCGCCGATGGCACGCGCGAGCGCCAGCTCGCTGCCGCTCCAGGGCAGCGCAGTGCCGCGCACCAGCTCCGACCAGGCGGCGAACGAGCGCCGCGGCGACAGCTCCATCGGGTCGTTGGCGACCATCGGCTTGGCCGGGTCGCCGGCCCAGGTGACGGTGAGCAGCTGTTCCTTGCGGAACCACATCAGGTAGTCGGGGCGATCGGACGAGAGCTTCACCGCGATCACGCCGCTGGCGGTGGGCGTGAGCGAGGCCAGCGCCGGGTTGTCGCGCTCGACGGCCGAGCAATGGAAGAGCCGATCGAAGCTCTGCGACTGCACCCATTGCTGCAAGGCGCGCAGTTGCGGCGTGGACGGCACCTCGCCGGTGCTGAGCACCTCGTCGTCGTGGAACAGCGCCGCACCGGTGGCGTCCAGCGGCTGCAGCAGCGTGCGCGGGTTGCGCAGCAGCGCCAGGCGCCAGTCGCCCTCGGTGGAGGTGGCCTCGATCAGGCGCTGCTCAAGCCGGCGGACCTGGATCGCCACCTGGGCATAGGCGTAGTTGTCGATCGCGGCGATGCGCGTGGCGATCACCTCGGACAGCAGGTCGGCCGCGGCGCGCACCGCGAAGCGCAGGTTGTAGGGGCTGTAGTGGTGGCAGGCGACCAGGCCCCACAAGCGGCCCTCGCGCACCAGCGACACCACCAGCGTCGCCGTCACGCCCATGTTGCGCAGGTACTGCAGGTGCAGCGGCGACATGCTGCGCAGCGTGCACATCGACATGTCGAGCTCGGTGCCGATACCCGGCACCAGGCGAGGCACCAGGCCGGCGGCGGCATAGTCGACGTCGACCAGCAGGCGCACGCGGTTGCGGATGTACAGCTCGCGGGCTCGCTGCGGGATATCGGTAGCCGGGTAGTGGTGGCCGAGCAGCGACTCCAGCCGCGGGTCGCGTGCCTCGGCGATGATCTTGCCGTGGCCGTCGGGGTCGAACTTGTAGACCATCACCCGGTCGT
>CAZVLY010000534.1:0-2301 GCA_964628175.1 uncultured Piscinibacter sp. | reverse complement strand
CAGCCTGGTCGAGGTGGCCCGGCAAAGCGACACGGTGCTGCTGGCCATCCGCGCGGCGGCGCCCGACCTCGTCGAACTGAAGTTGCAGCCCGCGCTCGCGGCGACCGCCCGCTTCGGCCTCGTGACCTTGAGGCGACGCACGGTGCCGCCGGGGCTGGCGATCGTGCGAGAACTCATGGCCGAGTGTCTGCAGGATCGGTCGGGGCGGGACGCCTGACCGCGTCAGGCGCGTCGGGGCCGGCGCATCAAGGGCGACGCCAGACGGACGTGACGACGGCCTCGCTGCCCTGGCCCTCGAACAGCAGAACATTGCCGGCCAGTCCCGCCACCAGATTCGGTACACCCGGCATGCCCTTGGCCAGCAACCGGGCTTCGTTGTCCGTTGCCAGCGGACCGCGGCCAGGTTGCAGTTCGACGAGCACAGGCACGAACTCGTACGAATTCGTGATCGCCGACAGCTCGGAGCCGATGGCAAACACGAACGCCCGCTCGCCGCCGGCAATGGCGAGCTGCGCGGGCCGCTGCACCCACGGCAGCGCCAGCGCCTCGTACTCGACCTTGGACGCGTTCGAGCGCAAGGCCTCGCCTGCCGCATCGAGCGTCACGCCGCCGATACGTTCGTCGTTGATCACGAGGCTGCCCGGCCACAACATCGCCACGCCGGTGGATGTCGCTGCCGGCGTGGCGATCACGTTGTAGCTGCTGGAGGTGTCCAGCTCGTGCAGCGACGGCGTCTGGGCGCCCTCGCCCCGGATCACGGCATAGCGCGTTCGCTCGACTCCGTTGGGACGCTCGCTCCATGACAGCACCAACGTGCTGCCCCAGCCCGAAGCCCGCACGGCGCCGAGCGCCAGCGGGCTGCTCGTGCTGACGACCGTCGGTGCCGCCAGGGGCTGGCCGGCCGCATCGAAGGGCTGAAGCTGCAGTTCCCACTGGGACTGCGACGAGTCCGTGTAGGGGAAGGCCATCAGCCACAGCGTGTTGCCGCTCGATCCGACCACGAAGGGCTGGCCGGACAGGAAGCCGTAGAAGACACCGGCGCGCAGTTGCACCGGCTGGCTCGACAGCGAATTGCCGGCCGAGTCGAAGGCGTGCATCCGGATGCCGGCATCGGTCGCCTCCACCGCACGCACTGAATCCCCGACACGCACGAACTGCGTGCGCGCCGCATTGATGCCCAAGTAGTCTTTCGTGCTGATCACGGCGCCGCGGCGGTCGACCTGCGTCAGGCTCACGCCCTGCACCGCCGCCTCGGCGGCCTGCGACATCATCAGGGCGTGGTCGTCGAAGCCGACCACCGCCAGGGCCGGCCTGACGGGCTCGCCGTTCGGCTTCTTCGGCCGCTGTGCCGGCAGGAAGCCGACACCCTGGGAGAGGCCGTCCCAGGTGCTCAGCAGCTCGGTGGTCCGCGAGCGGTATTCGACCGCCGAGCTGGGCCCGTCCGATGCTCGCTTGACCGGGCCGATGCCGGGCGCGTACCAGATGTCCAGCGTGGCGGATTCGGTCCCGGTGAAGGTGTTCGTCGCGCTCAGCTTGAAACGCACCACGACGGTGGTCGTGGTGCGGAGCGACAGCAGTTGCGGATAGCTCGGCAGGTCCACCGTCTCGTTGCCCACGACGCGCGTGTAGATCGCCAGGTCCACACCGTCCATGCGGCCGTCGCCGTCCAGGTCGACACCGGCGTCGGTCAACCGGATGTCGAGCGAGGTGTACTGGTCTCCGGCGCGCACCGGCGAGCGAAGTTCCACCAGGTTGAGCGCCCGCGTCGTTCCATCCGGATAGTCCAGCACGCCGCTGTCGACAACGCTGCCCGCGCTGTACTGCACATTCAGCGTATCCGTTCCGGCGTTGTCCAGGTTGCTCGAGGCCTCGGGCAACGAGGTGGTGCTACCGAACAGGTGGCGCACGACATTCTCGTATTGCAGCGCAACGCTGGCGGGCGCTCCGGTTTGCGAAGAGACCGTCTGCTCGATGCCCTGGTAGGTCCACACGCCACCCGGCAGCAGGGGGCGCAGGGTCAGCGCGTCCGGATACAGCACCGCCCCGGCCGCCGGCGCATCGGGGACCAGACCGGTGGTCTGGATTGCGGAGCCGCTGCTGCTGCCTCCGCCGCCACCGCATGCCACAAGGGCGAGCAAGGTCGCCGCACCCATGATGAGCCACGCCCCATGCATCCGCATCGACTTCCTCCTGCGCTTGCTGCTTTGTCTGTCACGAGCATAAGGGAGCCCCTGAGGGGCGCGGTTGCGCCTCAGGCCGCGATCAGCCGCGACACGTTCGCCATCGCCGCCACCGCCTGCT
>CAZVLY010000533.1:0-2310 GCA_964628175.1 uncultured Piscinibacter sp. | reverse complement strand
CCGGCGCCCCCCGCCCCTCCGGCACCGCCAAGTCCCCGCGCGCCACCGAACACGCTTTCGAAAACGAACTGCCTCGGCTTGAACATGCTTCCCCCTGTGTCTTGTATGCCGGTCGTCGCCGGCGCCGCGCGCTGACGCTACGTGGCGGGAACGCCCGCCGCCGCCAACGAGTCCGACCACAGCTTGCCCGTCGCGAAACCGCTGCTCGGCGAGCGATCCAGATACCCGCTGATCGTCAGCTGCGGCTCCAGCACCATCAGCGCACGCACCGTTTCGCGCGCCTCGTCCAGGCGCCCCAGCTGGACCTGGGCGATGGCCATGGCGCGCAGCGTGGAGGTGTGCGTGCGGTGCAGCTTGAGGGAGCGTTTCGCGTGTTCGATGGTGCGCTCGTACTGGCCGTCGGCGAGGGCCGCGGTGGCCGTGAGCGACTCGAAGAAGTAGCGCATCGGATCCAGCGGTGACAGCTCCAGGGCGCGTTCGGCGGCGTGCACCGCGGGCCCGCCCTCACCCTTGAAGGCGTGCAGCGTGCCGCTGAAGAGCCACGCCAGTGGCTCGCTCGGGTTCTCGGCCAGCGCCAGCTCGTAGCGATGCGCGGCGCCGTCCAGGTCCTTCATCAGGTTGCAGTGCACGAAACCGTCGATCGCCAGCGACAGCGACGAGGCGGGATCGATGTCGAGCGCGCGCCGCGTGCAGTCGAGCGCAATGCGGGTGTCGCGCCGCATGTCCGATGACCAGCCCTGCTGGACACGCATCACGTGCCATTTCGCCAGCCAGGCGTGCGGCGCGGCATGCCGGCGGTCGCGGTCGACGAGGTGCTCCAGCATCTCCCGCGCACGATCGAAATCGTGCCAGGCCGTCCCGTGCAGCAGGTTCACCGCCGCCATCAGCAGGCAGTAGCTCTCCAGCGTGGCGAGCGGTTCGCGGCGCGCGCGCTCGACCTGGCGCCGGGCCAGGGCCGAGCAGACACGGTGGGTGAGGTCGTGCACCATCGGGTCGTCGCCGCTGAACACCCCGGGTACGCTGCCGCGAACATCGCCGGCCCAGACCACCTTGGCGCTCGTCGCCTCGGTCAGCTCGACGACCAGGCGCAGCCGCTCGTTGACGACGTGCATCGTGCCGGCCAGCACGTAGTCGGCGCGCAGGTGCGTGCGGATGCTCGGCAGGGCACCGGCGCGCCCGCGGAACACGCTGGTCGACAGGCGCGAGACGACCGTCAGTTCCGGGCTGCGGGACAGCGACGCGATCAGTTCGTCGGCGACGGCATCGCCGAGCAGCTGCTGCATCGCGTCCTGGTTCGGCGCATCGAAGGGCACCACGGCGATGGCGGGGCGCAGCGCGTTGGCGATCATCGGCGGCATCCACGCGGCTTCGGCGGGCGGCGGGCTCAGGCGGTGCGCGCGGACGGGTTCGTCGATGTGCTTGAGGTAGCACTCGCCGAGGTCTTCCACTTCGGCATCGAGGCCCGGCACCAGCCGGTCGCGCACTTCGCCCGACACCACGATGCCCCCGGGCTCGGCGAGCTGCAGCAAGCGCGCCGCGAGATTGACGCCGGCGCCATAGAGATCGTGTTCATCGACGATCACGTCCGTCACGTGGGCGCTCGCCCGCAGGCGCATCGCCGACGGCGAAGCGGCGGGCGGTGAATGGGCCGCGAGGGTGGTGAACATGTCGAGCGTGCAGCGGATGGCGGGGGGGACGCTTTCGAACTCCAGCATCAGACCGTCGCCCATGCGCTTGACCAGCCGGCCGCCGTGCTCGGGCAGCAATCGGGTCACGACCTCGTGAACGAAGGCCTGCCAGCGCCGCACCGTGCCTTCTTCGTCGTGTGCGATCAGCCTGACGGACTCGACCAGGTCGACCACCACGACCGTGCGGGTCATGCGGCGAAGCAGGGGCCATGAAAGATCGGGTTGATTGGCCGTCATCTTGTCGCTTCGTCCCTGAACGCGTCATCCGCATTCTGGAGGAGAAGCCCGGACCCAACCAGACCCATCGCGCGGCGCCGCGGCCGCTGCGCGCGCCTTCAGCCGCCGCTGGCCTTGGCAGCCGCCGGCTTCGGCGGCCCGAAACGCTGCGCCGGCCGCTCGGCGCGCTCGTACAGGCCCTGCACCTTCGGGATGTTGACCTCGATGTCGTGGATGCGCGTCGGGCCCGTCGGGTGCGTGCTCAGGAACTGCGGCGGCGCGCCCTTCGAGGCCTCGGCCATCTTCTGCCACAGCGTCACGCCGGCACGCGGGTCGTAGCCGGCGCGCGCGGCGAGCTCGATGCCGATCAGGTCGGCCTCGGACTCGTCTTCGCGGCTGAACTTCA
>CAZVLY010000532.1:0-2319 GCA_964628175.1 uncultured Piscinibacter sp. | reverse complement strand
ACGATCCGCCTTCACGGCAGCGGCCACGGCCACGGCCGAGGTGTCGGAGCCGCCACGGCCCAGCGTCGTGATGTTGCCGCTGTCGTCGACGCCCTGGAAGCCGGTGATGATGACCACCTTGCCGGCGGCCAGGTCGGCCCGCACGCGCTGGTCGTCGATGCTCTGGGTGCGCGCCTTGGTGTACGCACTGTCGGTGGCGATCGGCACCTGCCAGCCGGCGTAGCCCACCGCCGGCCCGCCTTCGGCCTGCAGGGCGATGGCCAGCAGGCCCACCGAGACCTGCTCGCCCGTCGAGGCGATCATGTCGAGTTCGCGCTGCAACTCGGGGGTGGTCGAGGCGGGCGAGAGGTCCTTGGCCAGCGCAAGCAGGCGGTTGGTCTCGCCGCTCATGGCCGATGGCACGACGACCATCTGGTGCCCTGCCCGCGCCCATTTGGCGACGCGCCTGGCGACGTTGCGGATGCGCTCGGTCGAGCCCATCGACGTGCCGCCGTACTTGTGAACGATGAGTGCCATGAAGATGCAAGCTCGCGGTGATTGCTCGAAGGGGGTCACGCCGCGCTCGTGAACCGCGCATTTTAGCCGGCCGCGGAAGGCTCCCAGCGCAGTTGCACGAGAGGCTGACCGGGCAGGCCGATCACCCGCGCGTCCAGGCCCAGGCCGGGCACGAAGACGAGCTGGCCGCCGCTGTACAGCAGCGGCCCTTCGCGCTCCCAGGCGGGCACGCCTTGCGCCTGGTACTGCTTCTTCAGGCTGCGCGGCGGTCTGCCGATGCCGGCCTGGAACTGCTCTCCGCCCGAGCGCGCACGCAGTTCGAGGTGGGCCAGCCAGGCCAGGGGCACCCCGCCCTCACCCACCCGTGACACCACGAGCTTCCCCCCCCAGCCCGGCAAGGAATGGCGGCCGGCACGCCGCAGGCTCAGCGTCGCCTCGCGCTGGGCAGGCTGCGCCGTCTCGTCGGGGCACGGCGTCCAGTCGAGGATGCCGCGGTACAGCCGCAGCCTTCCCCACGCGGTGTCCCATCGCCCTTGCCTGGCGCTGCCGAGTTCATCCAACAGGCGTGTGATCAGGCTGGCCGGCGCCGGCTGCCCGAGCAGGCCGCGCAGCCAGTGGCGAAGCGCATTGGATCGGCGCGACTGACTCAGCCCGCGCCACGCGGACATGTGCAATCCCTTCGCGCTGGCGATGGTCGCGAGATCCAGCGCCGCCAGCTCTTCGAGGCATGCGGTGGCCTCCTGGGCCCAGGCGGCCGTGTCGGCCAGCGTCGTCTGTGCCGCCGGAAAGGCCTGCAGGATCGACGGCCAGACATGCAGGCGCAAGCGGTTGCGCGCGAAGCGCGGGTCCGCATTGCTCTCGTCCTCGATGTGGCGCAGGCGATGGCGGCGCACGTACGCCGCGATGTCGCCGGGGTCGTGCGAGAGCCAGGGCCGCAGCCACCGCACGCCCTCGCGCTCGGACTCCCGCGGCATGCCCGACAAGCCCGCGACGCCACCGCCGCGCAAGGCCTGGATGAGCACCGTCTCGGCCTGGTCGAGGCGGTGGTGCGCCAGCAGCACGGTACCGGCGCCCTGCTCGAGCGCCATCCGCCGCAGCGCCCGGTAGCGTTCGCGACGTGCCCAGGCTTCGATGCTTTCACCGCGCGCCGGGCGGGCCTCGATGCGTGTCACGCACAGGCGAAGCGGCAGGCCCCGCCTGATCCAGCGCCGGCACTGCTGCTCGCAGTGCGCGACCCAGCCATCCGCGTTCGGGCTCAGGCCATGGTGCACGTGCAGCGCCAGCACCTCGATGCCCAGCGGCGCGGCCGCCAGCAAGGTGGCGTGAAGCAATGCCGTCGAATCCCGGCCGCCGCTCCAGGCGACGGCGATGCGGCCATCTTCCACCGCCGCCGCGGCCCGCAGGCTCAGCGCTCCTTGCTGTCGGTGAAGCGGCCGTAGGCCTGCAGGCGCTCGTAGCGTCGCTGCAGCAGTTCCTTGGGCTTGAGGTCACCGATCTGGCGCAGCGCATCGCTCAGCGCGCGCTTGAGGAACGAGGCCATCTGCTTGTGGTCGCGGTGCGCGCCGCCGACCGGCTCGCTGACGATCTTGTCGATCACGCCGAGCGCCTTCAGCCGATGCGCGGTGACGCCCAGCGCCTCGGCCGCATCGGCCGCGCGCTCCGAGGTCTTCCACAGGATCGAGGCGCAGCCTTCGGGCGAAATCACCGAGTAGATCGAGTACTGCAGCATCAGCGTCTGGTCGCCCACGCTGATGGCCAGCGCGCCGCCGGAGCCGCCCTCGCCGATGATGGTGCACACGATCGGCACCTCGAGCTGCGCCATCT
>CAZVLY010000531.1:0-2336 GCA_964628175.1 uncultured Piscinibacter sp. | reverse complement strand
TCTGCTGGGTTTCCCAGGTGACGATGCCGCCCTTGACGTAGATCTTCCACGAGCAAGAGCCGGTGCAGTTCACGCCGTGCGTGCTGCGCACGATCTTGTCGTGGGCCCAGCGGTTGCGGTAGGCATCCTCCCAGGTGCGATCCTCACCGGTGGTCAGGCCATGGTCGCCGGCGAACGTCTCCTTGGGCAGCGAGAAGTGGGTGAGGCGGTCCAGAAAGTGGCTCATGTCGTCGTCCTTGAAGGCTTGGAATGGGTCTTCCGCGTGCGGGATCCAGCAGATGCACTAGCAGGGGTAGGGGGCGTTGCGGCGGCTGTAGGCCCACCAGGTCAACGCGATACAGGAAAGGTAGAAGCCGATGAACATCACCAGCGCGGCAGACGCGCTGCCGGTGATCGCCAGCGACGAGCCCACGCTCTTGGGGATGAAGAAACCCCCGTAGGCGCCGATGGCACTGGCGAAGCCGAGCGCGGCAGCGGCCTCCACCGCACCTTCGCGCCCGGCCTGCGCACGCGCCGAGGGCAGCTCGTCGGCCTTCTTCACGCGCTCGGCGACGAACAGGCTGGAGATCATCCGGAAGGTGCTGCCATTGCCGATGCCCGACGCCGCGAACAGGAGACCGAAGGCAGCGAGGAATCCGGTGTACCCGCTGCTCGCCACAGCCCTGCCCGAGACGCTCGCGGTCGGCAGACACAGCAGAGCCGCGGCGGCGGCCAGCGCCATCAGCACGAAGACCCAGAAGGTGACGCGCGCGCCGCCCCAACGATCGGCCATCCAGCCCCCCAACGGGCGCAGCACGGCGCCGATCAGCGGCCCCAGCCAGACCAGGTGCATCGCATCGGCGCGCTGGTACTGGCTCTGGGCCAGCATCGGCAGGCTGGCCGAGAAGCCGATGAAACTGCCGAAGGTGCCGAGGTAGAGCCAGCACATCAGCCAGTTGTGCCGGCGGGTGAAGACCACCGCCTGCTCGGCCATGCCGGCGTGCCGGTCGGCAAGGTCGTCCATGCCGAACCAGGCTGCTGCCGTGCTGGCCAGGATGAGCGGCACCCAGATGAAGCCCGCGTTCTGCAGCCACATCGGACCCTGTGCCGTCGACTGCGGAGGGCCGTCGAAGACCCCGAAGACACCAGCGCTGATGACCAGCGGCACCAGCAGCTGCATGCCGGCCACGCCGAGGTGACCGAGCCCCGCGTTCAGGCCGAGCGCGTAGCCCTGGCGGGTGCTGGGGAAGAAGTAGCTGATGTTCGCCATCGAGCCGGCGAAATTGCCGCCCCCCAGGCCGCACAGCAGCGCCAGCACCACCATCCACTCGAAGGGCGTGGACGGATCCTGCACCGCCAGGCCGATGCCGACGGCCGGCAGCAGCAGGCTCGCGGTGGCCAGCGTGGTGAAGCGCCGACCGCCGATCACCGGCACGGCGAAGGCGTAGAAGATGCGCAGGGTGGCGCCGCACAGGGCCGGCAGCGCGGTCAGCCAGAACAGCTGGTTGGTGCTGTAGCGGAACCCGGCTGCGGGCAGATGGACCACCACCACCGACCAGAGCATCCACACCGCGAACGACAGGGCCAGCGCCGGGATCGAAACCCACAGGTTGCGGCGCGCGACGACCTCGCCCTGGCGCTTCCAGAAGACCGGGTCTTCGGGATTCCACTGCCGGATGATCGAGGCGGACATGGCGATTCGAGATGAACGCTGGCCGTGGGTCGCTCAGGGGTTCTTCACGTACGCGTTGCCGCGCAGGTAGAACCACCAGTTCAGCACCAGGCACAGCGCGTAGAACACCGCGAACCCGTAGAACGCCAGCTGCGGGGCACCTGCCTTGATGTACTGGCCGATCAGCACCGGCGCGATGAAGGCGCCGTAGGCCGCGACGGCCGACGTCCAGCCCAGCACCGGGCCCGCCTGGGCGCGGTCGAAGATGACGCCGATGGTGCGGAAGGTGGAACCGTTGCCGATGCCGCTGGCGAAGAACAGCACCATGAAGAGCCCGAGGAACATCGGGAAGTACTGCTCCGGTGTGGCCGATCCGTAGGCCAGCATCATCACGTAGCCGACCGCGACGGCAGCCAAGGCCATCACCGCGGTGATCACCTGCGTGACGATCGAGCCGCCCACCTTGTCGGATATCCAGCCGCCGATGGGCCGAGTGGCCGCGCCGACGAAGGGGCCGATCCAGGCATAGGCCAGCACGGTCGGCGCGTTCAGGCCCGACGCAAAGATGGCAGCATTTTTCCCGCCCACCTGGCCGTGACCCAGTTCGAACGCCAGGGCCAGCGATTCTACATGGTCACCATGCGAGATATTTCCGAGTTCATCGAGGCCCGAAGTCGGGCCAGCG
>CAZVLY010000530.1:0-2341 GCA_964628175.1 uncultured Piscinibacter sp. | reverse complement strand
CTCGCCATCGGCCACCAGCTGCCCGTTGTTGAGCACGATGATGCGGTCCGACAGCTCGCGCACCACGTCCATCTTGTGCTCCACCAACAGGATCACCACGTCCTTGCGGCTCTTCAGCTGGCGGATCAGGTCGAGCACCACCGGTACCTCGTCGACGCTCATGCCGGCGGTGGGCTCGTCGAACATGTACACGCTGGGCTCCAGCGCCATCAGCATGGCCACCTCGAGCTTGCGCTGGTCGCCGTGCGGCAGGCTGGCGGCGGGGGCATCGGCACGGTCGGCGAGCTTCACGCGGTCGACCAGCGTGTGGGCGCGCTCCATGGTGTTGCGGTGGTCGCTCCACACCGACCACAGGTTCAGCCCTTCGCGCCGACGCGACTGCACCGCCAGGCGCACGTTCTCCAGCACCGACAGGTTGGGGAACAGCTGCGTGAGCTGGAAGGCGCGGCCGATGCCGCGGTGGGTGCGCTGCGGCGTGGCCTCGTGCGTGATGTCGCTGCCGTTCAGGTGCACCGAGCCTTCGCTGGCACGCAGCTGGCCGGAGATCAGGTTGAAGTAGGTCGTCTTGCCCGCGCCGTTGGGCCCGACGATGGCCGTCAGCGTGCCGGGCTCGAAGCGGCACGACACATGGTCGACGGCCACGTGGCCGCCGAATCGGATGGTGAGGTCCTTCGTCTCGAGCATGGGGCAGGTCAGGGGCAGGTGCCGATCACGTAGAAGTTCGGCGCGGTCTGCTTCAGCGTGGTGGTCACGAACACGTTCCACAGGCCCATGTTCTGGTTCGATCCGTTGGCCAGCGCGTAGCCGCCGGACACATGGGCGCGGCCGGCCGTGGTGTGCGCGTAGTTCGACGCGGTGAAGCAGGTCGCGGCGGCGGTGCCGGTGGTGGTGCCGGTGGCCGGCGCGGACGCGGCGCTCTCGGCGCCATTGGCGTCGACGGCGGTGACCGTCCAGCTGTAGGTGGTGGCGGGCGCGAGACCGCCGTCGGTGTAGCTGGTCGATGCCACCGGCGAGGCGGTGACGCGGCTGCTGCCGCGGTAGACGTGGTATCCCGCCGCGCCGGTGACGCCGGCCCAGGCCACCACCATGCTGCTGGCGGTGGCGCCCGAGGTCGCCACGCCCGTCGGCGCGGCCAAGGGGGAACCGCCCCCGCCACCCCCGCCCGTGCCGGACGCGAGCCGGTCGACCATCGCCTTGATCGCCGCCACCTGCGTGCCGGCGCGCTGCGCGAAGTTGCTGCCGTACCAGCCGATCCAGTCCCAGCAGCCGTTGGGGTTGGCCAGCGAGCCGCTGGCGGCGGTGGCGCGGCTGGTGTTGTCCACGCGCGTCTGCGGGAACAGCACGACGATGCGGTTGGTGTCGGCCCAGCGCGTGTAGCCGGTGCTCTTGAGGAACCTGTCGCCGATGGTGGCCACGTTCTGCTGGCAGCCGTGCAGCGCCACGTGCAGCCGGCAGCTCGCGCCGGCCGCGCAGTCCGTCGGCACGTAGAGCCAGCCGGTGGCGGCGACGCCGGGGTTGGTGCTGAACGCGGTCTGGTCGAACTCGATGTAGTTGGCGGCCGCCGGCGCGTTGTTGCGCGGATTCAGCGTGCCGTAGAACTTCGTCAGCACGGCCTTCGCACCGTCGTAGCCGCAGTTGCCGATGTAGGGCGAGGCGCTGCTGCCGCAGGCGTTGTTGCCGGTGGCGTCGAAGTCGGTCGGGAACACATGCGCCGTGCTGTTGCGGCGCACGAACTCCAGGTTGGCCGCAGCCACGCCGTTGTTCTGGTACTGCGTCTGCAGCGCCAGCATCGGGTTGGGGCCGACGGTGTAGTCGCTGTTGCCGACGAACAGGAAGATCTTCTGCGCGGCGATGTTGCTCTTCGCATCGATCGCCGTGCCGCTCCAGTTGTTGATGTCGGCCTGCATCGTCGACAGCGCCGAGCCGGAGATGCTGGCGTTGTACATGCACGCGGTGTAGTTGGCGTGCCCCGCGCACATGTAGGGTCCGCCGGCGAACACGCCCACGCCCTTGAAGGTGGCCGAGTGCGCCACGCCGAGCTGGTTGGCCATGAAGCCGCCCGACGACAGGCCCGAGACCGTGATCTGGGCCTTGTCGATGACGAGCTGGGGCGGCGCCACGGCAGCGAACGCAGCCGATGACGCGAACGCCGCGACGCCCGCGAGTCCTCGCAGGAAAACCGACTTCATGCTTGCCTCCTCAGGCGGCGCAGGCCGCTCTCGTGTGGCTCAACGCTTGTTGCGGATCGGCACGGCCATCTCTTCGGCCTTGATCTCGCGCACCAGCTCGGGCACGCCCCAGGCGAAGGCCGGGTCCACCTTGATCTTGAAGTGGTACATCG
>CAZVLY010000529.1:0-2348 GCA_964628175.1 uncultured Piscinibacter sp. | reverse complement strand
CGCGCTCCAGCCAGCGGCGCTGCTGCTGCAGCTCGCGCGAGCGCGCGCCGCACCAGAGCGTCGAGGCGAAGAAGACGACGATGATGACCAGCGTGAGCCCGGTCGGGTCGGAGCTGAGCAGCAGCGCCCACACGCCGCGCGCGCCGAGCAGCCAGGCAGCGAAGGCGAGCATGCCGGCGAGGGCGAACCACTCGAGCCAGATCGGTTCCACGAGCATTTGATCAAGCGGTCGCCGCGGAACCGGCTTCGCCGGGCCGCTGGCGGCGCCCCCCTGGGGGGGGGCGCCGGAGGCGCTTCGGGGGGGAGTCATAGCACTATTTCCATGCCGTCGTAGGCGAGTTCGAGGCCGGCGGCGTCGGCGGCGTGCCGCGCGTCGCTGTCGGCCTGCAGGCGCGGGTCGCAGTCGTTCAGGTGGATCAGCACCGTGCGGCGCGCGCCGAGCGAGGCCCAGGGGCTGTCGATCGGTTCGGCCCCGGCGTGCAGCGGGCAGGCCGAACCATTGACGAGCAGGCAATCGGCGCCCTCCATCCACGGCAGCGCGGCCTCGCCGGGCGAGCCGGGGGAATACACGAGGCGCTGGCCGGCGACGCGGTCCTCGACCAGCAGCGCGATGCTGTCGCCCACGGCCGACTCGCGGCGATGGGGCGCGGGCGGCGCGGCCCAGCCGCCGTCGTCGACGGCGATCAGGCGCAGCGATTCCAGGCCTTCGACGCGGAACTCGCTGCTGCGCACGTCGCCGGCCACCGGCAGCAGATGCCAGCGCACCGCGCAGCCGCCGTCGAGCAGGGCGGGCGGCAGCAGGCGCTGCGTCAGCGCCTCGAAGACGCCGGGCGTGGCATACAGGTTGAGCGGCTGCCCGCGGCCGAGCGTGGGCAGGCCGGCGACACGATCGAGCCGGGCATCGAACAGCACCACGCCGGCGATCGCCCCGGCGGCCGCGGCCGACTCGATCTGCGGATGGCGTAAGGTGTCGCCGGAGCCGTTCAGGAGCAGCCAGCGACCTTCGGCGCCGGCCACGGCCACCGCGCCCGCGGACCGCGGCGCAGGGGGGCGCGCGTCTGGCGCGCAGGGGGCACACTGTCGGCACGCCACACGGCCGGCCGAGCCGAGCACGAGGATCTTCATGTTCTTTGGGTCATTTCGCCGCACGGCGCCGCGCACGAGCGTCGCGTCCGAAGTTGCAAGAGCCATGCCTCGTGCGGCAACCCCGCGCGCCCCGGGTGCGCCCGGTGCGGCGAGGCACTTCGGTGCGGCGCGCTGTGCCACGCTGTACCACGCGGGAGCAGTCGCTCGGGGCGCTGGCACAGGGAAATCCCGCGGTGCGGTGCGCATGCTTTTCGCCACGTTCGCCGTGCTGGCCGCGCGTGCTGCCGCGGCGGCGTGCCCGGGTCTGCCGCTGCCCGTGCTCGAGCCCGTGGCACCGCAGGTGTGGCGGGTCGCGGCGGCCGAGGGCGAGTCCTCGCCCGACAACGGCGGCCTGGTGACCGAGTCGGTGCTGGTGCAGGAGCGCGACCGGCTCTGGCTGGTGGGCAGCGGGCCGACGCCGGCGCGCGGCCAGGCGCTCGCCTGCGCCGTCGAGGCGGCACTCGGCCGCAAGGTCAGCGACGTGATCAACACCCGCGCCCACCCCGAGCTGGCGATGGGCAACACCGCCTTCGCTGCGGCGCGTGTGTGGGCGCTGGACGACGTGGCGCGTGCGATGGACAAGCGCTGCCGCGACTGCCTGGCTCGGCTGGCGCAGCGCATCGGCGGGGCCGGTGCGCGCCTGGACGACAGCGCGATCCGCGTGCCCGACAAGCGCCTGGGCGCCGACGGCGCCTCGCAGGGCCAGCTCGGCCCCTTCCAGTGGTGGGCGCTGGCGCGCGCCAAGGGAGAGCGCACGCTGGTGCTGCGCCTGCGCGAGCGGCCGATCGTCATCGCGCAGGGGCTGGTGTGGCCGGGAGCGGTGCCCAACCTGCGCGACACCGAATCGACGCTGATGCTCGAGAGCCTGCGCGCGCTGCGCGGAATCGCCAAGGGCGCGATCACCGTGCTCGGCGAGCAGGGGCCCACCGGCACGACCGACGACATCAACAGCCACATGGACTACCTCGTGTCGCTGCGCGCCGCGGTCCGCGCGCATGTGCGCAACGGCGCCGACGCGAATGCCGGCCTGGCGGCGATCTCGCTGCCGATGTTCGGTGCTCGGCTGGGCAACGGCGAGATCGATGCGCTGAACCGCCAGCGCGTGTGGCGAGAGCTGGAGAACGCCTCGTTCCGCCGCTGAGCCGGCGCCGCGATTCGGCGGCTCAGGCCGGCTTGTTCCAGCGCAGCTTGCGGTAGATGGTGTTGCGGCTGATGCCCAGGCG
>CAZVLY010000528.1:0-2354 GCA_964628175.1 uncultured Piscinibacter sp. | reverse complement strand
GTGTAGCTGATCACCACCTGGCCGTTCGGGCCGAAGGCGATCTTCGGCCGGTTCTCGCCGTCGGCCGAGACGGCATCGTCGCCGCGCGCCAGCACGCGCGGCGCCGCCCAGCTCTTGCCCTCGTCGGCGCTGGTCTGCACGGTCAGCCGCAGCTGCTCGTCCAGCGCCACCACCCACAGGTCGCCCGAAGGCGCGAAGGCCGCACCCATGGCCAGCGCCGGCGCGCGCTTCTTCGGCTTGGGCGGCGTGCGATCCGCGTGCTGTGCCAACACGGCCGGCACGAACACCGCGCCGAGCAGCGCCAGCGCGATCCTTCGGCAGAGTCCTGGAATGACAGGGGTCGTCATGGCCGTCCTCAGTGGCTGGCGCGCAGTTCGGTGAAGAACGTCCGCCCCGGGTACGGGTGCGCCTGGTAGCCGCGGCTGTCGGCCACATTGTCCACGCCGAGGGCGAGTTCGATCTGGGGCGTGATCTTGACGCTGCCGCGCAGGTCGATGAAGGTGAACGACGACACGCCGCCATAGACATCGGGGTGGATGTCCAGGTTGTAGGTGTCGTTGTAGGCGCGGCCCGAGTGGCGGATGCCCAGGCTGCCCATCCAGTCGCGGCGCGGCCGGTAGGCCGCCAGCAGGTTGGCGCGCACCCTGGGCACGCGCAGCCAGTACTTGCCCACCGAGGCCGGATCGGCGGCGTTGGCCGTCACCTTCGAGTTCGTGAAGGCCGCGTTGGCGTCCAGGCTCAGCCCGCGCAGCAACCAGTCCTGCGCCTGCCAGACGACCTCCAGGCCACGCGTCTTCACCCGGTCGACATTGGAGACCCGCGTCACGCTCGGCGTCACGGTGTTGTCGCTCTGGCGCAGGATGGCATCGTGCACGTCGTCGTGGAACAGCGAGACGCGCAGGCGGTGCAGTTCCCAATCCTTCTCGGCGCTGAGTTCCAGGGCATTGGAGCGTTCGGCCCGCAGGTTCGGATCGCTCTGCGTCTGCGAGCTCGCCGTGAAGGTGCCGTTGTAGAGCTCCTCGACGTTCGGGAAGCGCACGCCGCGGCCGAGGCTGGCCTTGAGCAGCAGGTCCTCGTCGGCGCGCCAGGCGATCGAGGCCTTCGGCGAGCTGCCGGTCAGGCGCCGCTCGGGGTAGGCGAGCACGCGGTTGAAGCTGCCGTCGCCGTTGTCCACGCAGCTCACGCCGGCCGCGGCCGCGCAGCTGGCCACGCGCAGCACCTGTTCGCCGTCGCGCGTCACGAAACGCTCGTGGCGCAGCCCGAGCGTGAGCGTCAGGTCGTCCTGCAGCTTCCAGGCGTCCTGGGCATACAGCGCCGTCACCCCGCTGCGGCCGTGGTAGCGCTGCGAGAGCGTGGTCTCGGTGACGCGCCAGTCGGTGGCGTTGGTGGTCGGGCTGTCCAGCAGGTAGGCGTTGCGGTGCGCGCCGAAGGTCAGCGCGTGGCGGCCGCCGGTGAAGTCGCCCTCGCTGGGCCGGTACGCGGCCTGCACCTCGAAGGTGTTCCAGCCCGTGCCGTCGCGCCGCGTCCAGCTGCCGGCGCCGCCGTTTGCCGCCTGGTCCTCGGGCAGGTTGGCCTGGCGCGCGATGTCGTGCACGATGCGGTAGTTCGAATAGACGACGGAGCCGTTCCAGCCGGTCGCGTACGTCGTCTTCAGCGTGATGCCGCCGTGCCGATGCGTTTCGTCTCGGTTGGACGGAGCGAAGGCGCTGAGCGGGACGTTGAAGGTGTGGGTGCCGTCGGTGACCCGGCCCGACCACACCGTGGCACCGGCCGCGTCGCGCAGGAACGAGCGGTTCGAGTTGCGCGTGTCGTTGGTCCAGCCGCCGAGCATCACGCTGGCGACGATCTCCGGCGTGAACGCGTAGCCGAGCTTGAGCTTGAGCGTGTCCTGCACGGTGTGGTCGATGGCGCCACCGCTGGCGCCGAAGACGGCCCGCTTCAGGCCCTTCGGGTCTTCGTCGTACTGGATGCCCGTCACCGGCACGGCCGCGCCGGTGACTGCCGGGAACACGCCGGCCGCGTTGGCGGTCACGGTCTGGTAGTTCATCGGCTGCGAGGTGGAGTTCTGCCGGTTCGCACTCAGCGAGTACCACAGCCCCGAATCGAGCCGGCTGCCGACGAAGGCCGAGAACTGATGGCCGTCGTAGTCGCTTGCATCGCCGTACAGCTCGAAGCGCTGCCGGTAGCCGGTGATGCGTGCCGACGCCTCGAAGGCCCGCGGCTCGCGCTCCGTGGTGACCACCGTGGTGCCGATCGAGTTGCCGGGGTAGATGGCCGAGAAGGGGCCGTAGAGCACGTCGACCCGCGCGATCGCCTCGGGCGTGATCATGTTCCAGCGCGGGCCGTCGAAGCGG
>CAZVLY010000527.1:0-2371 GCA_964628175.1 uncultured Piscinibacter sp. | reverse complement strand
CCGGCGTCGAGATGTTCCGCAAGCTGCTCGACCAGGGCCAGGCCGGCGACAACGTGGGCATCCTGCTGCGCGGCACCAAGCGTGAAGACGTCGAGCGCGGCCAGGTGCTGTGCAAGCCCGGCAGCATCAAGCCGCACACGCACTTCACCGCCGAGGTGTACGTGCTGAGCAAGGAAGAGGGCGGCCGTCACACGCCGTTCTTCAACAACTACCGGCCGCAGTTCTACTTCCGCACGACGGACGTGACCGGTGCTGTTGAGCTTCCGAAGGACAAGGAGATGGTCATGCCCGGCGACAACGTCAGCATCACCGTCAAGCTGATCGCCCCGATCGCGATGGAAGAAGGCCTGCGCTTCGCCATCCGCGAAGGCGGCCGCACCGTCGGTGCCGGCGTCGTCGCGAAGATCATGGAGTGATGTCAACGGCCACAGGGGCATAGCTCAATTGGCAGAGCGCCGGTCTCCAAAACCGGAGGTTGGGGGTTCGAGACCCTCTGCCCCTGCCAGACGAAGGCCCTGACGGGCCGAGACTGGCTGGCCACAGCAGCCCGCGAGGCGACGAAAAGTCCCTGCGGGCTTTGCTGCTGAAAGGCGGCGCTGCTTTTTCTGGGCATCTGTGCCGCGAAGCGAAACGAACAATGGCTACTCCTCAAGTCGAAACTGTCTCCACCGGAGCCGACAAGGCCAAGCTGGCCGTGGCCGGCGTGCTGGTCATCGGCGCGGTGGCGGCGTTCTATGCGCTGGGCAAGCAGGACCTGTGGCTGCGCGTGATCGCGCTGCTGGTGCTGCTGGCGGCAGCCGCCGGCGTGTTCTTCACCGCCGAGGCCGGCAAGCAGCTGATCGCCTATGGCCAGGACTCGGTCAAGGAAGTGCGCAAGGTCGTCTGGCCCACCCGCAAGGAAGCCATCCAGATGACCGGCTACGTGTTCGCCTTCGTGTTCGTGATGGCGCTGTTCCTGTGGCTGACCGACAAGACGCTCGAGTGGGCGCTGTACGACCTGATCCTGGGCTGGAAGCGTTGAGGAACAAGCCATGAGCGATCAAGCAACTCCCGTGATCACGCCCGAGACCGTGGCGCCCGCGACCAACAAGCGCTGGTACGTGGTGCACGCCTACTCCGGCATGGAGAAGGCCGTGGAGCGCAACCTGCGCGAGCGCATCGACCGCGCCGGCATGCAGGACAAGTTCGGCCGCATCCTGGTGCCGATGGAAGAGGTCGTCGAGCTCAAGAACGGCAAGAAGTCCGTCACCGAGCGCCGCTTCTTCCCCGGCTACGTGCTGGTCGAGATGGAAATGGCCGACGACACCTGGCACCTGGTCAAGCACACCGGCAAGGTCACCGGCTTCGTCGGCGGCGCGAAGAACCGCCCCTCGCCGATCTCCGAAGCCGAAGTGCTGAAGATCGTCCACCAGATGCAGGAAGGCGTGGAGAAGCCGCGCCCCAAGGTCGAGTGGTCGGTCGGCGAACTGGTTCGCGTCAAGGAAGGTCCGTTCACCGACTTCAACGGCGCCATCGAGGACGTCAACTACGACAAGTCCAAGGTGCGCGTGTCGGTCACCATCTTCGGCCGCGCCACGCCGGTCGAGCTCGACTTCTCGCAGGTCGAGAAGGTCTGATATCGGAGCCGGCGCGGACTCTCTTCCGCGCCCGTTGATGCCGGTGACGAGACACCGGTACGAGGAGCACAGGTAACCAGCCCTGTGCGTTTGAACTCAACAGGATCCGGCCTGGCCGCTGGAACCTGAACTGGAGAGAAACATGGCCAAGAAAATCGTCGGCTTCATCAAGCTGCAGATTCCGGCGGGCAAAGCGAACCCGTCTCCCCCGATCGGTCCGGCGCTGGGTCAGCGCGGGCTGAACATCATGGAGTTCTGCAAGGCGTTCAACGCCCAGACGCAGAGCATGGAGCCCGGCCTCGTGCTGCCGGTGGTGATCACCGCGTTCGCGGACAAGTCGTTCACCTTCGTTCTCAAGACCCCGCCGGCAACCGTGCTGATCAAGAAGGCCGCCAAGCTCGACAAGGGCTCGCCGCGTCCGCACGTCGACAAGGTCGCCAAGCTGACGCGCGCCCAGGTCGAGGAAATCGCCAAGACCAAGATGAAGGACCTCACGGCTGCCGACCTGGACGCCGCGGTTCGCACGATTGCCGGATCCGCCCGTTCGATGGGCGTGACCGTGGAAGGAGTCTGAGCATGGCCAAGCTGACCAAACGACAGAAGGCCCTCTCGGGCAAGGTCGACAGCAACAAGCTGTACCCGCTGGACAACGCGCTGGCGATCGTCAAGGAATGCGCGACCGCCAAGTTCGATGAATCTATCGACGTGGCCGTGCAGCTCGGCATCGACGCCAAGAAGTCCGACCAGGTGGTGCG
>CAZVLY010000526.1:0-2399 GCA_964628175.1 uncultured Piscinibacter sp. | reverse complement strand
GCCGTTGCTTGGGAATCGAACCGTCACTTTTTGCACCGAAATCAAATGGACCCCTTGTCCCGGCTCCTGCCAACCCGCATCTTGACTCTGAGAGCTCGTGCCGGATCGCTCGCATTTCAAGCTCGCGCCTCACGTCATCGCCCAGCAGCTGCGGACTAGGTGCGCGGTGTGGGCCGACGCGATGATCACCATCGCGCACAGGTCCAGCGCGAGCAGCACCTGCCCGGCCCGGCGGAACATCCACACGCTAGTCGGCCCGGCGCCGCGTCGCGCCATCCAGTCCGCGAAGATCTCCAGAGCGAGCGCGCAGCTACCCAGGACGAGCATCGCGCTGGCAAGGCCGGAAGACTGTTCGATCTGCAAGAGAACTGCATCGAGACTGCACACGGCGTGCTCCTTGGCGTTCAATACCGGGAAGTTCTGACGAGGTCCTCGAGGCCACATCAGAGCGTTTCGGTCAGCCTAAGCCCGCTTCTGCCGATGCCCGGGCGCCAGAAAACCCCGCATCTCAGGGCAGTTCCTAGTTCGTTTCCTCGCCTCCGCTCTTGGCGGCCCGGTCCGGGAAGCTCGCCGGCGCATCCTGTGTCAGCCAATGTCCTCCATGCCATAGAAGTCACCTGTCCGTACCGTGACAGCCAAACCCGCATGCCGCCGGAGCCTCGTCACGTCGACCGTTCCGGCCCGGAGCTCGCCGCGACTCAGCGCTGCCGGCCTGGCCACACTGGATCCGCACTCTCTCGCTACGGCATCGGTGCGTGGAGTGACGTCAGCTGGTCACACGCGCTGCCGCCGCTCCGCCACTTCACCAGAACTTGCGGCATAATCGAACTTAACGAACTTGACACCCGTCTTGCTCGTCGGCCTCGCACATGGCGGGGCATTGGAGGACCTCATATGTTGGTTTGGGAATGCCTCGTGGGACCGGGAGAGCTCGACCGCTCACCCAGCTCCTACACACTCGCAGCCTACGAGTACTACGTGCTCGCACGCCGCCAGCGCGAGTCCGAATACCTTCCTAGCCGTTTCGTCTCGACCAAGCTGTCGACGGCCATGATCGGCGCTTACCAGGGTGTTCGCCGCCGGTCAGCATTTCGCGCCGAGACCCTCTATTCCCAGTGGCGTCAGTTCGTCGTGCTGGCCTCCACCTTGCCCGCTCGCCGGCGCAGGAAGCTGAGGTCCTGTCGATCGTCTGCCGCTCCTCTCCCGACCGCACGTCGCGCCAGGGCCTTCTTCGTCGCCCACAAGGTCGACGGCCGCAACGCGCCGTAAGGCGCTCTTCCTCGGGCCGTCGTCACGGCCTCCAGACCAAAGGCTGGAAATGAAAGACACAGCTCTCCACTCGTTTTCAACCACTCCTCGCAACTCTGCGCGAACTCGCCGAACCGCCCTTAAGCCGGATGCGTATGTTCCAGCTTCCGCCGTCCGCGACCTGCTTGCCCACAGCCTCGACGCTCGACAGCAGCGCCTGGGCGCCGCCGACATGATCTCGACCGACGACGCTGCCCGCCTGGTGGACACGACCCGCGTCACCATCAACGCCTGGATCGCCAAGGGGCGTGCCATCGGGCTGACGCAGACCAAGCGCGGCTTCCGCATGCCGCGGTGGCAGTTCGAGCCGGCAATGTGGGCCGCGATCCCGAAGCTGTCGGCGGCGCTCGGCACCACCGAAGGCTGGGCCCTGTTGTCCTTCCTGGAGTCGCCGCACGGCGCCTTGGAAGGGCTCACGCCTCGCCAGGCCATCGAGCAAGGCCGCGCCGAACAGGCGATCGCGATCGCAGAGCACGAGGGGAACTGATTCCCCTGAGATGAAGCTTCAAGACCTGCAGTACCTGCCACCGACCTCGCTGGCCACCTCTCAGACTGTGTTCCGTGTCCAGCGCCGGCGGGCGCGGCCTGGCAACGCCCGGGTCGGCCCGTTGAAACTGCCGCCGGCCAGCACCTTGACCAGCCGCTTCGCCGTGGGTACTGCGCTGGTCGGCTACTTCGCCGAGAGCCCCGAGACGGCCGTCTACGAGTCACTGGTCCGGCGCGAAGCCGCCTCGCTGTCGCTGGCCACCGCCGCGTCGCGAGAGCTGCTTTGCCTGCAGGCCACCCGACCGGTCAACCTGCTCGATCTTCGACCGCACGCACCGACCTGGCCGCTTCTGCAGTCCCTGCGGTTCGAGGCCACCCGCGCCGTGGCCGTAGAAGCCATGGCGGCCGGCTTCGAGGGGATCGCCTACCGCTCGGCCCAGCACTACGGCCAGGATTGCTTCGCTCTCTTCGGACCCGCGCTGGAAGCTCTGGCCCTGGTGCGGCGCGAGCGTCTCATGTTGGACGATGGCTCCATGCACCAGGCGCTGTACACCGCGATCACTGGCGGCCAGATCCCGCTGACGCGCTGACACGAGCGCCACGAC
>CAZVLY010000525.1:0-2405 GCA_964628175.1 uncultured Piscinibacter sp. | reverse complement strand
CTGGGGCAGGTGGTTCGGGTGTGCGATCGCAGGCCCCATTCGCGGTCGCCCTGGCGGTGGCAGGCCGAAGCCGGTGTTGACGATGCAATGCGAGGCGAGCCTCGCTGGTCGCCCGCGAGCGTGGGCCGGAGAGCGCATACCCGGACCGCCTGCCCGCGCGCCGAACGAAAGGGGTCCCTCGTGAATGTCACTCACGGGCCGCGAACCGTCGCTCTCTCGCGTGGCTCCCCAAGCCTGTGATCGCAAAGCAGGGTCAGTCGGTCGTCATGCCTGGCAGTTGCCCCGGCTCGGCGAAGCGGCGCTGCCTCAGCGTGCTGGCACGCGCCGGCGCTGCCGCCACTGGGCAGCTGCCGGTCTGCAGGTAGTCCAGCGACGCTTTGGTGAGGGCCTCGGCCGGATCGCCGAGCGTGCCGGTGAACGTGTCCGCCACGGCACAGGTGGGCGCGATGCCGGCGTCGTAGTTGGCCTGGCCGAGCGCGTTGTTGGCGCGGAAGTTCACCACGCTGAAGACGTTGCCGCAGGACTCGACCGGGCTGAAGCCATAGGGCTTGCCGCAGCTGGTGGCGCCCACCGTCACAACCTGCGCGTAGGGGCTCAGCCCATTGACGATGAGTTCGCTGGCCGAGCAGGTGCGCGGCCCGGTGATCACCACGACGCGGCTGAAGGCCGAGCCCGGCACCGTGGCCATCGTGAAGCTGCTGTTCGAGCTCTGGTGCGCCGCGTTGTAGACGAGGCTCGTGAAGACCTTGCCGCCGTGCAGCGCGCCGACGATCTGCGAGGCCAGGTGGTTGGCGGTGGAGATGCGCCCGCCGCCGTTGTAGCGCAGGTCGACGATCAGCTCGCTGGCGCCGGCGGCCTTGATGGCATCGAGCCGCGTCGTCAGCTGCGTCTCGGCCTGGACGATGAAGTCCTTCAGCGCGACGTAGCCGACCTTCGCGCCGCTGCTGCGCGTCAGCGTGGCCGAGGTGGGCACGGGGGTGAGGTCGTACTCGGCCGCAGTCAGGGTGACACGCTGCGGGACGCCGGCACGCTCGATGTCCACGGTGACCTGCGTGCCTGCCTGCGCGGGGCTCAGCACGGCAAAGCCGCTGGCGATCAGCGCGGCATCCGCCACGCCGTCGATCGCCTTGATGACGTCACCGCGGATCAGCCCGGCCAGCGCCGCCGGCGAATTCGGCTCGACCATGCGGATGCGCAGCGGCAACTGGCCCTCCAGGCCATTGACGAAGATGCCGTAGTCCATCGCCCGGCCCTCGGCGAAGAAACGCTTGTACGTCACGCTGTCGACGTAGCCGCTCCACGGATCGACCGGCCCGCGCGGGCCGGGATAGTTCGTGTACATCAGCGCATCGAAGTAGGCATCCAGCGTGGCATAGCCGGCCGGCTCCGGATTGGGCGAGCTGCCGCTCCAGTAGTACCAGTCGAGCATGTAGCCGCGCAGCCAGTCCTTCTGGCTGGCCAGGTCGCAGCTCGCGCTGCCGGCCGGGGCACCCCCACCTCCCCCGCCACAGGCCGCGAGCAGCACCACCGCCGCGGCCATCGCCGTCCACTTCCAGGCTCGTTCGACCGACATCCTCGCGTCCTCGCTTCCATGCACGCCGGCGCACCATAGCAGCCCGGCACCACCACCTACAATCGAGGCCTCCCCGCCTTGCACTCTGTTTCACGGCCCCCGGCCGTGCGCGCCTGCGCCATGACCGAACTCGCGAAATCCTTCGAACCCGCCGCCATCGAAGCCCACTGGGGCCCGCTGTGGGAGAAGACCGGCGCCTACCGCCCCAGCCTGGATACGTCCCGGCCCTCGTTCTCCATCCAGCTGCCGCCACCGAACGTGACGGGCACGCTGCACATGGGCCACGCGTTCAACCAGACCATCATGGACTCGTTGACGCGCTACCACCGCATGCGCGGCTTCAACACGCTGTGGGTGCCGGGCACCGACCACGCCGGCATCGCCACGCAGATCGTCGTCGAGCGCCAGCTGCAGGAGGCCGGCATCAGCCGCCACGACCTCGGCCGCGAGACCTTCCTGAAGCACGTGTGGGACTGGAAGCACAGCTCGGGCGCGACCATCACGCGCCAGATGCGCCGCATGGGCGACAGCGTGAGCTGGGAGCACGAGTACTTCACGATGGACGAGAAGCTCTCGACCGTCGTCACCGACACCTTCGTGCGCCTGTTCGAGGAAGGCCTGATCTACCGCGGCAAGCGCCTGGTCAACTGGGACCCGGTGCTGATGTCGGCCGTCTCCGACCTCGAGGTCGAGAGCGAGGAGGAAGACGGCTCGCTGTGGCACATCGCCTACCCGCTGAGCGACGGTTCCGGGCAGCTCGTCGTCGCGACGACGCGCCCCGAGACCATGCTCGGCGACGTCGCGCTGATGGTGCACCCCGAGGACGAGCGCT
>CAZVLY010000524.1:0-2427 GCA_964628175.1 uncultured Piscinibacter sp. | reverse complement strand
TCGATGAACCCGAAACCCTTCGCGTCGTTGAACCATTTCACGGTGCCGGTGGGCATGTCGTTTCTCCTCCGAGACAGAAGGGAATTCTCGACCGCGCGTCCCAGCGTGTCAAGGAAGCCACATGCCGCGGTCGATGGACCCGGCGCGGAAACAGGCCCGCCTTGCCATTCTTTTCCGTGCACTTGTGATCCTCGCGCATGGCGCAATATCCAATGCCATGGGTGGGTTGCCCGTCAACTCGATAGAATGTTTTCATGCCCGACGAAACACCTCCGACACCGCCCATGCCGCCCGGCAAGGGTGGCGTGCCCGACGACGGGCAAGGGGCGGTCGTCGTCGAGCGGCGCACGGCAAGGACGAAGCCGCCGCGCATGTACCAGGTGGTGCTCCTGAACGACGACTACACGCCCATGGAGTTCGTCGTGATGGTTTTGCAGGAATACTTCAAACGCGACCTCGAAACCGCGACCCAGATCATGTTGAAGATTCATCATGAGGGGCGAGGCGTCTGCGGCGTCTATTCCAAAGATGTCGCCGCGACCAAGGTTGAACTGGTGTTGGCTGCCGCAAGGCGCGGTGGCCACCCGTTGCAGTGCATTATGGAGGCCGCATGATTGCCCAGGAACTCGAAGTCAGCCTGCACATGGCGTTCGTCGAAGCGCGCCAGCAGCGTCATGAGTTCATCACGGTGGAACACCTGTTGATGGCTCTGCTCGACAACCCTTCCGCCGCGGAGGTGCTGCGCGCCTGCTCGGCCAACGTGGACGACCTGCGCAAGAGCCTGGCCGGCTTCATCAAGGAGAACACGCCCACGGTGGGCGGCTCCGACGAGGTCGACACGCAGCCCACGCTGGGCTTCCAGCGCGTGATCCAGCGCGCCATCATGCACGTGCAGTCCACGGGCAATGGCAAGAAGGAAGTCACCGGCGCCAACGTGCTGGTGGCCATCTTCGGCGAGAAGGACTCGCACGCCGTCTACTACCTGCACCAGCAGGGCGTGACGCGGCTTGACGTGGTGAACTTCATCGCCCACGGCATCAAGAAGAGCGATCCGCCGGAGCCCACCAAGTCCAGCGAGAACAACGGCAGCAGCGCCGAGACCGAGAAGGAAGAGGGCGAGGGCAAGGGCTCGCCGATCGACCAGTTCACGCAGAACCTCAACCAGCTCGCGCGCGAAGGCAAGATCGACCCGCTGATCGGCCGCGAGCATGAGGTCGAGCGGGTCATCCAGATCCTGTGCCGCCGCCGCAAGAACAATCCGCTGCTGGTCGGCGAGGCCGGTGTCGGCAAGACCGCCATCGCCGAAGGCCTGGCTTGGCGCATCACGCAGAACGACGTGCCCGAGGTTCTCGCCAACTCCGTCGTCTACGCGCTCGACATGGGCGCGCTGCTGGCCGGCACCAAGTACCGCGGTGACTTCGAGCAGCGCCTGAAGGGCGTGCTCAAGCACCTGAAGGACCAGCCGAACGCGATCCTGTTCATCGACGAGATCCACACGCTGATCGGCGCCGGCGCCGCCTCGGGCGGCACGCTGGACGCGAGCAACCTGCTCAAGCCGGCGCTCAGTTCGGGTGCCATGAAGTGCATCGGCGCCACCACGTTCACCGAGTACCGCGGCATCTTCGAGAAGGACGCGGCCCTGTCGCGGCGGTTCCAGAAGATCGACGTGGTCGAGCCGTCCGTCGAGCAGACCATCGAGATCCTCAAGGGCCTGAAGTCCCGCTTCGAGGAGCACCACAGCGTCAAGTACGCGCTGGGGGCCCTGCAGGCGGCCGCCGAGCTGTCGGCCAAGTACATCAACGATCGGCACCTGCCCGACAAGGCGATCGACGTGATCGACGAAGCGGGCGCGGCGCAGCGCATCCTGCCCAAGAGCAAGCAGAAGAAGACCATCACGCGCGCCGAGGTGGAAGACATCGTGGCGAAGATCGCCCGCATCCCGCCGGCCAGCGTGTCCAGCGACGACCGCGGCAAGCTCAAGAGCCTGGACCGCGACCTCAACAGCGTGGTGTTCGGCCAGGAGCCGGCCATCGAGGCGCTGGCCGCGGCCATCAAGATGGCACGCTCCGGCCTGGGCAAGCCGGACAAGCCGATCGGCTCGTTCCTGTTCAGCGGCCCCACCGGCGTCGGCAAGACCGAGGTGGCGCGCCAGCTGGCCTACATCCTGGGCATCGAGCTGATCCGCTTCGACATGTCGGAGTACATGGAGCGCCATGCCGTGAGCCGCCTGATCGGCGCGCCTCCGGGCTACGTGGGTTTCGACCAGGGCGGGCTGTTGACCGAGGCCATCACCAAGAAGCCCCATTGCGTGCTGCTGCTCGACGAAATCGAAAAAGCGCACCCCGACATCTTCAACGTGCTGCTGCAGGTGATGGACCACGGCACGCTGACCGACAACAACGGGCGCAAGGCCGACTTCCGCAACGT
>CAZVLY010000523.1:275-2428 GCA_964628175.1 uncultured Piscinibacter sp. | reverse complement strand
TGCCCAAGTAACCAGGCCATAACCCCGTTTCCACATCCCGCTCATCGAACCGGACGTGCAGATTTCCCGCATCCGGCTCTCGGACAAGAACTCACGCCTTCGCCCACGCTGGACCACGTCCCCGAGCACTCAGTCGAATCAGCCCGTAGTGGCCGTATAGGTGCGAGAGGGGATAGCTCCCGCCCCGGCGTCGCCTGACTTTGTGCTTGGTACGCAACCACCGACGCAACCGCGTTGCTGTGTAGCTGTCGAGCGCCCGGTACGCACGGGTTACGGTCCCTACACTGAAGTAGTTTGCCCATCCCCGCAGCGTCCGGTTCAACAACGCCACCAGCTTCGTGGTCTCTTGCCATGTCGTTGACCATGCGGTCAGCGCATGAATCTTCTCGATCATGCGCCGGATACTCTTCTTGGCCGGCCACAGTGCAATACGTGCCTTGCCCGTCGTCGCCGAGTACCGCCGCCCAAACGTAAAACCCAGAAAGTCGAACTCCTCGTCCGGTGCCTTGCAGAGGCGTGTCTTCTCCTCGTTCACCGACAACTTCAGGATCGCCATGATCTCGCGCATTTGCTGCAAGGCTTCTTCCGCCTTGCCGTGTTTGCACAGGATCACGAGATCGTCCGCGTAGGTGACGATGCGACTGCCAAGGCTTTTCTCCAGCCCCCGTTTCTTCCACGCCAGCACAAACCGCCGCATGTACAGATTCGACAGCAGCGGTGATAGCGGCGAGCCTTGCGGGATACCGCGTCCGCTGTCCTTGGCCACCGTCGTGCGCGTTTTCCGGCCCCGGTCGTCGGTCTCTTCGACAGCGCACTCCAGCCACATCTTGATCAGATGCAGCACACGTCGATCCACGATGCGTCGCGCGAGCGAGCGCATCAGTTCAGCGTGCGGAATGCTGCCAAAGTAGTCCGCGAGGTCGGCGTCAACGACGTCGGTTTGGCCGCGGTACAGACTATCTCCCACCTCAACCACCGCCTGCTGGGCATTGCGGCCCGGTCGGTAGGCGTACTGCTCAGCGGGAAGATCGGCTTCAAAGATCGGTTCGAGCACCAGCATTGCTGCCGTCATGCTTACCCGATCCCGCAGGGTTGAAATACCCAGTGGCCTGAGTTTTCCATTGGCTTTCGGGATAAACACGCGCCTGATCGGCGCCGGTCGGTAAGTCTCTTCTCTGAGCGCAAGCGTCAGTTCACCTAGCCATCGCTCCACGCCATACGCTTCGATATCCGCAAAGTCCTGCCCGTCCACACCCGGTGCGCCCTTGTTGGCACGGCATTGAGCATAGGCGAACGCCAGAATGTCTTCGCGATATATCTTGTCGTACAGCGCGTGGAAGCGGTAGTCGGGTGACGACTTCGCTTTCGCGTGTAACGCCATCTGTAGTTTCTGAACTTTATTCGGAGTTGATAGGTTGCCCAATCTCCCGTCCCTCCCTACTTGTTGCGTCTGTCTTGAACTGAGGTCCCTTCCCTCCACCAGCATTGCCCGGCTTCGTCGGTACTACGAACCTCTCCGTCACCCCATCGCGCCCGGCCTGCCGTCACCGGCCTCCGGTTGGTCGTCGCCGACCACGCCATGGGGCTTCCCGTGTTGCGCGCGCTTTCCTTGTGTACGTGCTGTCGCCACTACCCCGGCGCAGTGACTGGGTCCCTGCTTCGCTCTTGCTTCCCAGCCATAACAGCCTTCCCCGATACAGCGGACGGGTCGGCCTGCGCATCGGCCTTTTCGAGGCTTGCTCAGCGTTCACTCACGTTACGGCCCGCACACTCGCGCTGTCACCAATTTGTGACACGCTTTACCCAAAGGCTTCAACCATTTCGTTACCTCCATAGTTGCTCCGGTTGCTTCCGGCTGGAGCATTTCGCCGGGTGGGGCTTGCACCCACTGGAAAGCGCCGCCTTTGCACGGCGCACGCCGAATGCCGACATTTGGTGTTGCGACAATCCGTGTTTGCGTCTGCTGCGCGCCACTTCGCGCCGACCCACGCCTTTCAGCCTGGGTGCCGCCCGGCGCGCTGCGGCAACAAGACGATGCACACGAGTATGGCTACGCCTAGGACTGCGGAGGCAAATGGACGACTGTATGCCAAGCCCCCGTGATCTGAAGGCCTGTCGAGAAAGTCCCCAACTGCCGCGCCCAATGGGCGGGT
>CAZVLY010000523.1:0-265 GCA_964628175.1 uncultured Piscinibacter sp. | reverse complement strand
CGTTACCTCCATAGTTGCTCCGGGTGCTTCCGGCTGGAGCGGGTTGCCGGGTGGGGCTTTCACCCACTGGAAAGCGCCGCCTTATCACGGCGCACGCTGGGAGCAGCCACTGGGACTTAGACGTCGCCACTTACTCCGACGACGCTAACCCTTCGCGGAAATCGCCCCTTTGCGGTCATGCAAACTGGCAAGAGCAGACATTCGCGGGTCACCTGCATTGTTGCTGCGCGATCAAATGATCGACCTGGCGCGACGAAGCATATTT
>CAZVLY010000522.1:0-2428 GCA_964628175.1 uncultured Piscinibacter sp. | reverse complement strand
GCCTATCTGCGGCGGCTCGTCTGGTGGTGCATGCTGCCCGTGGTGCTGCTGGCCACGGTGCTGGCCGTCACCCGCGTGCGCGATTCGCAGCAGCGCCACGAAGCCGAGGCCCAACACCTGGCCGTGCAGGTGTTGGAACAGATCGATGACCAGCTGAACCTGCGCATCGCCGCGTTGTCCATCCTGGCGACCTCGCCCCTGCTCGAGGACACGGCGCGACTCGAGGCTTTCCACCGCCAGGCCCAGTCGTTCCGCGAGATCTTCGGCAACGACGTCATCCTGACCGATCTGCAGGGCCAGATGCTGCTGCATTCGGGCCGGCCGGTCGGCAGCCCGCTGCCCGTCCTGCCGCGACCGGCGGGCCGAGCCGCCCTGCCCACGGCGCTGACGACCGGCAAGCCGGCCGTGGGCGACGTCGTGGTCGGCAACGTGAACCCGGTGCCGCTGATCGCCATTGCCGTGCCGGTGCGCCGCGACAGCCGGATCGTCGGCGCGCTGCTGAGCACCACCGAGACGCGCCGCATGCAGCAGGCGGTCGACCGGGCGGCCGTGCCTACGGGCTGGTCGGCCGTCGTGCTCGACAGCACCCGGCGGCCGATTGCGCTGCGCCCCGAGGGCGCCGCCACCGAAGCCGCCCTGGCCGAGCCCGGGTCCGGCGACCGGCACGTGGTGGAGTCGGCCGTCGCACCATGGACGGTGGCAGTGACGATCTCGCGCCAGGTGCTGTGGCTCGAAGTCGGGGTCGCCGCCGGCTGGCTCGCGCTCGCCACGCTGGCCGCCACGGCCACCGGGCTGCTGGCCGGCTCGCTGGCCAGCCGCAGCCTGTCGCGCTCGGTGGCCTCGCTGGCCGATCCGGCGCCGCCGGCCGACGCCCGGCCCGCCTCGGTACAGATCGCTGAAGTGGCCCAGGTGCGCCGGCAGTTGCACGACCTGGAGCACGAGCGCGAGGACGCCCTGGGCGCGATGCGGCGCAGCGAGGCGACCTTCCGGGCGATGTTCGAGGGCCTGCCCGACGCCCTGGTGCTGACCGACCCGCAGCGCCGCATCCGGCTGGTGAATGCCGCTTTCACGGCGCAGTTCGGCTACACGGCGGAAGAGGCGATCGGTCGCAACACCGAGTTCCTGTACGCCGACCCGCAGGATTTCGCCGCGCCGGCCCACAGCCACTTCCATGACGGCACCGGCGGCGACGTGGCCGGCCTGCACGAGATGTGCTACCGCCGGCGCGACGGCAGCGTGTTCTGGACCGAATCGGTGGGCTTGCGCGTGCTCGGCGAAGACGGCACGCTGCTCGGACTGCTCGGCGTGCACCGCGACATCACGGCACGCCGCCTGGCCGAGGAGAACCTGCGCAAGTCGCGGGTCCAACTGACGACCTTCATCCGCCAGGCGCCGCACTGCATCGCGATGTTCGACCGCGAGATGAACTACCTGGCCACCAGTCAGGAGTGGATCGCGATCTACGGGCGCGGTCACGCCGACCTGGTCGGCTGCAACCACTACCAGGTGAACCCGGACATTCCGCCCGAATGGCGCGAGGCGCACCGCCGCGGCCTGTCCGGCGAGCGGCTGACGCAGGAGGCCGAGCGCTGGGTACGCGAAGACGGCAGGGAGCTCTGGCTGCGCAGGACTCTCGTGCCCTGGACCGACGAAGACGGCGAAATGGGCGGCATCATCATCTCGACCGAGGACGTCAGCCAGCGCGTGCACGCCGAGCGTGGCCTGCGTGAACTCGGCGAACGCTTCGCGACCGTGTTCCGCACCAGCCCGGCGGCGATCGCGATCAGCCGCATGTCCGATGCACGGATCGTCGACGTCAATCCGGCCCTGGAAGCGCTGCTCGGCTACACGCGGGAAGAGCTTCTCGGCCGCACCGACCAGGAGATGCAGCTGTGGGCCGATGCCGGCGATCGCCAGCGCGTGCTGCAGGCGCTTCGCCAGCACGGGCCGGTGCGCAACCTGGAACTGCGTTACCGCCGGAAGTCCGGCGACTTCGTCGACATCGCCTTCTCCGGCGCACGCATCGAGCTCGCCGGTGTGCCGCATTTCCTCGGCATGGCCTCGGACATCTCGGTGCAGAAGGAGGCCAGCCGCGCGCTGGAGCGCCAGCAGGCCGAACTCGAGGCGCTGGTGGCGCAGCGCACGGCCCAGCTGGAGGCTGCCAATGCCACGCTCGCGCAACGCGCCGCCGCCATCGCCGACCTGTACGACCGCGCGCCCTGCGGCTACCACTCGCTGAGCGAGGACGGCACGGTCGTCGAGGTCAACGCGACCGAGCTGGCCCTGCTGGGCTATGAACGCGACGAGTTCGTCGGCTGCCCCATCACCGACTTCATGAGCGCCGACAGCCGGGCCCTGTTCCAGGCGCGTTTCGCGGACCTCCGGCAGGCCGGGCGCCTGCGCGACATGGAGTACGACTTCGTGCGCC
>CAZVLY010000521.1:0-2434 GCA_964628175.1 uncultured Piscinibacter sp. | reverse complement strand
ACAGGCCGTCCACGATCATGGTGTCGGTCATCTTCCAGTCGCCCATGCGCTGGCCGTCGCGGCTGCCATTCAAGACGTGTGGGCTGGCGCTCATGTTTTCCTGACCACCGGCGATCACGATTTCGCTGTCGCCCCAAGCCACGGCCTGCGCAGCCAGCATCACGGCCTTCAGGCCCGAGCCGCAGACCGCGTTGATCGTCAGCGCCGGGGTCTCCTTCGGCACGCCGGACTTCATCGACGCCTGGCGCGCCGGGTTCTGACCGGCGCCCGCGGCCAGCACCTGGCCCATGATGACCTCGCCGACCTGCGCCGGATCGAGCCTGGCGCGTGCGATGGCCTCGCGGATGACGATCGCGCCGAGGTCGGTGGCCGCAATGTTGGCGATCGAGCCGCCGAACTTGCCGACCGCGGTGCGCGCCGCGGAGACGATGACGATATCTTGCATGGTGATGGCTCCTTCGAGGGTAGGGTTGGGGGGCGGCTACGGCGCCTTGGTCTTGACGTAGCGGCCGGGCGCCGGTTCGATCGGCTTGTGCTTGCGTGAACCCGCGGACTTGGGTGCGGCGACCAGGCAGCCGGCGTGTTCGCCCAGCCAGTCCATCCACGCGGGCCACCAGCTGCCCGGCACGTCCTCGGCGCGTTCAAGCCAGCGCTCGGCGTCGGCGGCCGGCTTGCCGATCCAGTGGTTGCGCTTCTTCTTGGCCGGCGGGTTGATGACCCCGGCGATGTGGCCGCTGGCGCCGAGCACGAAGCGCACGTCGCCGCCGAGCAGCCGGGTGCTCGCGTAGGCGGTCTGCCAGGGCACGATGTGGTCCTCGCGCGAGGCGTAGACGAAGGCGGGAACCGTGATCTGCCCCAGATCCACCGGCACACCGCACTGCACCGTGCCGCCCGGCTCGCGCAGCTTGTTCTCGAGGTAGGTGTTGCGCAGGTACCAGCAGTACATCGGGCCCGGCAAGTTGGTGTCGTCGCCGTTCCAGAACAGCAGGTCGAAGGCTGGCGGCGCCTTGCCCTTCAGGTAGCCGTTGACGACATAGGGCCAGATCAGGTCGTTGGCGCGCAGCGCGGCGAAGACCTGGGCCAGTTCGCTGCCCTTGAGCAGGCCGCCGCGGCCGATGCTGGCCTCACGGGCGGCCACCGCCTGCTCACTGACCATCAGGCCGAGCTCGCCGGTGTTGCTGAAGTCGAGCATCGTCGTCAGCAAGGTCAGGCTGGCGGCCTTGTCCTCGCCGCGCGCCGCGAGCACCGCCAGCGCACTGGCCAGCAGCGTGCCGCCGATGCAGAAGCCCAGCGTGTTGGCGCGGTCGGCACCGCTGATCGCCAGCGCAACGTCGATGGCCTGCATGACGCCCTGCTCGAGGTAGTCGTCCCAACCCAGATTCCCTTGCTCCGGCCCGGCGTTGCGCCACGAGACCAGGAACACCGCGTGGCCCTGCGCCACCGCGTGGGCGACCAGCGAGTTGTCGGGCTGCAGGTCGAGGATGTAGTACTTGTTGATGCAGGGCGGCACGATCAGCAGCGGCCGCTCGTGCACCTTGGCGGTCGTCGGCGCGTACTGGATCAGCTGGATCAGGTCGTTCTCGAACACCACGCTGCCCGGCGTGGTCGCGACGTTGCGCCCGACCTCGAACGCAGTGTCGTCGGTCATCGACACGCGGCCGCGGGCGAAGTCCTGCACGAACAGGCGCATGCCTTCGACCAGGCTCGCGCCGCCGCTGTCCAGCGCGGTCTGCAGCGCCTCGGGGTTGGTGGCCAGGCAGTTGGCCGGGCTCAGCGCATCGACGACCTGACGCAGCACGAAACCCCACTGCGCCTTGCTGCGTCCTTCCAGCGGCGCGGCGTCCAGGTTCTTTCGCACCATGTCCGACAGGCCGAGGTAGGTTTGCGTCAGCCCGTCGAAGCGCGGATCGTTGCGCCAGGCCTCGCCTGCGAAGCGACGATCGGCGGCCGGCACTTGCGCGCCCACCCCCGATCCGGCCAGCGCGCCGGTCCACCAGCTGCTCGCCTGCTGCTGCCAGGCCAGCAGCGCCTTGGTGCCTTCCATCCAGGGCGACATGAATGGCAGGGCCAGCGGGGGCGGAGCCTCGCCGGAACCTGCCGGGTCGGCGCCGCCGCCGAGAATGCGAAACAACTCCTGCTGGCCTGCCAGCAGGTCGGTCAGCCACTTCGAAGGGTCGGGGGTGGGAGCAGTCATGGTCCCTCCTCAGTGCAGCTTCACATGCGGTTCGGTGCGCCGAACGATCAGGCGCGCCAGTGTGTCGAGGGCGACCTTGGCGAAGCCATGCAGCGCCAACTCGTGCATCTTGTAGAGCGACAGGTACATCGTGCGCGCGAACAGGCCCTCGACCATCAGGCTGCCGCCGATGAGCCCGCCCATCATGTTGCCCACCGTGCTGTACTCGCCCAGCGAGACCAGCGAGCCGAAGTCGCGGTA
>CAZVLY010000520.1:0-2434 GCA_964628175.1 uncultured Piscinibacter sp. | reverse complement strand
GCCGAGCGGAATGCCGATTTCGTCGTCAGCCTGCTGGGGGCCCAGCCGGTCCAGGGTGCGACCACGCTGGTGATGAACGTCGGAATGCGGCATCGCTTCTGATCTGCTCGCTCGAACGCCGGGGACAAGCCGACCTATGCAGACGACTTGCGCGGCGGGCAACCCGATGCTCGGCCGCCTGGGCGCGTCCTCGGCTGAGCAGCTGCAGTGGACGCAACTCGCGTTCAATCGTGTGTCGACACGGCGCTTCAAGCCCGACGGCGTCGCCGACGACGTAGTTGCCGCGATGCTCACTGAAGCGCGCCGTGCGCCAAGTGGTGCGAACCTTCAGCCTGGCGAGTTCGTGCGGGTCGATGGTTCGGCGCGCGAGGCCCTGTCGGTGGCGATGATCCAGGCCTATCGGGCCGAGGTCCCGGCGCGGGAGGACTACAGCTACTTCCCCGTGCCCATGCCGATGACCCTGCGCCGTCGTCAGGTGGCGGCGGCGCAGGCGCTGTACGGCGCGCTCGGGGCGGAGCGGGAGGACCGTGCCGCCCGCCAGGCCCAGTTCGAGCGCAACTTCCGGTTCTTCGATGCGCCGGTCGCGCTGGTGGTCACGATCGATGCCCGCATGGGCAGCGGGTGCTACATGGACCTCGGCATGTGCCTGTACGGGGTCATGCTCGGTGCGACGGCCCGTGGCCTGGGCAGTTGCGCCATCGGCGCGCTGGCGTCCTACCCGCAGGTCGTCCGCGACGTGCTGGGGCTCCCCTCCGGCCAGTCGGTCGTGTGCGGCTTGGCCATTGGCCACGCCGATCCTTCCGCGCCGGAGAACGCGGTGCGCACCTCGCGTCGTGATGTCGAGGACTACCTGCGCGTGATCCGCTAGCCTTTGGCCGCATCGCGGCACCGGCGCGGCGGCAGCCCCGCGTCCACCCGCCGCTACAGCCGCTCCACCAGCGCGGCGGAGCCCAAGCCCCCGGCGGCGGCGATCGCCGTCAGTCCCAACGCGCCGGGTGGGGCGTCCCGCGCCATGTCCGCCAGCAGGCGCACCAGGCCGATTGCGCCGGAGGCACCGATCGGATGGCCGCGGGCGAGGCCGCCACCGAGCCGGTTCAGCCGCTCTGCCGGAAGGCCCAGCATCTCTGTGAAAGCCAAGCCTTGCGTCGCGAAAGCATCGTGAAGTTCCACGCCCCACAGCAAGGTCGCCGGCGTCCCGCAGTGGTCGAGCAGGGCGATGGCGGCGCGGCTCGCGCCCTCGAGCGGCATCTCCGGGCCAACGCCCAGGGAACGCGCCCCACGCCAGCGGAAGTGCACGGTGGCGCCAAGCGCTGCGGCGGCCCGTGGCGAGGCCATCAGCACGAAGGCCGCGCCGTCGGCTTGCGGCGACACGGCGAGGTGGCTGACCGACGTGTCCTGCGCGGCTTCTTCGGCGATCCCGACATGCGAGGCGGCGACTACCGGCATCCTCGCCGCACGGTCCGCGGTCAGGACGCGGGCGTGGCGGTCGTGGGTGGCGCCGCCGATCGGGACGATCTCCGATGCCAGCACCGCGCGGCCCGCGACCGTCCGGGCGTGGCTCACGATCGCGTAGGCATCCTGTGCGCTGCGCGCATGGCCGGACTGCGCGGCATAGCGCGCGGCTGCTTCGGCGAGGTCGGGGTCGCGTGCCGGGTCGGGCGCAAAAGCCGGCCGTTCGAAGGATATAGGCGACGCGTCAGCCACCTGCGGGCGATGCAGCCGGATCGGCGCGCGGCTCCAGGCCTCCGTACCGCCAGCGATCAGCACGTCGGCCTGGCCCACGGCGATCAGGGCCGCGGCGGTCGCCACCGCATCGAGGCCGGCGCAGCACTGGGTGTCGATCGACAGCGCCGTTGTGGCGTCGGGCAAAGCGCTCGCCAGTGCGACCATCCGGGCGGGATTGCCGCCGGCGCCCAGTGCATTGCCGCAGACGACACCCCGCACCGCGGCGGCGGCGATGTTCGATCGCGCCAGCAGTGCACCGACGACCGGTGCCGCGATCTCGTGCGCGGCCAGGTGGCGCAGGCTACCGTTGCGCGGCACCACGGCGCTGCGAGCCCATGCTAGAACGACGGGCGGAGCGTCCGGGACGCTCACCGCCGTTCCCAGGGCAGGAGCGACCAGCCGTCTGGCCCGTCCGGATGCGCCGCCAGGAGGCGAGCGATCGCTGCGTGGTCGGTCTTGCCGCTGCCGGTGCGAGGCCACGGCGTCTCACAGGCATGGAAGCGACGCGGCGCCTTGTACGCTTCAAGGCGCTCGCGGCACCAGGCGACCAGCGTCCGGCGATCGACCGCCTGCGCCAGTTCCAGCACGGCCACGGTGGACACGCCCCTCACGGCGTCTTCAGTGGCCTGGACGGACACGGATGTGACTGCCGGATGCGCGGCCAGTACCTGCTCGACTTCCTCGGGAAAGAGGTTCTTGCCCTGCACGA
>CAZVLY010000519.1:0-2434 GCA_964628175.1 uncultured Piscinibacter sp. | reverse complement strand
AAGGCCACGAAGCGCAGCACCGCCGGCGCGGCATCGGGCCGCCAGAGCAAGCTCGTCTCGCAGCGTGGCGCACCCTCGGCAAGGGCCGCCGGCAGGCTGCGATAGGCCACGCCCGGCCGCTGCAGCAGGCGCATCGATTCCGGCACCAGCGCGAGCCCGAGGCCGGCCGACACCAGGTTGACGATGGTCTGCATCTGGATCGCCTCCTGCGCGATCACCGGCGTGGCGCCGTGGCGGTGATAGAAGGCCAGCACCGCGTCGTACAGCGAGGGCGCGATGCCGCGCGGGAAGATCACCAGCGGCTCGCGCAGCAGGTGCGCCGCGCCCGGCCGCTTCGGCGCCGATTCGGGCAGCACCAGCACCATCGGCTCGATGCCCAGCGACAGCCGCTGCAGCGGCGGTGGCGGCGCGATGCCCGGCGCGTGGAGCACGAAACCGGCATCCAGCTCGCGCTGCGCGAAGGCCTCGAACTGCACGTCGCCGGTGGCCTCGCGCAGCTCCATCGCGATGCCCGGGTGCGCCTCGCGGAAGGCGCGCAGCCAGGCCGGCAGCGGCCCGAAGCCGACGGTCGAGACGAAGCCGAGGCGGATGCGCCCGACCTCGCCGCCGGCGGCGTCGCGCGCGCGCACGCCCAGAGCGGCGGCCTGCTGCAGCAGCTGCCGGACCGGCTCCACCAGTGCGGTGCCCGCCGGCGTCAGCACGACGCTGCGCCGCGTGCGTTCGAACAGCGCCGTGCCCAGCCGCCGCTCGAGCTGCTGGATCGCCTGCGTCAGTGGCGGCTGCGTCATGTGCAGGCGCTGCGCAGCGCGGCCGAAGTGCAGCGCCTCGGCCACCGCAAGGAACTGCCGCCACAGGCGCAGCTCGATCTCCGGCGCCGGACTGTCGGGGTCTTTCATATGCACAGCATATCAATACGGCACTTCAGATCGATTGGACGCACGGCTGCGACGGGCCGATACTTCGGCTCCCAGCCGAAGGAGTGTGTCCATGAAGATCAACCGCCGTTCCGCCAACATCACCGAGGGCACGGCCCGCGCGCCGAATCGCTCGATGTACTACGCGCTGGGCTACGAAGAAGGCGACTTCAAGAAGCCGATGATCGGCGTGGCCAACGGCCACTCGACGATCACGCCCTGCAACTCGGGCCTGCAGAAGCTGGCCGACGCCGCCGTCGAAGGCATCGAGGCCGCCGGCGGCAACGCGCAGATCTTCGGCACGCCGACCATCAGCGACGGCATGGCGATGGGCACCGAAGGCATGAAGTACAGCCTGGTGTCGCGCGAGGTCATCGCCGACTGCATCGAGACCTGCGTCGGCGGCCAGTGGATGGACGGCGTGGTCGTCGTCGGCGGCTGCGACAAGAACATGCCCGGCGGCATGATGGGCATGCTGCGCGCCAACGTGCCGGCGATCTACGTCTACGGCGGCACCATCCTGCCCGGCCACTACAAGGGCCAGGACCTGAACATCGTCAGCGTGTTCGAGGCCGTCGGCCAGTTCAGCGCCGGCAAGATGAGCGAAGAGGACTTCTGCCAGATCGAGCGCCGTGCCATCCCCGGCCCCGGGTCGTGCGGCGGCATGTACACCGCCAACACGATGAGTTCGGCCTTCGAGGCACTCGGCCTGTCGCTGCCCTATTCGTCGACCATGGCCAACCCGCACGAGGAGAAGACGAACTCGGCGAAGGAGTCGGCACGCGTGCTGGTCGAGGCGATCAAGAAGGACCTGAAGCCGCGCGACATCGTCACCAAGAAGGCGATCGAGAACGCCGTGGCGGTGATCATGGCCACCGGCGGCTCCACCAACGCGGTGCTGCACTTCCTGGCCATCGCCCACGCGGCCGGTGTCGAGTGGACGATCGACGACTTCGAGCGCGTGCGCCAGCGCACCCCGGTGATCTGCGACCTCAAGCCCAGCGGCCGCTACCTTGCCGTCGACCTGCACAAGGCCGGCGGCATCCCGCAGGTCATGAAGGTGCTGCTCAAGGCCGGGCTGCTGCACGGCGACTGCATGACGATCACCGGCCAGACCATCGCGGAATCGCTGGCCGGGGTGCCCGACGTGCCGCGTGCCGACCAGGACGTCATCCGCCCCATCGACAAGCCCATGTACGAGCAGGGCCACCTGGCCATCCTGCGCGGCAACCTGTCGCCCGAGGGCTGCGTGGCCAAGATCACCGGCCTGAAGAACCCGACCATCACCGGCCCGGCGCGGGTGTTCGACGACGAGCAGTCGGCGCTGGCCGCCATCATGGCGAACAAGATCGTCGCCGGCGACGTGATGGTGCTGCGCTACCTCGGCCCGAAAGGCGGCCCCGGCATGCCGGAAATGCTGGCGCCCACCGGCGCGCTGATCGGCCAGGGGCTGGGCGAATCGGTTGGCCTGATCACCGACGGGCGCTTCTCCGGCGGCACCTGGGGCATGGTGGTCGGCC
>CAZVLY010000518.1:0-2437 GCA_964628175.1 uncultured Piscinibacter sp. | reverse complement strand
GCTGGTTCCTGTGCCAGCGCAAGCGTTACGGCGAGGCCAGCGCGCAGTTCACGCAGGCTCTGACCATCCCGCAGCGCCGTGACACCGGACGCCTCTTGCTCACCCAGGGAGTCTGCCACGCCTCTGCCGGCCAGCTCGAGGAGGCCGAAAAGGCGCTGATGCGCTCGTTCCAGGTCGACCCGGGAAACCCGTCGACCTCGGTCAACCTGGCCGAGGTGCTGCTGCGCCGCGGCGAACCCGAGCGCGCGCGCTTCCACATCCGCCGCGTCAACAACAACCCGAACTACATCAGCGCGCAGACGCTGTGGCTCGCGGTGCGCATCGAACACAAGCTGGGCAACCAGAACGGCGTGAACGAGCTGGGCGCGCAGCTGCGCGCCCGCTACCGCGAATCGCGCGAAGCCGTGGCCCTCGAACGAGGGCAATTCAATGAGTGACACGCCCGACACCGCGCTTCCGACGCCGCCCGCGGCCACGGCCGGCAGCCTGCTGCGCCAGGCCCGCCAGGCGCAGGGCATGCACATCGCCGTGCTGGCCACCGCGATCAAGGTGACGCCGCGCAAGCTCGAGGCGCTCGAGAACGACCGCCTCGACGAACTGCCCGACGCCACCTTCACCCGTGCGCTGGCGCAGACCGTCTGCCGCACGCTGAAGATCGATCCGGCGCCGGTGCTCGCGCTGCTGCCGCCGCCGCCGGGGCATCGGCTCGAGCAGGTGGGCGAGGGCATCAACGCGCCGTTCCGCGAGCGCCCGGGCATGAGCCAGGGCAGCGACTGGTCGCTGCTCGGCTCGCCGGCCGTGTGGGCGCCGCTGCTTTTCCTGGTGCTCGCCGGCATCGTCTATTTCCTGCCGCCCGGCACGCTGTCCGTCCCCGTGGCCCAGCCGGCTTCGGCCCCGGCGCCCGGTCGCCTCGCCAGCGCGCCGGCCGTGGTGCCTGCCCCCGCCGCCGCGCCCCTGGCGGCAGCGCCCGCGCCGGCGGCGTCCGTCGTCGTCGAAACGGTGCACTCGGTGCCGCCCGCGGCCGTGGACGAAGCGGCGAGTGCGCCCGCGTCGCCCGCCGCCGGCATGGCCGGTGTGCTGCAGCTGCGGGTGTCCGGCGAGTCCTGGGTCGAGGTGCTCGACGGGCGCGGCCAGACGCTGCTTTCGCGGCTGCTGCAGCCCGGCGAGGCGGTGGGCGTCGACGGCGCGATGCCGCTGAAGGTCACCGTCGGCAACTCCGCCGTGACCCAGCTGTCGTTCCGCGGCAAGCCGATCGAGCTGGCCGGTTTCACGCGCGACAACGTCGCCCGGCTGGACCTGAAGTGACGAGGCCCGAGATGAGCGATCAGCGGATTCCTCTCGACGAATTCATCGAACCGGCACGTCCCGCGCAGCGCCGATCGCACCAGGCGCAGGTTCGCTGGGGCTCGCGCGTCGTGACGATCGGCGGCGGCGCACCGGTGCGCGTGCAGTCGATGACCAACACCGACACCGTGGACGCGATCGGCACCGCCATCCAGGTCAAGGAGCTGGCGATCGCCGGCTCGGAGATGGTGCGCATCACCGTCAACACGCCCGAAGCGGCCGAAGCGGTGCCGCACATCCGCGAGCAGCTCGACCGCATGGGCATCGACGTGCCGCTGATCGGCGACTTCCACTACAACGGCCACCGCCTGCTGACCGACTTTCCGGCCTGTGCCGAAGCGCTGTCGAAGTACCGCATCAACCCGGGCAACGTCGGCAAGGGCGACAAGCGCGACCGCCAGTTCGCCCAGATGGTCGAGGCGGCCGCGAAATTCGACAAGCCGGTGCGCATCGGCGTCAACTGGGGCAGCCTCGACCAGGAACTGCTCGCGCAGCTGATGGACGAGAACGCGAAGCTGCCCGAGCCGTACGAGCCGCAGCAGATCATGTACCGCGCGATCATCATGTCGGCGGTCGAATCGGCGCGCCGCGCCGAGGAGATCGGCCTGCGGCCCGACCAGATCATCCTGTCCTGCAAGATGTCGGGCGTGCAGGACCTGGTGAGCGTCTACCGCGCGCTGGCCAAGCGATGCGATTACCCGCTGCACCTGGGCCTGACCGAGGCCGGCATGGGCACCAAGGGCACGGTGGCCTCCACCGCCGCGCTGGCGCTGCTGCTGCAGGACGGCATCGGCGACACCATCCGCGTCAGCCTCACGCCGCAGCCCGGCGAGGCGCGAACGCAGGAGGTGGTGGTGGCGCTGGAGATCCTGCAGTCGCTGGGCCTGCGTTCGTTCAACCCCAGCGTGACCGCCTGCCCGGGCTGCGGCCGCACCACCAGCACGACCTTCCAGGAACTGGCCAAGCAGATCGACGACTACCTGCGTGCGCAGATGCCGGTGTGGAAGGGCAGGTACCCCGGCGTCGAGGCCATGAAGGTCGCGGTGATGGGCTGCATCGTCAACGGCCCGGGCGAGAGCAAGCATGCCGACAT
>CAZVLY010000517.1:0-2454 GCA_964628175.1 uncultured Piscinibacter sp. | reverse complement strand
CTTCGAAGATTCGGCCGGCGATGGCGGGCACCTCGGCCAGACCGATCACCTGTGTCGTGCGTGCCAGCTTGTTCAGCTCCAGGTCGCGCGCAAGGCGTGACCAGGCCTGCAGCCGGACCTCCTGCGGTGCGTTGACCGAATCGATGCCGGCCACGCAATGCCCCTGCCCCATCAGCCAGCCGCGCGTCAGGCCCGTCAGCGCATTGGCGGCGAGATAACCGACATAGGCGGGTACGATGTTCAGCGAGCCGCCGGTATGGCCCTCGGGCGCTTCCTTGAAGTCCTCGGACACCATCTCGCGCCCGTCGGGATGGACCTTGTCGGCGTACGTCATGTGCACGGTCAGCCACATGCCGGCCGCGGCGAGACGGTCCGCGGCCCACAGCGTGCGGTAGACGCTCGCCGTGTCGGCCGCCTTGCCGCCGGCAACGAGCACCTGCGCGAGATCGTGCACGCGCAGTTGAGTCTGGTCGTTGTGCACAATGGGGCCGTAGCCTCGCGCCCAGCGAGCAAAGTTGGCATCGGAGTCGCGGAACAGCCGCACGCGCTCGGCGACCCAGGGAAGGTGGTGGTTCATCGTCGGGTCCAGGTTGCGCGGACTATCGCGCTGGGGTTGGGGCTCATCGCCTCTGCAGGTTGCGCTGGCTGAAGATCTCGTCGTCTACCGGCCGGTCGAACAGGGCGTCCTTCAGCACCACCGTGGTCGAGTTCCCGGGCTTGGCGTCGGGCCGCATGTCCCAGCGCGTCGGCAGGGTCCGGCCACCGACCTTGCGCACGTCCGAGAAGGTCAGCACGCGCACGCGCTCGCCGCGCTCGCTGAAGAACTCCTGCTTGAGCGGCATCGTGTCGGCACGCCGCACCCAGTAGACGATGCGGCCCCAGACCACGGCCGCGTCGGGCTTCGGCACGGCTTCGATCTGCACGACGGTCTCGCCGTCGAGTTGCACGGTGCCGATCACCTTGTGCGTGTAGTCCTCCAGGATGCTGCTTTCCTTGACCAGATCGTCGTTGGTGAAGTCCGAGCCCATCCACGGCTGCAACATCATCGACGGCGGGATCTTGACGATGCGCTCCACGTTGGGCAGGTAGTTCCACATCTCGGTGCCGATGCGCAGCGAGCCGATGCCGGCCTCCTTGGCCGGTGAGACGATGCGCACGAACGATCGCCGCGGCCGATCCATCCACAGTCGCAGGCGGAGTGTGCGCTGCCAGCGCGGCGTGGCGATCGTCATCTCGTACTCGCCCTGCACGGTGCTGCCCCACAGCAGCTTCTCCACCTTGTCGAGGATCTCTCGTCCCTCGGACGGCTGAGCCCGCACCCCGGGCACCGCCAGGGCGGCCAGCGAGACCGTGATGGTGGCCAGCCGCAGCAGCGCGCGCCGCGTGCTCACGGCGCACCGTCCGCCGGCAGCTGCGCCACGGCGGCCACGCGCAACTGCGCAGGCGCGACACTCGACGCCATCAGGCCGTCCAGCATGGCCCGATCCACCACCTCCTTCTCGAGCAGCAGTGCGGCGAGTGACTCGAGCGCCGCACGGTGCGTCCCCAGCGTCTTCGACACCCGCTCGCGCGCCTCGTCGAGCAACCGGCGCACCTCGCCGTCGATCGCCTCTGCGGTGCGCTCACTGAACGTGCGCGGCTCCGGCAGCGTCGGGCCGTTGAGGAACAGCGGCCTTGGCCGTGCGTCGTAGGTCGCCAGGCCGAGCGCCTCGCTCATACCGTAGTGCGTCACCATGTGGCGCGCCAGGTCGGTGGCGCGCTGCAGGTCGTTCTCCGCTCCGGTCGAGACGTCCTCGAACACCAACTGCTCGGCCACGCGCCCGGCCAGCAGCACGTCGAGCCGGTCGAGCAGCTCGCTGCGGCGCATCAGGTAGCGGTCCTCGGTCGGTGACTGCTGGGTGTAGCCGAGCGCCGCGATGCCGCGCGGGATGATGGACACCTTGGTCACGCGGTCGGCGTTCTTGCGGAGCTCAGCCACCAGTGCGTGGCCGGCCTCGTGATAGGCGACGAACTTGCGCTCAGTCGGGTTCATCACCCGGTTCTTCTTCTCGAGACCGGCGACGATGCGGTCCAGCGCCTCTTCGAAGTCCTGCATGTCGACCGCGTCCTTGCCGCCCTTGGCCGCGCGCAGCGTCGCCTCGTTGACGAGGTTGGCCAGGTCTGCGCCCGCGAAGCCGGGCGTGCGTGCGGCCAGCATGGCCAGGTCGACGCTAGGCGCCAGCTTGACGTTCTTGACATGCACCTCGAGGATCTGCCGCCGTCCGTTCAAGTCCGGCCGATCGACCGCGATGTGGCGATCGAAGCGGCCCGGCCGGAGCAGGGCGGGGTCGAGCACCTCGGGCCGGTTCGTCGCGGCGAGGATGATCACTCCGCGGTTGGTGTCGAACCCGTCCATCTCGGCGAGCAACTGGTTCAGCGTCTGCTCGTGTTCCTCGTGACCGCCCGTCAGGCCTA
>CAZVLY010000516.1:362-2461 GCA_964628175.1 uncultured Piscinibacter sp. | reverse complement strand
TGGGCGGCGCTCGCGCCGAAGAAGCCTTCGCTGAACCTGTGCGACATCTCCGGCTATGGCAGCGACGGGCCCTACCGCGACAAGAAGGCCTACGACCTGCTGATCCAGAGCGAGTCGGGATTCGTGTCGATCACCGGCACGCCGGACGAACCGGCCAAGGCGGGCAACTCGATCGCCGACATCGCTGCGGGCATGTACGCCTACAGCAACATCCTCGCCGCGCTGATGCAGCGCGCGCAGACGGGGCGTGGCCAGCACATCGACCTGTCGATGCTGGAGTCGCTGACCGAATGGATGGGCTACCCGCTGTACTACGCGATGGACGGCGCGGATCCGCCGCCGCGCACCGGGGCCGCGCATGCCACCATCTACCCCTACGGCCCCTTCGCCACCGGCGACGGCGGCAGCGTGATGCTCGGCCTGCAGAACGAACGCGAATGGGTGAGTTTCTGCGAAGTCGTGCTGAGGCAGCCCGCCCTGGCCACGGATCCGCGCTTCGCCGGCAATGCCGCGCGCAGTGCCGCGCGCGCCGAACTGCGCGGGATCATCGACGCCGTGTTCGGGGCGCTCACGGCGCCGCAGGTGCTGGCCCGGCTGGACGAGGCGCAGATCGCCAACGCCCGCGTCAACACCATGCACGAGGTCTGGGAGCATCCGCAGCTGAAGGCGCGCGGGCGCTGGCGCGAGGTGGACACACCGGCCGGCGTGCTGCCGGCGCTGCTGCCGCCGGGCTCCTGGAACGAGGGACCGCGCATGGACGCGGTGCCCGCGCTCGGGCAGCACACCGACGCGATCCTCGCGGAGCTGGGCTTCGACGCCGCGGCGCTGCGTGCGGCCGGAGCCGTGTGACGGATCGCGCGATGGAACCGCGCAGCTACCTGTTCGTGCCCGGCGACCGGCCGGAGCGCTTCGACAAGGCGCTGGCCAGCGGTGCCGATGCGGTCGTGCTCGACCTCGAGGATGCCGTCGCACCCGAGAACAAGGCTCGCGCCCGCGATGCGGTGCACGAACGCATCGCCGGCGGCGACATGCGCCTGGTCGTGCGCATCAACGACGAGGCCACACCCTGGTTCGCCGACGATCTCGCGGCCCTGCGGGGCGCCGCGGCGATCCTGCTGCCCAAGGCGGAGCGCGTGGCCACGCTGGAGCGAGTGCGCGCGGCGTGCCCGGGCGCCGCCGTGCTGGCGCTGGTCGAAACGGCACGCGGCGTGCTCGCTGCCGAGGCGCTGGCGGAGGCCGCCCAGCGGCTGGTCTTCGGCACCATCGACTTCGCGCTCGACCTCGACCTGTCGGGCGAGCCCGTCGGCTTCGACCATGCCGCGAGCAGGCTGTCGCTGGCCTCGCGCGCCGCCGGCATCGCCGCGCCGGTGGCCGGCGTCACCACCACCATCGACGACGAGGCGGCGCTGCGCGCCGACGTGGCCCGGGCACGCGCCCACGGCTTCAGCGCCAAGCTGTGCATCCACCCGCGCCAGGTGGCGACGATCCACGCCGCGCTTGCGCCGAGCGCTGCCGAGCTCGACTGGGCGCAGCGCGTGCTCGCCGCCGCCGCCGCGGCGGGGGGCGCCGCCGTGCAGGTCGATGGCCGCATGGTCGACAAGCCCGTTCTTCTTCGCGCGCAGCGCCTGCTCGCGCGCCAAACCCACTAGCCGTTTCCGGAGCCCCCGCATGGCCGCATCCATCATCGACTCGCGCATCTTCCAGGGCATCTTCAGCAGCGATGCGATGCGCCAGGTCTGGTCCGACGAGAACCGCACGCAGAAGTACCTCGACATCGAGGCCGCGCTGGCGCGTGTGCAGGCGCGGCTCGGACTGATCCCGCAGCAGGCCGCCGACGAGATCGTCAGCCACTGCCGGCTCGAGCAGATCGACATGGACAAGCTGCGCGCGCAGACCGAGCGCATCGGCTACCCGATCCTCGGCGTCGTCTCGCAGCTCAACGCGCTGTGCCGCGACAAGCTCGGCGAGTACTGCCACTGGGGCGCGACCACGCAGGACATCACCGACACCGCCACCGTGCTGCAGATCCGCGAGGCGCTCGACCTCGTCGAGGCCGAGCTCGCCGGCATCGCCAGTGCCCTGGCCAAGCTGGCGCGCGA
>CAZVLY010000516.1:0-352 GCA_964628175.1 uncultured Piscinibacter sp. | reverse complement strand
TCCCTACCGCGCCGCCGCGGGGGCCGGGCGCGCGGCCGTGCCGGGCGGGGCGGGCCCGGCCGCCACGCCCGTACTTCTGCGCGCGAGCACCGCGACACGCCGATGATCGGGCGCAGCAACCTGCAGCAGGCCATTCCCGTGACCTTCGGCTACAAGATGGCCGGGCTGCTCTCGGCCGTGCAGCGCCACCAGGAGCGCCTGGCGCAACTGCGGCCGCGCGTGCTGGTCGGCGAGTTCGCCGGTGCGGCCGGCACGCTGGCGTCGCTGGAGACCGGGGCCGTGGAGACGCACGCCGGCCTGTGCGCCGAACTGGGCCTGAAGCAGCCGGTGATCGCCTGGCACACCATCCGCG
>CAZVLY010000515.1:0-2464 GCA_964628175.1 uncultured Piscinibacter sp. | reverse complement strand
GGCGCTGCTTGAAGGCATTGCGGCCGCTGAGCTTGCCCAGCACGATCTTGTTGGCGCTCCAGCCCACGTCTTCGGCGCGCATGATCTCGTAGGTATCGCGGGCCTTGAGCACGCCGTCCTGGTGGATGCCACTGGCATGGGCGAATGCGTTGGCTCCCACCACGGCCTTGTTGGGCTGCACCACAAAGCCGGTGGTCTGGCTCACCATCCGGCTGGCTGCGACGATGTGCTGCGTATCAATGCCCAGATCGAGGTTGAAGTAGTCACGGCGCGTCTTGACCGCCATCACGACCTCTTCCAGCGAACAGTTGCCTGCGCGCTCGCCCAGACCATTGATCGTGCACTCCACCTGGCGTGCGCCGCCGATCTTCACGCCGGCCAGGGAGTTGGCCACCGCCATGCCCAGGTCGTTGTGGCAGTGCACCGACCAGATCGCCTTGTCGGAGTTCGGCACGCGCTCGCGCAGCAAGCGGATGAAGCTGCCGTACAGCTCGGGCACCGCGTAGCCGACGGTGTCGGGGATGTTGATCGTGGTCGCGCCTTCGGCGATCACCGCCTCGAGCACGCGGCACAGGAAGTCGGGGTCGGAGCGGTAGCCGTCTTCCGGCGAGAACTCGACATCGCCCGTCAGGTTGCGCGCGAAGCGCACCGCGAGCCTGGCCTGCTCGTGCACCTGATCGGGCGTCATGCGCAGTTTCTTCTCCATGTGCAATGCGCTGGTGGCGATGAAGGTGTGGATGCGCGACGAGGCGGCTCCCTTGAGCGCCTCGGCGGCGCGCGAGATGTCACGGTCGTTGGCCCGTGCGAGCGAGCAGATCGTCGACTCCCGCACCTGGTCGGCAATCGCCTTGACCGCCTCGAAATCCCCGTTGGACGACGCCGCGAAACCCGCCTCGATGACGTCCACGCGCAGCCGCTCGAGCTGCCGCGCGATGCGCAGCTTCTCGTCCTTGGTCATGGAGGCACCGGGCGATTGCTCGCCATCGCGCAAGGTGGTGTCGAAGATGATGAGCTTGTCGGCCATGGTGATGCTCCTGGGCGGAAGAGGTGGATGCCTCGTGGTGTGTGGGAAGGGGCAACCCGCGTATCCGGAAAAGCAAACGGCCCGCTGCGGGTTGCATACGGGCCGTGAGATCGGAAGACGAACAGACGAAAGCGATCAGCGAGCCCGTGGAACTCCTAGAAGCGCTAGCGTGATCGTGGTCGCAAACATCGTGGGCGCAGTCTAGCACGGCCGTTTCAGCGGTGCAGGCCCTGCTCGTCGGGTTCGTCCATCGAGGTGGCGATGACGCTGACCGGCTTGCCCTTGACCTTGCGGTACACGTACATCGCATAGCCCGACAGGCCGTACACGCAGAACAGCGCAAACAGCACGATGGGCGGATGGATGTTGATCACTGCGATGCCGAGCGCAATGAGCACGATGACGATGAACGGCACCGAGCGCTTGAAGCTGACGTCCTTGAAGCTGTAGAACGGCACGTTGGTGACCATCGTCAGACCGGCGAACAGCGTGAATCCCAGCGCCACCCAGCCGAGCCAGGGCCCCTCGCGGAAGCCCTTGTAGCCGTTGTCGTCCATCAGCCAGATGAAGCCGATCACCACCGCGGCCGCCGCCGGGCTGGGCAGACCCTGGAAGAAACGCTTGTCGACCACGCCGGTGTTGACGTTGAAGCGCGCCAGCCGCAGAGCCGCCGCCGCGCAATAGACAAACGCGGCGATCCAGCCGAGCTTGCCCATGCCCTTGAGCGCCCATTCGTACACGATCAGCGCCGGCGCGGCCCCGAAGGACACCATGTCCGAGAGGCTGTCCATCTGCTCGCCGAAGGCACTTTGCGTGTTCGTCATGCGCGCCACGCGGCCGTCCAGGCTGTCGAGCACCATCGCACAGAAGATGCCGATGGCGGCGTTCTCGAAGCGCTGGTTCATCGCCATCACGATGGCGTAGAAGCCGCCGAACAGTGCCGCCAGGGTGAACAGGTTGGGCAGGATGTAGATGCCCTTGCGGCGCGGGCGAGGCGGCGGATCCGCGTCGTCGGAGCCCAGGTCGGGTGCGTCGTTCATGGCCGGGAGGATACCGCAGCGCCAAGGAAAAGGGCCGCACGGTTGCCCGTGCGGCCCTGTGCTGAACTCAGCCGCGATCAGTTGCGCGACTGGTCGACCAGCCGGTTCTTCTTGATCCACGGCATCATCGCGCGCAGCTTCTCGCCGACGATCTCGATCGAGTGCTCCGAGTTCAGGCGGCGGCGCGACTGCAGCGTCGGCGCACCGGCCCGGTTCTCCAGGATGAAGCTCTTGGCGTACTCGCCGGTCTGGATGTCCTTGAGCACCTGCTTCATGACCTTCTTGGTCTCTTCGGTGACGATGCGCGGGCCCGTCACGTACTCGCCGTATTCGGCGTTGTTCGAGATCGAGTAGTTCATGTTCGCGATGCCGCCCTCGTAGATAAGGTCGACGATCAGCT
>CAZVLY010000514.1:0-2479 GCA_964628175.1 uncultured Piscinibacter sp. | reverse complement strand
CAAGATCAACCTGGCCAACGCCGGCCTGGGCGCGGCCTCGCACCTGTGCGGCCTGCTGTTCCAGCAGAGCCTGAAGATCGACATGCAGACCGTGCCCTACAAGGGCACCGCGCCGGCCATGAACGACCTGCTCGGCGGCCAGGTCGACCTGATGTGCGACCAGACCACCAACACCACCGGCCAGATCGAAGCCGGCAAGGTGAAGGCCTTCGCGGTGACGACCAGCAAGCGCCTGACCACGCCGGCGCTGGCCAAGCTGCCGACGCTCGACGAGAGCGGCCTGAAGGGCTTCAACGTGTCGATCTGGCACGGCCTGTACGCGCCCAAGGGCACGCCCAAGCCGGTGATCGACAAGCTCAACACCGCGCTGAAGGCCGCGCTGAAGGATGCCGACTTCATCAAGCGCGAAGAGGCGCTCGGCGCCGTGGTGGTGACCGACGCGCGCGTCAACCCGGCCGAGCACAAGAAGTTCGTCGAGGCCGAAATCAACAAGTGGGCGCCGGTCATCAAGGCCGCGGGCCAGTACGCCGACTGAAGTTGCGCCTGCGATTCGAAGGCCGCCTGCGGGCGGCCTTTTTCATGCCCGCAGCGTGATCGGGATGGTCACCGGCCCGTCGTTGACGAGGTGCACCTGCATGTCGGCACCGAACTCGCCGCACGCCACTTGCGGGTGCGAAGCACGCGCCGTGGCCAGCACGCGGTCATAGAGCCGCCGGCCGAGTTCGGGGCCGGCCGCGCCGCTGAAGCCCGGCCGGTTGCCGCTGGCGACATCCGCGGCGAGCGTGAACTGGCTGACCACCAGCAGGCCGCCGCCGACGTCGGCGACGCTGCGGTTCATCTTGCCGGCGTCGTCGGAGAAGATGCGCAGCTTCAGGACCTTGGCCACGAGCTTGTCGGCGATCGCCTCCGTGTCGGCCGGTTCGGCGCACACCAGCAGCAGCAGGCCCGGGCCGATGGTCCCGGTGATGCGGCCGCCGACCTCCACCCGCGCCGAGGCCACGCGTTGCAGCAGCGCGATCACACCAGGTCCTTCGGATCGTCGAAATGTGCCTCGACGTCGGTGGGCAGCAACTGGATCGAGGCGCGCAGGCCCGGCACGGCGCTCATCAGCGCCTGCTCCACGCTCGTGCGCAGCGCGGCCGCGCGGCCGAGCGACCAGGCAGCGGGCATGTGCATGTGCACGTCGACGAAGCGGCGCTGCCCGGCGCGGCGCGTGACGAGGTGATCGAAGCGGATGGTGTGGTGCTCGAACTGCGCCAGCGTGGCATCGATCTGCTTGCGCACGTCGGGCTCGACGGCCTTGTCCATCAGGCCGTCGACCGAGCGCCAGGCCAGGTGCCCGCCCTCCCAGAGGATGTTCAATGCCACGCCGATGGCCAGCAGCGGAACGAGCCACAGCCAGCCGGTCACCGGGACCAGCAACAGTCCGACGACGACACCGGCCGAGGTCCAGACGTCGGTGAAGAGGTGCCGCGCGTCGGCTTCCAGCGCGATCGAACGCTGCTCGCGCGAGGCGATCAGCATGCGCCAGGCCAGCACGCCGTTGAGTGCCGAACTGGCCACCGACAGCGCGATGCCCCAGCCGAGTTGCTCGAGCGGCTGCGGGTTCGCGAAGCGGCCTGCCGCCGCCCAGATGATGGCCACCGCCGCGCCGACGATCAGCAGGCCCTCGAAGCCGCTGGAGAAGTACTCGGCCTTGGTGTGGCCGAAGGGATGGTCGTCGTCCGCCGGGCGCTCGGCGATCGTCACCATCAGCACGGCGAAAAGCGCCGACGCCAGGTTGACGAAGGACTCCATCGCGTCGGACAGCAGGCCCACCGAGCCGGTGATCCACCAGGCGCCGGTCTTCATCGCGATGGTGGCCAGTGCGACCACCACCGACAGCTTGAGCAGGGTCTTGGCCTGCATGGCCGGCGCGATCAGGACAGCGTGACGCGCGCGAACTTGCGCTTGCCGACCTGCACGACGTAGCTGCCGCGCTCGACCTTCAGGCCCCTGTCGCTCACCACCGTGCCGTCGATGCGCACGCCGCCGCCTTCGACCAGCCGCATCGCCTCGCTGCCCGAGGGGGCGAGGTTGGCCTGCTTGAGCAGCGCGCCGATGCCCAGCGGCGCGCCCGACAGCGACACCTCCGGAATCTCGTCCGGGATGCCGCCACGCGCGCGGTTGGCGAAGTCGGCCTCGGCCGCATCTGCCGCCGCCGCGCTGTGGAAGCGCGTGGTGATCTCCTTGGCGAGCATCACCTTGGCCTCCTTCGGGTTGCGCCCGGCGTCGACCTCGGTCTTGAGCTTCGCGATCTCGGCCTCGCTGCGGAAGCTCAGCAGCGCGTAGTAGCGCCACATCAGCGTGTCGCTGATCGACAGCAGCTTGGCGAACATGTCGTTGGCCGGCTCGGTGACGGCGATGTAGTTGCCCTTGCTCTTGGACATCTTCTCGACGCCATCCAGCCCCTCGAGCAGCGGCATGGTCAGGATGCACT
>CAZVLY010000513.1:0-2488 GCA_964628175.1 uncultured Piscinibacter sp. | reverse complement strand
CCGAGACGAGCGACAACTACGCCGACCTGCTCGGCCTGATCAGCCACGAGTACTTCCACACCTGGAACGTCAAGCGGCTGCGCCCGGCGGAATTCGCGCGCTACGACTACACGCAGGAGAACTACACGCAGCTGCTGTGGTTCTTCGAGGGCTTCACCTCCTACTACGACGACCTGTTCCTGCGCCGCTGCGGCCTGATCGACACGCCGCGCTACCTGAAGCTGCTGGCGCGCACCGTCACCGGCGTGGCCGCCACGCCGGGGCGGCAGGTGCAGAGCGTCGCGCAGGCCAGCTTCGACGCCTGGGTCAAGTACTACCGCAGCGACGAGAACACGCCGAACGCGACGATCAGCTACTACGCCAAGGGCTCGCTGGTCGCGCTGGCGCTGGACCTCACGCTGCGCCGCGACGGCAGCTCGCTCGACGAGGTGATGCGCACGCTGTGGAAGGCGAGCGACGGCGGCCCGATCGGCGAGGCCGAGATCGCAGCGGCGTTGCAGCACTGCGCCGGCCGCTCCTACGAGCGCGAGCTGGCCGAGTGGGTGCACGGCACCGGCGAGCTGCCGCTGCAGGGTCTGCTCTACAGCGCCGGCATCGAGTGGCAGACGCAGCCCGCGACGATCGCGCAGCGCCTGGGCCTGCGCGTCAACGAGAGCGCGCTGACCGGCGTGAAGGCCAGCCACGTGCTGCGCGGCAGCGCGGCGGAAGCGGCCGGCATCGCCGCCGGCGACGAGATCCTCGCCGTGGCCGGCTGGCGGCTGCGGCGGCTGGACGACGCGCAGCGTGTGCTGAATGCCGGCGAGCCGGCCGAGCTGCTGGTGGCGCGCGACCAGCGCGTGCTGACGCTGCGCCTGGTGCTGCCGGCCGACGCGGGCCTGGGTGCGCCGGTGCAGCTCGTCGCCGAAGCCAAGCCGGGCAAGGCGGCGCAGGCGCTGCGCGAGGCATGGCTCACGCGCTGACCGCTCTGTCCACACCGCGCCGACGGCTCATGCTCGCCGCGCTCGCGCTGGCGGTGCTGGCCGTGCACGGCTGGCTGACGGACGAGCTGGCGGACCGCATGGCGACGTTCGACCCCGCGAAGGCGATGCCCGCACGCATCGAGGTGACCTACGTGCGCGAGCTGGAGCTGGCGCCGCCCCCCGCGGTGGCTCCGACGCCGCCGCCCGCACCGCCGAAACCGCAGCGCCGTCCGCGGGCAGCGAAGGCGGCCGCGTCGGCGCCGGTGGTGGCACAGCTGGTGCCGGAGCCCGCGCCCGAACCCGAGCCAGTGCCGCCGCCGGCGCCGCCGCCCGAGCCGGTGCCGCAGGTGGCGGCCGCAGCCGAACCGGCGCCTTCCGCGCCGGCAGCCTCGCCCGTCCTCGCCGCGGCATCGGAGCCGGCCGCCTCGGGCGCCTTGCCTTTCGAGTGGCCGGCGTCCACGCGCCTGAGCTACAAGCTCAGCGGCAACGTGCGCGGCGAGGTGCACGGCGACGCGCAGGTCGAGTGGGTGCGCCAGGGCAAGCGCTACCAGGTGCACCTGGACCTCACGGTCGGCATCCCCGTCGCGCCGATGATCACCCGGCGCATGAGCAGCGACGGCGAGCTCACCGAGCTGGGCCTGGCACCGCGCCGCTATGACGAAGACACGAAGGTGATGTTCGCCAACCGGCGCCGCCTGACGATGCTCTTCGAGCCCGACGCGGTGCTGATGCCCAACGGCGAGCGGCGCCCGCTGTTCCCGGGCACGCAGGACACGGCCAGCCAGTTCGTGCAGCTGAGCTGGATCTTCACGACGCGGCCCGAACTGCTGCGCACCGGCAACACCGTCGACTTCGCGCTCGCGCTGCCGCGCAGCGTCGACCGCTGGGTCTACGACGTGCTGGAGGAGGAGCCGGTGGCCACCTCGTTCGGCGCGGTGAACGCCTTCCACCTCAAGCCGCGGCGCGTGTCGCGGCCCGGCGGCGAGCTGATCGCCGAGGTCTGGTTCGCGCCTCAGCTGCGCTACCTGCCGGCGCGCATCCGCATCGAGCAGGACCGCGAGACCTTCATCGACCTGGTGCTGTCGCGCCGCCCCGAGCTGGCCGGGCCGTAGAGCTCGCCTTTATAGTTTCGAGACCCAGGAGACTCCCATGACCTACGAAACCATTCTCGTCGACACCCGCGGCAGCGGCGAGCGCCGCATCGGCCTCGTCACGCTGAACCGCCCCAAGCAGCTCAACGCGCTGAACGACACGCTGATGAACGAGCTGGGCGAGGCGCTCAAGGCCTTCGACGCCGACGAGGGCATCGGCTGCATCGTCGTCACCGGCAGCGAGAAGGCCTTCGCCGCCGGCGCCGACATCGGCGCGATGGCCAGCTGGTCGTACATGGACGTCTACAAGACCGACTACATCACGCGCAACTGGGAGACCATCCGCTCGGTGCGCAAGCCGGTGATCGCCGCGGTGGCCGGTTTCGCGCTGGGCGGCGGCTGCGAGCTGGCGATGATGTGCGACTTCATCATCGCCGC
>CAZVLY010000512.1:0-2492 GCA_964628175.1 uncultured Piscinibacter sp. | reverse complement strand
ATCACCCTGACGATCCTGGCCATGTTCGCCGCGCTCGCGCTCGCCGAGCACGTCTTCCCGGGCCGCCCCCTGCCGCGCGTGCCCGGCTGGCGACCGCGCGCGCTGGCCGTGTTCGTCCTCTACGTCCTGCTGTCCTCCTACCTGCCGCTGCTGTGGGCGCAGACCCTGGCGCCCTTGCAGCTCCTTGATCTGTCGGGCTGGCCCACCGGAGCCGCCGCCGCGCTCGGCCTGATCGTCTACGAGCTGTTCGCCTATGCCTACCACCGCGGCATGCACAGCGTGGGCGCCTGGTTCCGCCTGTCGCACCAGATGCACCACAGCGCGGAGCGACTCGACGTCTACGGCGCGTTCTGGTTCAGCCCGCTGGACATCGTCGGCTGGACGCTCGTGCCGAGCGTGGCGCTGACCCTGCTCGGCCTGCCGCCGGCCGCCGCGACGGCGACCATCCTCGTGGTCACCTTCCTCGGGATTTTCCAGCACGCCAACCTGCGCACCCCGCGCTGGCTCGGCTACCTGGTGCAGCGCCCCGAGAGCCACACGATCCACCACGCGCGCGGCATCCACGCGAAGAACTATGCCGACCTGCCCTTGATCGACATGATGTTCGGCAGCTTCGAGAATCCGCGCCGCTTCGAGCATGCCACCGGCTTCTGGGACGGCGCCTCGGCCCGCGTGCTCGACATGCTGCTCGCGCGGGACGTCTCCCGGCCTGCGTCCAGCCGCCGCTGAGGAGCCCTCCATGAGACCCACCCTTCGCCGCATCCAGCTCCCGGGCCGCGTGCAACTCGAGTTCGCCGAGCAGGGCGAGCACCACGGCGTGCCCGTGGTCGCCCTGCACGGCGTCACCGACTCGTGGCACTCCTTCGAACCGATGCTGCCGCATCTGCCCGGCGAACTGCGCATCATCGCGCTCACCCAGCGCGGCCATGGCGCGAGCGACAAGCCGGCCGGCGGCTACCGCCCGGCCGACTTCGCAGACGACCTGGCCGCCTTCCTGGACGCGATGGAGATCGATCGCGCGGTGCTCGTCGGCCATTCGATGGGCAGCGTCAACGCGATGCGCTTCGCGATCGACCATCCGTCCCGCGTCGCCGGCCTGCTGCTGGCCGGAACGATGCCCTGGTTCGGCCGGCCGCCCGAGCTGCTGCAGTTCCACCGCGAGCAGATCGAGCCGCTCGCCGACCCGGTGCCCGCCGATTTCGCGCGTGAGTTCCAGCGCAGCACGCTCGCGCAGCCGATCGCCGATGCGCTGCTCGAGGGCTTCGTGGCCGAGAGCCTGAAGGTGCCGGCGCGCGTGTGGCGCGCCGCGTTCGCCGGCTTCATCGGCGACGACTTCTCGAGCCGCCTGCGCGAGATCGAGGCACCGACGCTGGTGGTCTGGGGGCGCCACGATGCCTTCTGCACGGCTGCCGGTCAGCAGGAGATACTGCGCCTGATCCGGACGGCCCGGCTCGTCGAATATGCCGACGCCGGCCATGCGATGCACTGGGAGGAGCCCCGCCGCTTCGCCCTCGACCTGACTCGTTTCATCGACTCGATCGCTGACCACGCAGCGATCGCCGAATCTCGGAGGACCTGACCATGACCGTCTTGCTCGATCTCCTGGGACACCCGGTGAGCGGCGCCACCGCGGCCGCGATCGACCACTTCGAGCAGGCCGCGCACGAGCTGCGCTGCCTGATCGGCGACCCGCTCGCGAGCGTCGATCGCGCGCTGGCCGCAGCCCCGCACATGTCGATCGCCCACTCGCTGCGGGCCTGGCTGCACCTGCTCGGCACCGAAGCGCCGGCACTGCCGGTGGCGCAGGCGGCGGCCGAGTCCGCGGCGCTGCACGCCGGCACCGAACGCGAGCGCATGCATGCGCGGGCCGCGGCGCTCGTCGCCGCCGGCCGCTGGCGCGACGCTGCGCGTGTGCTGGAGGACTTGTCGGTACAGCACCCGCGCGACCTGCTCGCGCTGCAGGCCGGCCACCAGCTGGACTTCTTCACCGGCGATGCACGCCTGCTGCGCGACCGCATCGCCCGCGTGCGGCCGCACTGGAACGACGCGATGCCCGGCCACCATGCCGTGCTCGGCATGCACGCCTTCGGGCTCGAGGAGACGGGGGACTACGCGCAGGCCGAGCGCCTGGGCCGCCGGGCGATCGAACTGCAGCCGCGCGACACCTGGGCCTGGCACGCGGTGGCGCACGTGCACGAGATGCGCAATGCAACGAAGGACGGCATCGCCTGGCTCGAGCCGAATGCGCCGCACTGGTCGCGCGACAGCTTCTTCGCGGTGCACAACTGGTGGCACCTGGCCCTGTTCAAGCTCGAGCAGGACCGGCATGACGAGGTGCTGGCACTGTACGACGCGTCGATCGGCGGGCCCGGCTCGGGCGTCGTGCTCGACATGATCGATCAGAGCGCGCTGCTGTGGCGCCTCGCGCTGCGCGGCGTGGACGTCGGTGACCGCTGGCAGTCGCTGGCGGACCGCTGGGCGCCGCATGCCGG
>CAZVLY010000511.1:0-2494 GCA_964628175.1 uncultured Piscinibacter sp. | reverse complement strand
ACGGCGTGAAGTACCAGACCGGCGCGATGTGCAACGGCGTCTTCAGCGGATCGGCCGGGATGAAGTTGTTGTACTCGAGGAAGTAGCCACCGAACTCCGGCGCAAAGAAGATGATCAGGCTGAAGACGAACAGGAACACGGCGACGCCGAAGATGTCGTGCACCGTGTAGTACGGGTGGAACGGGATGCCGTCGAGCGGCTTGCCGCTGGCGTCCTTCTTGGCCTTGATCTCGACGCCGTCCGGGTTGTTCGAGCCCACGTCGTGCAGCGCCAGCAGGTGGGCGACGACCAGGCCGAGCAGCACCAGCGGCACGGCGATGACGTGGAAGCTGAAGAAGCGATTCAGCGTCGCGTCGCTCACCACGTAGTCGCCGCGGATCAGCAGCGCCAGGTCGGGGCCGACGAAGGGGATCGCGGCGAACAGGTTCACGATCACCTGCGCACCCCAGTAGCTCATCTGGCCCCAGGGCAGCAGGTAGCCCATGAAGGCTTCGGCCATCAGGCACAGGAAGATCGCGCAGCCGAAGATCCAGACCAGTTCGCGCGGCTTGCGGTACGAGCCGTACAGCAGCCCGCGGAACATGTGCAGGTAGACGACGACGAAGAACGCGCTCGCGCCGGTGGAGTGCATGTAGCGCACCAGCCAGCCCCAGGGCACGTCGCGCATGATGTACTCGACCGAGGCGAAGGCCAGCGCCGCGTCGGGCTTGTAGTGCATCACCAGGAAGATGCCGGTGACGATCTGGATCACCAGCACCAGCAGCGCCAGCGAACCGAAGATGTACCAGAAGTTGAAGTTCTTCGGCGCGTAGTACTCGGACATGTGCACCCGGTACGCGTCGAACGCGGTCGGGAAGCGGTTCTCGAACCAGTTCGTCACCTGCTGGGCGACGGGAGCGCCGGCGGGCAGTTCCTTGAAATCAGCCATGTTCTTGCATCCTGTCCGGGTTAGGCCTTCTTGTCTTCACCGATCAGCAGACGGGTGTCGGACAGGTACATGTGCGGCGGCACCTCGAGGTTGTCGGGCGCCGGCTTGTTCTTGTAGACGCGGCCGGCCATGTCGAAGGTCGAGCCGTGACAGGGGCACAGGAAGCCGCCGGCCCAGTCGTCGGGCAGCGAAGGCTGCGCGCCGGGCTGGAACTTGTCGGAGGGCGAGCAGCCCAGGTGCGAACAGATGCCCACGACGACCAGCAGCTCGGGCTTGATGGAGCGGCCTTCGTTGCGGGCGTAAGGCGGCGTCAGTTCGTCGGGCTTGCGCGCCGACTTCGGGTCGGCCAGCAGCGGATCCACCTTGGGCAGCGCGGCCAGTTGCTCCGGCGTGCGCTTGATGATCCACACCGGCTTGCCGCGCCATTCGACGGTGAGCTTCTCGCCCGGCTTCAGCGCGCCGATGTCCACCTCGACGGCAGCGCCCGCGGCGCGCGCACGTTCGGAAGGCTGGAAGGAGCTGACGAAGGGGACGGCGGTGAAGCCGACACCCACTGCGCCGGCACACCCGGAGGCGATGAGCCAGGTGCGTTTGCCGTTGTCGACGGGACTGTCACTCATGGGGATCCTCTGGCGAGTCTTCTAAATCTGGGTCAACCTGCAATTCTAGCGGACGAGTCAAGCACCCTCGCCCGCTCGGGTCGGTCCGCCGAAGTGTGCGTTGCTGCGCAGCGCCGAAGCGGCGCGAAGACATCCGCATCGACTGATTCACCGCAGGGCGCCTGTCGCCTTGACTTCCTTCCTGAGGCGGGAATACTGCACGGCGCTGCGCAGAAGTGACAGCCAACCCACGACAACAACACAGAGGAGGTCCCCATGGGCTTCGCGACAGAGTTCAAAGAATTTGCGATGAAGGGCAACGTCGTCGACCTCGCGGTCGGCGTCATCATCGGAGCGGCCTTCGGCAAGATCGTCGACTCCATCGTCAAGGACCTGATCATGCCGATCGTCGGGCGCGTGCTCGGCGGCCTGGATTTCTCCAACTACTTCGTCATGCTGGCCAACCCGCCGGCGGACTTCAAGGGCCCGAACACCTACGAGGCCCTGAGCAAGGCCGGCGTCCCCCTGTTTGCCTACGGCAACTTCATCACCGTGGCGATCAACTTCATCATCCTGGCCTTCATCATCTTCTTGATGGTCAAGCAGATCAACAAGCTGAAGAAGGAAGCCCCGCCCGCCCCGCCTGCCGCCCCGCCGGAAGACGTGATGCTGCTGCGCGAGATCCGCGATGCCCTGAAGAAGTAGTCCGGCGCACCGGCGACGACCGGCCGCTGCCGGTAGCCGGTTGCCGACGTGACGGATCGCACAGCTTGGCCCGTGTTTTTCGGGCCATACTTCTGTGAACGCCCCGCCGGCAGCAGCAGTTGCGACCGCGGGGAGTGTGGCCGTGCCCCGCTCCCGCCTCGATGAACCCGACAGATCCCCGCCAGAAGGTCGCACTCGATGCGGCTGTCAGCCTGATCAACACGACCGTTGCGTCGGCGGCTGACCGCGTCTCGGACCTGCT
>CAZVLY010000510.1:0-2506 GCA_964628175.1 uncultured Piscinibacter sp. | reverse complement strand
TCGGCCAGCGTGGGCAGCTCCAGCTTCTCCTGGATGCGGCTCTTGTGGGTGCTGATGGTCTTCACCGAGAGGTGCAGCGCGTTGGCGATGTCGGTCGGCCGCTGCCCGGCGACGAGCCGGCGCAGCACCTCGAGCTCGCGGTCGGAGAGGTGCGCGTGGCGTGACTCGCCCACGCCGCCGTTGAGCTGCAGCACGACGCGCTCGGCCAGCTCCGGGGTGACGTAGGCGCCACCGCCCATCACCTTGCGCACGGCGCGCAGCAGTTCGGTGGAGGCGCCGTCCTTGGTGACGTAGCCGTTCGCGCCGGCCTTGAAGGCGCGGATCGCGTACTGCTCCTCGGCATGCATGCTCAGCACCAGGATGGCGAGCCGCCCGAACTCGTCGCGGATGCGGCGGATCAGCTCCAGCCCGCTCATGCCCGGCATCGACAGGTCGACGATCGCCAGGTCGGCATGCTCGCGGCGCAGCCATTCGAGGGCCTGGAAGCCGCTGCTGGCCTCGCCCACCGTCCAGCCCTCGCCGACCGTTGCGAGGATGCGCGCGAGGCCCTCGCGGACCACGGCATGGTCGTCGACGATGAGGATGCGCTTCCCGGACTGCGCGACGGTATTCATGGGCCCTCTCCCTCGCCCGCCAGCGTGCCCGGGCGCGGCCGGGTGCCCAGTGGCAGCCGCACTGTCAGGCGCGCGCCGCGGCCGGGCGCATTGCTGTACTCCAGCTGCCCGCCCAGCATGCTGGCGCGCTCGCGCATGCCGAGCAGGCCGAACGAGCCTTCGCGCTGCATCGCAGCTTGCGGGTAGCCGATGCCGTTGTCCTCGACCACGAGCTCGAGCTCGCCGTCGTGCTGACGCAGCCGCACCGTGACGTCGGTCGCGCGGGCATGGCGGGCCACGTTGGTCAGCGCTTCCTGCACCATGCGGAACACGGCGGTGGCCACACGGTCGTCGACCGGCGCATCGTTCTCGCTCAGGCGCACGGCGACCTCGATGCCCATGCGCCGCGCGGTGTCGCGCGCGAGCCATTCGATCGCCGCGTTCAGGCCCAGGTCGTCGAGCATCATCGGCCGCAGGTCCGAGGAGATGCGCCGCACCGAGGCGAGCGTGTCGTCGAGCATGTTCATCAGGCTGTCGACGCGATCCTGCCGGGTCGCCGGGTCGGCCACGCCGGGCAGCGCCGAGAGCTCCATCTTCATCGCGGTCAGGCGCTGGCCCAGTTCGTCGTGCAGCTCGCGCGCGATGCGCCGCCGCTCCTCCTCGCGCGCCTCGACCACGCTGGTCGACAACTGGCGCAGCGACTCGCGCGATTGCTCCAGCTCGGCCAGCTCGAGGCGGCGCTGCGTCACGTCGGCCACCACCATCTGCACGGTGGTGCGGCCGTGGTCCGGCAGCGCGGCCAGGGCGATCTCGACCTCGCGCTGCGTGCCGTCGCTGCGGGCGATGTTGCCGTGCACCCGCTCGACCTCGCGCGTGCCGGCCAGTGCGCGCAGCACCTGGGCGCGCACGGCCTCGTGCGATCCCGGCTCGAGAAGTCCGTACAGCGGCTGGCCGACGATCGACCCGTCGTGCCCGAACAGCCGTTCGGCGGCCCGGTTGGCGAACACGATGCGGTCGTTCTCGGAGATCCAGATCGCCACCGGTGCCAGCTCGAACACCGAGCGCAGCCGTTGCTTGAAGTGCTCGAGCTCGTTGCGCAGGTCCCGCTGCTCGCTCAGGTCGAGCACCAGCGCGGCAAAGTACGCGCGGACGCCATGGGCGTCGGCCATGTCGACGCGCGACAGCGTGATCTCGACCGGGAACTCGCTGCCGTCCAGGCGTGTCGCGCTGATGCGCCGGTGCCGCGCCATGCGCTGCTGCAGATGTTCCGAGGCGGCGAACTCGCCCACATGCGCGCCGTGCGAGGGGCGGTGGGCGGCCGGGATGAATCGTTCCAGCGACTGCCCGAGGACCTCCGCCGGCGTGCAGCGGAACATGCGCTCGGCGGCCGGATTGATCGCCACGATGCGCTGCTGCGCGTCGACCATGACGATGGCCTCCTGCGCGGCTTGCAGGATGCTGCCCATCGGCTGGTCGAACGGATCGAACGGTGCTTCGACGTGCGGTATCGCGCTCATCGGAGGGCTTGCGTGTGTGGCTGCATCGGCGTGTTCGAAAGGTCGCAGTGTTCCGTCATCTCAGATCATCGGCTGCGATCTCTTTCAATCCTAGGCCGAGCCCGCATGCGCCGGAAGGGCATTTGGCTGCGCCGATTGATTCAGCGCAAGTCGCCCCTTGTGTACCCCATGGGGTAAACCCGCTCACTCGCGTTCGACAGACTCGTCCATCGGCGAAGCGCCCTCGATCACCTCCCGGCCCAGCTCGGCCTCGGCGGCCAGCCAGTCGTCGAGCGCGTGCCCGTCGACGCAGCCGTTGCGCTGGTACAGATCGTAGGCGCGGCGCCGGATCAGGTCGTCGCGGCTCGGGCCTTCGATGAGCTCGTGCCCCTCGTCCGCGGGCAGCGCCAGCGCGGC
>CAZVLY010000509.1:0-2514 GCA_964628175.1 uncultured Piscinibacter sp. | reverse complement strand
CATGTGGTGCGGCGTCACGGCGCGGAACTCGACAGCCAGAGCGAGCCGGGCAAGGGCTCGCGGTTCAGGCTGGTGTTTCCGGCCGCACGCGTGCGCGTGGCCGCCGAGGCGGCCTGAGGCGGATCAGCGAGCCGCGGCCGTGCGGCGGTAGATGGCCGTGAGGTCCTGCCGGTCGGTCGGCCGCTCGATGCGGGCCAGCAGTTCCCAGCCCGGATACGACGTGGCGGCCGCCTTCGGGGTCTGCGAGGCGAGCAGGTAGTCGCAGGGCGACAGCTCGGCCGGCGTGACCGCATCGACGCGGTAGCCGCCCATCGACTCGAGCGCGGCCAGCAGTGCACGTGGCAGCTGCGGCGCGGCCACGCAGGCGGTGCGCGGCACGTGTACCGCGATGCGACCGAGCAGCGGCCGGTAGCTGCGGGCATGGTCCAGCAGGGGCAGCCACAGGGTCATCAGCAGCAGCCAGCACACGGCCACGCCTCCGGCCGGCAGGACCAGGCTTTTCCACAGCGGATGGCGGTGGCGGCCGGTGCGCCAGCGCACCAGCCACAGCCACGCCAGCGTGCCCAGCAGCGCGATGGCCAACGCGAGCAGCGAGAAGCTCGGCTTGAACTCGGGCGCCAGCCGCGCGACGTTGGCGGCCGGCTTGGCCGGAAAGCCGGTCTGCATCGCCGCGTAGATGACCCAGATGGCCAGCGCGCAGATGCTGAAGAAGAACACCGAGAACCAGTCGATCGCCGCGGCGGTGCTGCGCTGCAGTGTCGGCAAGGCGAAGGCGGCCAGGACGGCCAGCGCCGGCAGGGCCAGCATCAGCGCGCGGTCCGAGCCGCCCATCGCCAGGCCGGCCAGCAGTGCCGGCAACGCGCAGCCCAGCGGGACCGAGATGTGTCGGTGCAACAGGTGGCCGCGCCAGCGCCACAGCGTCCACATCGCCAGCGGCCAGGCGGGCCAGGTGAACCAGGCCAGCTGGCGCAGCAGTCCCAGTGGCTGCAGCGCCGAGACCGGCGGAACCCGCCAGCCCCAGGCATCCAGCAAGCTCGCGCAGCCGGCGGCCAGCACACCGGCACCCGCCACCCACCAGGCGGACTCGCGCACCTGGGCGTAGGTCGAACGCCAGCAGATCGCCGTGCCCGCCACCGCGAGCACGGTCGCGATGGCCGGCGCGCCGCTGGCCGCCATCACCGGCAGCGCGATGAGTGCCGCCAGCCGCGAGCGGCCCTTGCGGAACGGGGCAGCGGCGAGGGCGTAGAGGAACAGCGTGGCACCCGCCAGCTGCACCAGCTCCGGCGTCGTCTCGTGGCCCAGCTGCAGCAGGCCCAGCGTGGCCATCACCGCCAGCAGGGCGCCGTCGGCAATGGCACGCGCGTAGTCGACCGGCGCGGCTTCGCCGCCGAAGGCGAACGGCAGCGGCTGGGCGGCCTCGGTACGTGCCAGGTGGTAGGTCGCGTACCAGGTCAGCACCAGCACCAGCACCAGCAACAGCGCGAAGGGAATGCGCGCCGCCACCGCCGGCTCGAGCAGGCTGCCGAGCAGGCGGATGAAGGCGGCGCCCAGCCAGTAGGGCACGAGTGCGACGTCTCCCGGCAAGCCGGCGATCGAGGGTGACAGCCAGCCGGACTGGCCGCCGGCAATGCTGGCCATGTGGCCGAAAGCGGTGACGTCGGCGTTCTTCCAGGGATCGCGTCCGAACACGCCCGGCAGCACGTAGGCGGCGCAGAACAGCAGCAGGGCCAGCCGCGGCAGCCGCTGGGCGGCTCGCTGGGTGACCAGGGCAGGGGTGGGCGAGTTCAATGCGGGACGGCGTTCAGGGGCAGCGAATCATGCAGCAAGTCGGCGCCGGACAACAAAAAGGCAGCCGAAGCTGCCTTTCAACACGAAGGCAGCCGAAGCTGCCTTGGAGTTCAAGTGCGCGAAGAAATCACTTCTTCAGGTGCGCGAACTTGTTGCGGAACTTCTCGACGCGGCCGCCCAGCGAGTCCACGCTCTTCTGCGTGCCGGTGTAGAACGGATGCGATTCGCTGGTCGATTCCAGCTTGAACAGCGGCAGCTCGCGGCCGTCGTCCATCTTCACGGTTTCCTTGGTCTGCGCGCAGGAGCGCGTGACGAACTTGAAGCCGTTGGACAGGTCCACGAAGCAGACTTCGCGGTAGTTGGGGTGAATGCCTTCTTTCATGCCTTGCCTCTGCGCTGGTGACTCGGCAGCCACGTCGAACCTTTCGACGCACTTTCCGACGCTGGAAAACCGCGGATTATAACTTAACCGCCTCGACGCATCATGTCGAAGAAGTCGAGGTTGTTCTTCGTGGACTTCATCTTGTCGAGGATGAACTCCATCGCCTCGATCTCGTCCATCGGGTAGAGCAGTTTGCGCAGGACCCAGGACTTCTGCAAGATCTCCGGCTTGAGCAGCAGTTCTTCGCGGCGCGTGCCCGACTTGTTGATCAGGATCGACGGGTAGACACGCTTTTCGGCCATGCGGCGATCCAGGTGGATCTCGCAGTTGCCGGTGCCCTTGAA
>CAZVLY010000508.1:0-2520 GCA_964628175.1 uncultured Piscinibacter sp. | reverse complement strand
TGCTCGCCGACGAGCCCACCGGCAACCTCGATCGCGACACCGCCGACGCGGTGTTCGCGCTGATGATCGAACTGGCGCGCGGCCAGGGCACGGCCTTCGTGCTGGTCACGCACGACGAGTCGCTCGCGGCACGCTGCAATCGATTGCTGCGGTTGGTCAAGGGCCACCTGGAGCGTTGATCGCGATGCGCTTCGGCCCTTGCCTGTTCGCGCTGGCGGTGGCGATGTCGCTCGGCGGTGCGGCCCGGCCGGCGCAGGCGATGGACCGTGCGCAGTCCGACGCCATCATCAATTCGCTGACCACGGCGCGGGCCTTCCTGCAGGTCAGCCTGTCGCCGGACGGCAAGCGACTCGCCGCGCTGGGCTACAACGGCTTCGGCTCCGGCCTGTTCATCGGCGACACCGACAAGCTCGACTTCAAGATGGTGCTGGAATCCCGGCGCGAGACCACGCTGAACTATCGCTACACGCGCAGCCCGACCAGCGCCCGCTGGATCGACAACGAGCTGATCGCCGTGCAGTACAACGACGACGAGGCCGAAGCGATCGATCCGGGCGGACGCAAGGTCGCCGAACTCGGTGCGCACTACCTGGGCCGCGTCGACTCGGCGATCGACAAGCCCGCCGAGCGCGTGCTGGTCTATCTCGATGCCGACGGCGAGAAGTCGGCGCTGGTGAACCCGCGCACCGGCGAACGCCGGCTGGACGACAGCCGGCCGCCGGGGAAGATGTTGAACGTGGCCTTCGACGACCAGGGTGCGCTGCGCGCCGCGACCACGATCGACACCACGTTCTGGACCGAGCGCACGACGATCCGTCACTGGTACCGGCCCGCAGCGAATGCCCAATGGGAGCTGCTGCAGGAGAGCAAGGTCACCGACGACCTCTGGCAGCCGCTGTACGTGCCCAAGGAGCCCGACACCATCGTCGCGCGGTCGCGTGCGGGCCGGGACACCTGGGCGATCGTGCGCTACGACACGCGCAAGCGTGCCGAGGTCGAGCTGATGGCCGGCCATCCGCGCGAAGACATCGTCTTCGCCAGCGGGCTCGGCAACGAGGTTTTCCAGCGTGTGGTCACCGGCGGCCTGAAGCCGCAGACGCACTGGTTCGACGAGCGCTGGGCGGTGGTCCAGGCGACGCTGGACAAGGCGCTGCCCGGCCGCAGCAACACGGTCCTGTCCGGCGACCCGCAGCATCGCGTGCTGCTGCTGTCGTCGTCCGACGTCGACCCGGGGCGCTGGTACGTGCTCGATGTGCCCGCGCGCACGCTGAAGGAGGTGGCGCAGTCGCTGCCGCGCCTGGGCATCGAGAAGATGCGTGCCATGCAGACGCTTCGTTATGCCGCGCGCGACGGCTTGAGCATCCCGGCCTACCTGACCCTGCCGGCGGGCGAGGGGCCGCACCCCCTGATCGTTCTCATCCACGGCGGGCCGGCCGCGCGCGACCGCTGGGCCTGGGATTCCGAGGTGCAGCTGCTGGCCCAGCATGGCTACGCGGTGTTCCAGCCGCAGTTTCGCGGTTCGACCGGCTTCGGCGCCGCCTTCGAACGTGCCGGCCGGGGTCAATGGGGCCTGGCCATGCAGGACGACGTCACCGACGGCGTGCTTCACCTGATCGACAAGGGCATCGCCGATGCCGGTCGCATCTGCATCTCCGGCGCCAGCTATGGGGGCTACGCGGCGCTGTGGGGCCTGGTCAAGACGCCCGAGCTGTACCGCTGCGGCATCAGCTTCGCCGGTGTCAACGACCTCGACGAGTTCCTCAAGGACGGCTCCGACGTGAGCCGCAATCCGGCGACGCGCGAGTGGTTCCTGTTCCAGATCCAGGCCGGTGAGCAGCGCTCGCCGCAGTTCGCCGCGGTCTCGCCGCTGAAGCAGCACCAGAAGATCACTGTGCCGGTGCTCTTCGCACATGGGCGGCTCGATCGTCGTGTTCCCTGGTCCCACGGCTGGCGCCTGTACGACATCGTGGACAAGGCTTCGGGCATCCACACCTGGCTCGACTTCAAGGACGAGGGGCACGGTCTTGCCTACGTGAACAACATCCGCTGGTACTACCGAGAGATGATCGACTTCCTGGATCGGAACCTGGTCGCCAAACCGGCCGCGCCCGGCTCCTGAGGCCCCGCCTCAACTGCCCAGCGGATTCGGCGCCCGCCACGCCCGCTCGAAGGGCAGCCGCCAGGCGTGCGGCGCGATCAGCTGGTGGATGGACTTCGGTCCCCACGAGCCCGGCGCGTACAGGCGCACCGGCGGCGGCGACTCGATCAGCGGCATCGACACCTGCCACAGCCGCTCGATGCCCTCGGCGGTGGTGAACAGCGTGCGGTCGCCGCGCATGGCGTCGAGGATCAGCCGCTCGTAGGCCTCGAGCACCTCGCCGAGCAGGCCGGTGTCGTGCATCGCGAACTGCAGGCTCAGCTTGTCCAGCCGCATGCCGGGGCCGGGCCGCTTGCCCTAGCACGAGAGCGACATCTCCGACGCCTCGGCCAGGTCGAAGGTGGGGCGGTCGGGCCCCGGCG
>CAZVLY010000507.1:0-2521 GCA_964628175.1 uncultured Piscinibacter sp. | reverse complement strand
TGGCGTCGCCGCAGCCCACCACCGCCGGGATGCCGAGCTCGCGCGCGATGATGGCCGCGTGGCAGGTGCGCCCTCCGCGGTTGGTGACGATGGCGCTGGCGCGCTTCATCACCGGCTCCCAGTTCGGGTCGGTCATGTCGGTGACCAGCACGTCGCCGGGCTGCACCTGGTCCATGTCGGCCAGGCTGTGCACGATGCGCACCGGGCCGGTGCCGATCTTCTGGCCGATGGCGCGGCCCTCGGCAAGCACGGTGCCCGTGCTCTTGAGCTTGTAGCGCTGCTCGACCTTGCCCTGCATCTGGCTCTTCACCGTCTCGGGGCGCGCCTGCAGGATGTAGAGCTGGTTGTCGCCGCCGTCCTTGCCCCACTCGATGTCCATCGGCCGGCCGTAGTGCTGCTCGATGATCAGCGCGTAGCGCGCCAACTCGGCCACGTCGGCGTCGGTCAGCGAGTAGCGGTTGCGGTGCTCGGGCGCGGTGTCGACGGTGCGCACCAGCTTGCCGGTCTTCGCCTTCTCCTCGGGCGAGGAGAACTCCATCTTGATCAGCTTGGAGCCGAGGTTGCGGCGGATGATGGGCAGCTTGCCGGCCTTCAGCGCCGGCTTGTGCACGTAGAACTCGTCGGGGTTCACGGCGCCCTGCACCACCGTCTCGCCCAGGCCGTAGCTGGAGGTGATGAAGACGACGTCCTGGAAGCCGCTCTCGGTGTCGATCGTGAACATCACGCCGGCCGCGCCGAGGTCGGAGCGCACCATGCGCTGCACGCCCGCCGACAGCGCCACGTCGCCGTGGGCGAAGCCCTTGTGCACGCGGTAGCTGATGGCGCGGTCGTTGTAGAGGCTGGCAAAGACTTCCTTCATCTTCGCCAGCACCTCGTCGATGCCGACCACGTTGAGGAAGGTCTCCTGCTGGCCGGCGAAAGACGCATCAGGCAGGTCTTCGGCCGTGGCCGAGGAGCGCACGGCGAAGGACGCGCCGGGGTTGCCGGCGGTCAGGCGCGTGAACTCGGCGCGGATCGCCGCCTCGAGTGCCGGCGGGAACGGCGTGGCCTCGATCCAGTGGCGGATCTGCGTGCCGGCCTCGGCCAGGGCGCGAACGTCATCGGTGTTCAGGGTGGCCAGGCGATCGCTGATGCGCGTCACCAGGCCTTCGTGCTTGAGGAACTCGCGGAAGGCATGCGCCGTCGTCGCGAAGCCGCCGGGCACCCGCACGCCCGAGGCAGCCAGTTGGCTGATCATTTCGCCGAGCGAGGCGTTCTTGCCGCCCACCGACTCGACATCGGTCATCCTCAGTTGTTCGAACGGGACGACCAGGGCGGTCGCCAGTGCAGGGTTGGACATGGGAAAACTCCGTGATGTTGAAAAACCGGCAGTTCCCGACCTCCCGACGGACGGCCCGAGCGACGCTCCAGGGCGGTGCATTCCCACGCAGGCCGGCCGCACTCTTCGAGTGTTGTGTGGCGGCGGGCGGCGTTCAAGGGTGTCGGAGGTGGAAGTCTGCTCGGGATTCTACGGGTTTGTTCCCTATCATCCAGGGCGTCCCCCCAATCCGAAGGCCCGCGCCGCCATGCCCAACCGCACCGTCTTCTTCGTCTCCGACGGCACCGGCATCACTGCCGAGACCTTCGGCAATTCGATCATGGCGCAGTTCTCCGGCAAGCCGCGCCACGTGCGCCGGCCCTTCATCGACACGCCGGACAAGGCGCACCAGGTGGTGCGCGAGATCAACCATACGGCCGAGGCGGAAGGCCGCCGGCCGGTGGTCTTCATCACGCTGGTCAATGCCGAGATCCTGGGGATCCTGAAGCAACACTCCAAGGGCCTGGTGCTGGACATGTTCAACACCTTCATCGAGCCGCTGGAAGCGGAGTTCGGCATCAAGTCGAACCACCGCATCGGTCGCTTCTCGGATGTCTCGAAGAGCCAGGAGTACACCGACCGCATCGAGGCGATCAACTTCTCGCTGGCGCACGACGACGGGCAGTCGGCGAAGAACCTCGCCGAGGCCGACGTGATCCTGGTCGGCGTGAGCCGCAGCGGCAAGACGCCGACCTCGCTCTACCTGGCCATGCAGCACGGCATCAAGGCGGCCAACTACCCGCTGATCCCGGAGGATTTCGACCGCGGGCAGATCCCCTCGACGCTGGCGCCGTTCAAGAAGAAGTGCTTCGGCCTGACCATCGACCCCGAGCGCCTGGCCTCGATCCGCAACGAGCGACGGCCGAACAGCAAGTACGCCTCGATCGAGAACTGCCGCATGGAGGTGCACGAGGCCGAGGCGATGATGCGCCGTGAAGGCATCGCCTGGCTGTCGTCGACGCACAAGTCGATCGAGGAGATCGCCACCACCATCCTGCGCGACCTGCGGCCGGATCGGCTGATGTACTGAGGCGAAGCTGCCTTCGCGGCGCTCCGGTGACGAACCGGACGGCAGTGTCGGCTCTCGGCCCGTTGCAGACATTCACGATGGTCCGCAGCGATCGGAGCGCGGGCAGGCGGTCCGGGTATGCGCTCTCCGGCCCA
>CAZVLY010000506.1:0-2559 GCA_964628175.1 uncultured Piscinibacter sp. | reverse complement strand
TCGTCGTTCGCCGACGATTGCTCCACCAGCTCGTTGCCGGTCTGGCGCGCGAAGGCCTGGAAGTCGCGCAGCGAGCCCGGGTCGGTGGCCACGACCTTGAGCACGTCGCCGCTCTTCATGTCGGCCAGGGCTTTCTTGGCCTTCAGGATGGGCAGCGGGCAGTTCAGGCCGCGGGTGTCGATCTCTTTCTGGGCGTCCATGGCGATCCTCGGAGGGAAACGAATTCTACCTAGGCCGGCCGCGGCGGCAGCTCGATGAACTGTGGCACATGACCGCGAGCGCGCAGCCAGTCGGCCAGCGCGTAGCCGGTGCCGGCCGGCCAGCAACGCACCGCCTCCGGCGGGAACAGCCGGTATTCGGCCAGTTCCGGCGACAGGCTGATCGGTCCGTGGGCGAGCACGTGGTAGGCGATGATCACCTGGTTCATGCGCTGGAAGTCGTAGACGCCGATCAGGTCGACGGCGTCGACCTGCACCGAGGTCTCTTCCAGGACCTCGCGCGCGATGCCGTCCTGCGGCGTCTCGCCGGCCTCCATGAAGCCGGTGATCAGCGCGAACATGCGGCCCGTCCAGGCGGCGTTGCGCGCCAGCAGGATCTGCCCGCCCTGGTCGGCCATCTCGATGACGGCGGCGAGCACCGGCGTCGGGTTGTTCCAGTGCGTCCACTCGCAGGCCGGGCAGCGCAGCCGCTCCTTCGGGCCGCCGTCTTCCTCGCGCGCGAGCCACTGCAGCGGCGTCGCGCAGGCGGGGCAGAAACGGAACGCGGGCGCAGCGCCGCTCATGCCGGGAACACCCCGGTGGAGAGGTAGCGGTCGCCGCGGTCGCAGACGATGAAGACGATGGTCGCGTTCTCCACCTGCTTCGCAATCTGCAGCGCCACCCAGCAGGCGCCGGCGGCCGAGATGCCGGCGAACAGACCCTCTTCGCGCGCCAGGCGCCGCGCCATCTCCTCCGCGTCGGCCTGGCTGACCGACACCGTCTCGTCGACCCAGGCCGGGTCGTAGATCTTCGGCAGGTATTCCTGCGGCCACTTGCGGATGCCGGGGATGCGCGAGCCTTCGCTGGGCTGCGCGCCGATCACGCGCACGTCGCTGTTGCGCTCCTTCAGGAAGCGCGAGGTGCCGGTGATGCTGCCGGTGGTGCCCATGGCGCTGACGAAGTGGGTGATGCGGCCGTTCGTGTCGCGCCAGATCTCCGGGCCGGTGGTCTCGTAGTGCACGCGCGGGTTGTCGGGGTTGGCGAACTGGTCGAGCACGCGGCCCTTGCCGTCCTTCTGCATCTGCTCGGCCAAGTCGCGCGCGTACTCCATGCCGCCGGAGCGCGGCGTGAGGATCAGTTCGGCACCGAAGGCCTTCATGGTCTGCGCGCGCTCGATCGACAGGTCCTCCGGCATGATCAGCAGCATGCGGTAGCCGCGCATCGCCGCGGCCATCGCCAGCGCGATGCCGGTGTTGCCCGAGGTGGCCTCGATCAGCGTGTCGCCGGGCTTGATCTCGCCGCGCTCCTCGGCACGGCGGATCATGCTGATGGCCGGGCGGTCCTTCACCGAACCGGCCGGGTTGTTGCCCTCGAGCTTGCCGAGGATGACGTTGCCGCGGCGCTCGTTGTCGGCACCCGGCACACGCACGAGGCGCACCAGGGGGGTGTTGCCGATCACGTCTTCCAGCGTCGGGTAGCGGGGTGCAGCGTGGCTCATCGTTCCTCCTCGCGGCCATTGTCGCAGGGCTGCCCGGGCCACGCAGGGCGCGTGACATAATCCGGCCCCTCCAAGGCCTACCCAGCGCCCGCACCTGCCGGAGTGGCGAAATCGGTAGACGCAGCAGACTCAAAATCTGCCGAGGGCAACCTCGTACCGGTTCGATTCCGGTCTCCGGCACCAACTCCTCGAACCATGCCCGCACTGCCGCCCGTCACCCAAGCGCTGCTGCTCATCAACGTGGCCTTGTTCGCGGCCGACGCGCTCATGGGGCATCTGCTGAGCGCCCTCTTCGCGCTCTGGCCGATCGGGCCGAACTTCATGCCCTGGCAGGTGGTGACCTACGCCTTCCTGCACGGCGACTTCTTCCACCTGTTCTTCAACATGCTCGGCCTGTGGATGTTCGGCGCCGAACTGGAACGCATCTGGGGCACCAAGCGCTTCATCCAGTTCTATGCCGCCAGCGTGCTGGCCGCGGCGCTGTGCCAGTTGCTCGTCAACGCCCTGCTCGGCTCGCGCTTCCCCACCGTGGGCGCCTCGGGCGGCCTGTTCGGCCTGCTGCTGGCCTTCGGCATGATGTTCCCGAACCGCATCATCATGCCGCTGTTCCCGCCCATCCCGATGAAGGCCAAGGTCTTCGTCGCCGTGTTCGGCGGCCTGGAGCTGTTCTTCGGCGTGACCGGCACGCAGTCGGGCGTGGCGCACTTCGCCCACCTCGGCGGCATGCTCGGCGGCTTCCTGATGATCCGCTTCTGGCGCGGCCAGTCACCGTTCGGCCGCCGCTGAGCCGCCGAAGCCGGGGCGGCTTGCGGCCCGTTGCGGACGTTCACGAAAGCCCGCATAGAGTGGCGCGCGGGCAGGCGG
>CAZVLY010000505.1:0-2560 GCA_964628175.1 uncultured Piscinibacter sp. | reverse complement strand
CGCCATGCAGCTCTACATCGGCAACAAGAACTACTCCTCGTGGTCGATGCGCCCCTGGGTGCTGCTGACGCAGGCCGGCATCCCCTTCGAGGAGGTGAAGCTGCGCTTCGACGCCTTCACGCCCGAGTCGGCCTTCAAGACCGAGCTGGCCCGCCACACCCCGGCCGGCCGCGTGCCGGTGCTGGTGGACGAAGGCTTCGCGGTGTGGGACACGCTGGCCATCGCCGAGTACCTGGCCGAACGTTTCCCCGACAGGCAGCTCTGGCCGGTCGATCGCCGCGCACGGGCCCGCGCACGCAGCGTCTGCGCCGAGATGCACTCCGGCTTCGGCGCGCTGCGCAGTCATTTCCCGATGAACGTCGAGGCGCGGCTGCCCGAGATCGGCGCCAAGGTGCTGGCCGAGCAGGCTGGCGTGCGCAGCGACCTCGCGCGCATCGTGCAGATGTGGGGCGAGCTGCTGGGCGAGCACGGCGGGCCGCTGCTGTTCGGCGACTTCAGCATCGCCGACGCCTACTTCGCGCCGGTGGTGATGCGCCTGGTCACCTACGGCGTGCCGGTGCCCGCCGAGATCACCGCCTACATGGCGCGTGTGCAGGCCTTGCCCGGCGTGGCGGCCTGGGTGAAGGGCGCGCTGGCCGAACAGGACTTCCTCGACTTCGAGGAACCTTACCGCCAGCACCGCTGAGCGCGGCGCGGTGTGGCGGGGGCCGCGCATACACTCCCGCCGCATGAAGGTGTACCTGGTCGGCGGCGCGGTGCGCGACGAATTGCTCGGCCGCCCCGCGGGCGATCGCGACTGGGTGGTGGTGGGCGCCACGCCCGTCGAGATGCTCGACGCGGGCTTCGTTCCGGTGGGTCGCGACTTTCCGGTCTTCCTGCATCCGCAGACCCACGAGGAATACGCGCTGGCGCGCACCGAGCGCAAGACGGCGCCGGGTTACCACGGCTTCGCCTTCCACGCCGCGCCCGAGGTCACCCTCGAGGACGATCTGGCGCGCCGCGACCTCACCATCAACGCGATGGCGCGCGAGGAAGACGGCGCGCTGGTCGACCCGCATGGCGGCCAGCGCGACCTCGCCGAGCGCGTGCTGCGCCACGTGTCGCCCGCCTTCGCCGAGGACCCGGTGCGCATCCTGCGGCTGGCGCGCTTCGCGGCGCGCTTCGACGACTTCTCGATCGCGCCGCAGACGATGCAGCTGATGCGCGAGATGGTCGGCGCCGGCGAGGTCGACGCGCTGGTCGCCGAACGCGTCTGGCAGGAGCTCTCGCGCGGGCTGATGGAAGTGCGGCCGAGCCGCATGTTCGAGGTGCTGCGCGAGTGCGGAGCACTGGCCCGGCTGCTGCCCGAGGTCGATCGGCTGTGGGGCGTGCCGCAGCGGCCCGAGTACCACCCGGAGATCGACACCGGCGTGCACTGCATGATGGTGCTGGACATGTCGGCGCGCCTGGGCGGCAGCCTGCCGGTGCGCTTCGCCTGCCTCGGCCATGACCTGGGCAAGGGCACGACGCCGGCCGACGTGCTGCCGCGCCACATCGGCCACGAGCTGCGCAGCGTGAAGCTGCTGCGCGCGCTGTGCGATCGCTGGAAGGTGCCCACCGAGTGCCGCGAACTGTCCGAGGTGGTGGCGCGCGAACACGGCAACGTGCACCGCAGCGACGAACTGAACGCCGCCGCCGTGCTGCGCCTGCTGGAGCGCTGCGACGCGCTGCGCCGGCCGGAGCGTTTCGACGAGGCGCTGCTGGCCTGCGAATGCGATGCCCGCGGGCGCGCGGGCAAGGAAGACGAGCCCTACCCGCCACGCCCGCGCCTGGCCGCCGCGCTGCGCGCGGCACTGTCGGTGGACACTGCGCCGGTGGCCGAGGCCGCCGTGGCACGCGGCTTGTCGGGCCCGGCGATCGGCGAGGCGGTGCGCGAGGCGCGGATGCGCGCCATCGCCGACGCGTTGGTCACGCCCTGATCGGAGCTAGATCAAGGCCCCGATCGCCATCGCGATCAGGCTGAGCAGCAGGCTGCTGGCGATCGGCAGGTGGTACTCGCGGCCGCGCCAGCGGAAGCTGAAGTCGCCCGGCAGCCGGCCCAGGCCGATGCGGCGCAGCCAGCCCGCCAGCCCCTGGAACACCAGGAATGCGAGCAGGAACACGATGAGCCAGCGCATGCGGCCTTTCAGAGGGTGTGCGTGCGGTCGCCGCGCGCGAAGCCGATCGGGTCGAGCGTGATGCCACGCGCCAGGCCGATCACCTTGAACAGCTCGCCCATCTCGTGCTCGGTGAGCAGCTTCTGCGCGTTCGCGGTGCTGCGCAGGTCGGCGCCCTGCAGCATCTCGAGCAGGCCGCAGTTCATCAGGAAATTCGCCTGCGTGGTGTAGCCGATCACGTCGAGCCCGGCATCCTGTGCGGCCAGCGCGATGCCGGTGAAGTCGACATGGGCGGTGATGTCCTTCTCGCCCACGTCGACAAGCGGGTCGGTGTCGGCGCGGTGGGCGCGGTGGCACATCAGCGTGCCGCCGTGGCGCTGCGGCAGGTAGTACTCGGCCTCGGGAAAGCCGTAGTCGATGAAGAA
>CAZVLY010000504.1:0-2565 GCA_964628175.1 uncultured Piscinibacter sp. | reverse complement strand
CGAGCTCCCAGTCGCCGCGGTAGGCCGCGCCCTGCGGCTGCAGCGGCTGCGCGAAGTGGGCGAACGAGCCTTCGGTCCAGACGCGCTGCTGCGTGGCGTCCTGCCAGGCATCGTCGCGCGTGCCGTGGGCGACGCGCACGAACAGCTTCGCGTTCGGCTTCGCCACCCGGTACAGCTCCTCGAACAGTGCCTGCGCATCGCGCACGCCTTCGAGCACATGGCTGAGGTGGATGCCGTCCAGCGTGTCGTCGGCCAGCGGCAGCTTCTGCGCGCGGCAGCCCTGCAGGTCGAAGGCGACGTCGTAGCGGCCGGCGCCGTGGCCGGCGTTGATCCAGCCGGGGATGTACTCGCGCCCACCGTCCACGTGCAGCACCTTCGCGCGCTGCTCGAACGCGGCGACACGCTCGCTCTTCTTCACCCATGAATCCTTCTTCGCCACGCTCCAGTTGGAGAAGGTGGCGCTGGTGTGCTCGCGGTAGTGGCGCTCTTCTGCGGACAGTGCCGCCTCGTCCACGTACCAGGGCGTGTGTTCCGTCAGGTAGGGCGCGCCCAGGCGCAGGTTGCAGGCCTCGTTGGAGAACTCGCCGCGCGCCGGGTAGAGCGCGAAGGTGGTGTCGATCGGCGCGGCGAAGACGCCGGGCGCCACCGGGTGCTCCCAGAACTGCGACTCCCACTTGCGCACCGTGTCGGCCTCGGCGTAGCTGTCGGGCAGGTTGTCGATGCGCAGGCCCGGACCGACCTTCTTCGCGTCGGGGTGGCGCTGCAGCACTTCGAGCAGCCGGCCGATCAGGTCGCCCGGGCACGCGGCGTCGGGCACCACGTCGGAGTCGGTCAGCACGTAGGGCGTGTCCAGCACCTGGTGCACGCCCTGCTGCCAGAGCACGTAGGGGCCGTGGTTCTGCTCCAGGCGCATCAGCTTCGCGCCCTCGGGCAACTGCTCGTACCAGGCCAGCAGCGGCGGGTAGTCGGAGGCGTTGTCCATGATGACCACGCGGCGCGTGCCCGCGGCCAGCAGCCAGCCGACCAGCCGGCGCAGCGCGTCGAGGCGGTTGCGGTTGACGATGAAGACGGGGATGTCGCGCCAGTCCAGGCCATCGGCCCGCGGCGCCGCGGTGCTCGCCGAAGCCGCGGCGGCGATTGGCGCAGCGGTCGGTTCGTGCACGACCGAGCCGGCCAGCCGCGATTCCGTCTCGCTGCCGGGGCGGCGCAGCGCCAGCCGGGCGGCATGCACGGCGGGGTTCTCCCGCAGCGGCAGCAGGCGGCCACTGGTCAGGGCCGCCAGCGCAGCGGCCAGCGCGGCCTCGCTGCGCGGCACCGGGCGGGCCTGGTCCAGCGTGACGCGCGGGTGCCAGCCGGCCTCGATGCCGGCGTTGACGAGGCGCCAGCCGAGCTCGAAGGGCGCGCCGGCGGCGGCGAAGTCCGGGTGTTCGTCCAGCCCGCCCAGGCGCAGCGCGTCGACGCGGCGCACCGACAGGCAGGCGGCACGGCGCGGGTCGGGGTCGTGGCCGGCCAGGCGATGCTGCAGCAGCAGCGGGCGGCTCAGCCCGCCCTGGCCATCGTCGAAACTCGCCACGACGCTCTCGGCAAAGTGCTCCGGCAACACCAGCGTGCCGTCGCACCAGGTGATCACCTCGCCGCGGGCGCGCAGCAGCGCGGCATTGGCCTCGGCATGCGTGGCCGCGGCCAGCCATTCGATCTGCGCCTCGGGCAGCGTCTGCCCGGCCAGGGTGTCGCGTGCAGCGGTGATCTCGGGGCCGATCAGCAGCACCGACAGGCGCGGCGCGGCGCTCGCGGGGGCGGCTGACGGGGGGCTCGTGGCAGGCATGGGCGGGCTTTCGCAGGACGGGGCTCGGCGCAGTCTAGGGAGAAGCCCTGTGCGGCAATCACCGCGTCAGCCGGGCAATTGCGGCGCATTTGCCCGCCGGGTGTCTTCAGGTGTCGGTTTGTGACCGGCTGCACGAACCAGGCCCTCCCCGATACGTCTTGTAGGAATTTGCCTGACACGCTCCGTGGACGAATCTGGACTCAAGCCACAGAGATGGGCTGATGTTCCAGTCCAGTTGGCTTGCTCAGAATTCCCTCCATGCCGTCATCGACCAACGGCCGCTGAACCCGAGTGACAACCAACACCTCATACGAACCCGGAGCACCGCAATGAACGCCGACCAGATCCTCACCGAAATCCGCGAAGCCAACCTGTCCTACCTGATGCTGGCCCAGAGCCTGATCCGCTCGGACCGCGAGCAGGCGCTGTACCGCCTGGGCATCAGCGAAGACACGGCCGCCATGATCTCGCTGCTGACGCCGGCGCAGATGATGAAGATCGCCGCCGGCAACACGCTGCTGTGCAAGTTCCGCATGGACGACGAGCTGGTCTGGGGCCTGCTCACCAGTCACGGCAAGTCGGCCTCCAACGACACCACGACGCGCCTGCACGCCTCCATCCTGATGGCCGGCCGCCATCAAGAGGCCGCCTGATCATGGCCCGCACCAAGAGCATCCTCACCGAAGCCCGCCAGATCGAGCGTGCCGTCACGCTGATCAACCTGGGCGCGCGCCTGCAGG
>CAZVLY010000503.1:0-2571 GCA_964628175.1 uncultured Piscinibacter sp. | reverse complement strand
TTGCAAATCCGTGTAGGTCGGTTCGACTCCGGCCCGCGCCTCCACCCCCTTCCCACTGACCGTTCGGCGCTGCGAGGCCCACGCCTCGCGCACAATCGCGTCGGCCCGCCCGGGTGGTGAAGCTGGTAGACACAGCGGACTTAAAATCCGCCGCCTCTCGCAAGAGGGCATACGGGTTCGATCCCCGTCCCGGGCACCACGCGATGCACCGGAGTCCGCATGGCACTGTTTCCCCAGGACGCGCTGAACGACGGCGTGCGCAAGCGCGAGGTGTTCGGCTGGGCGATGTACGACTTCGCCAACTCGGGCTACACCACCGTCGTCCTGACGGCGGTTTTCAATACCTACTTCGTCGGTGTCGCGGCGCAGGGGGCCGACTGGGCCACGCTGGCTTGGACGCTCGTCATCGCCACCTCCAGCCTCCTCGTCATGCTGACCATGCCCGCCCTGGGCGCCTACGCGGACAGGCACGCGCGCAAGAAGGGCTTGCTGGCGATGACCACGGCGGCCTGCGTGGCGGCCACTGCGGCACTGGCCTTCGTCGGCCGAGGCGACCTGTGGTTCGCGGTCGTTGCGATGGTGGTCTCCAACGTCTGCTACTCGTACGGTGAATCGCTCACGGCGGCCTTCCTGCCCGAACTGGCGCGCTCCGACTCCATGGGGCGGGTGTCGGGCTGGGGTTGGAGCTTCGGCTATTTCGGCGGCATGTTGTCGCTCGGCCTGAGCCTGGCCTATGTGTTGTGGGCTCAGGCGCGCGGCCTGCCGGCCACCGAGTTCGTGCCGGTGACGATGCTGATCACGGCGGCGGTCTACGGCGGCGCGTCCCTGGTCACCTTCGCGCTGCTGAAGGAGCGGGCAGTGCCCAGCCCGATGCGTGCTTCGTCGGGCGCTGGCGGCACCGCGATGCAGCGTCTGAGCGCCACCGCGCGCCGCGCTCGCGAGCTGAGCGACTTCAGCTGGCTGCTCGCCTGCGGCGCCTGCTACCAGGCCGGCATCGCGGTGGTCATCGCGCTGGCCGCGGTGTACGCCGAGCAGGTGCTCGGTTTCAGGCAGGCGCAGACGATGATGCTGGTCTTCCTCGTCAACATCGCCGCGGCCGTCGGTGCCTTCGCGTTCGGCTACTGGCAGGACGCGATCGGCCACAAGCGCGCGCTGGCCTTTACTCTGGCCGGCTGGATCGTGATGACGGTGCTGGCCGTGCTCGCCCAGGGGCCGGGGCTGTTCTGGGTGGCCGCGGTGATCGCCGGCCTGTGCATGGGCTCTAGCCAGTCCGCCGGGCGGGCGATGGCGGGGCTGTTCGCGCCGGCCTCGCAGCGTGCCGAGTTCTATGGGCTGTGGACCTTCGCAACGCGCCTGTCGGCCATCGTGGGCCCGGTGACCTATGGTCTGGTCACCTGGTGGACGAGTGGCAACCACCGGCTGGCGATCCTCTCGACGGCCTTGTTCTTCGTGCTGGGCCTGCTGCTGTTGATGCCGGTGAACGTCGAGCGCGGCATCGGCACGGCGAGGGCAAGCGGCTAGAGCGTCAGGGGCTCGCTGGCGATCAGGATGTCGAAGTCCAGCCAGCGCCTGGCGAATTGCGCGAGGCGCTGCGGGTCGCCGGTGGTCTCGAGCCGGCAGGACGGTCGTGCCCCGGTGCCGTGCAGCGTCGGCCAGACACGTGCCACTTGCGCCGCCACGGCATGGGCCGTGTCGATCACGGCGATGCCCGCGCCGAGCGACCGTTCGATGGCCGCGCGCACGAACGGGTAGTGCGTGCAGCCGAGTGCCACGACGTCCACGCCGGCCTCGCGCAGCGCGGTCGCGTAGCGCTGCACGAGCTCGAGCAGCACCGGATCGTCGAACTCCCGCTGCTCGATGGCGGCCGCCAGACCGCTGCAGGCCTGCAGGTGCATCGTGCAGCCTCCTGCTTCACGTGCGACCAGCGCGCGGAAGCGATCGCTGCCCAGGGTGGCGTCGGTCGCCATGACCCCCACATGCCGGTTGTGCGACGCGGCTGCTGCGGGCCGCACCCCGGGCTCGACGCCGACGAAACTGCACGCGGGCCAGTGGCGCCGGAGTTCGTCGATTGCCACGGCGGTCGCCGTGTTGCAGGCGACGACGATGACCCTGGCACCCCGGCCAATCAAGTGAGCCGCGATCCGCTCTGCCCGAGCGCGGATGAAGTCTGCCGACTTTTCGCCATAGGGCGCATGGGCAGAGTCGGCCACGTAGTGCAGCGAGGCCGAGGGCAGACGCCGATGGATCGCATTCAGCACCGACAGCCCGCCGACGCCGGAGTCGAACACGCCGATGCAGTCGTCGGGTGGGGCGGTGGCCATCGGCACGCGGGTGTTGGATTGGGGCGCGCAGTCTAGCCCGCAGCGGCCCAGACATTGCCCGCGAGACCCGGTCGTGTCTAAAATAGCACGATCGTTCGATTTTGCCCCCGCCGCGAGCGAAGGGCTGTGCGGCGCCTCCGGCCGCGCCACTAGAATCCGATTAACGTAAACGTCAATTCAGCAGGAGCACGCCGGATGAAGATCCTGGTCCCGGTCAAGCGTGTCGTCGACTACAACGTCAAGGTGCGCG
>CAZVLY010000502.1:0-2572 GCA_964628175.1 uncultured Piscinibacter sp. | reverse complement strand
GCATCGGCAGCGGCACCGGGTTGTCGATGTCGGTCAGGGTCACGCCGATGCCGATGCCCTCGATGCCGTTGATCAGCACGATGTCGCCCGGGCCGGCCTCGGTGGCCTGCTTGCGCTCCAGGCCCTCGAACTTGAGCACCTGGTTGACGCGCGCGGTGAAGGGCGTGCTGTCCGGGCCGGCGTAGACGGCCACGTTCTGCATCGGCTTGAGCGTGCCCTGGTTGACGCGCCCGATGCCGATGCGGCCGACGTAGGTGGAGTAGTCCAGCGAGCAGATCTGCAGCTGCAGCGGCGCGTCCGGCGAGCCTTCGTGCGCCGGCACGTGCTCGAGGATGGCGTCGAACAGCGGCGACAGGTCGGTGCCCACCTCGCCCTGCTTGAGCGTGGCCCAGCCGTTCAGGCCGGAGGCGAAGATCACCGGGAAGTCGAGCTGCGCCTCGGTGGCGTGCAGCTTGTCGAACAGCTCGAAGGTGGCGTTGATCACGTAGTCGGGGCGCGCGCCGGGGCGGTCGACCTTGTTGACCACGACGATGGGCTTGAGGCCCAGCGCCAGCGCCTTCTTGGTGACGAAGCGCGTCTGCGGCATCGGGCCCTCGACGGCATCGACCAGCAGCAGCACCGAGTCGACCATCGACAGCACGCGCTCGACCTCGCCGCCGAAGTCGGCGTGGCCCGGGGTGTCGACGATGTTGATGTGCGTGCCCTTCCACTCCACGGCGCAGTTCTTCGCCAGGATGGTGATGCCGCGCTCGCGTTCGAGGTCGTTGCTGTCCATCACGCGTTCGGCGACCTTCTCGTTCTCGCGGAAGGTGCCGCTCTGGCGCAGCAGCTGGTCGACCAGCGTGGTCTTGCCGTGGTCGACGTGCGCGATGATGGCGATGTTGCGGATCTGGCGGGTCATGCGGTTCTTTCAGTCAGGAGGCCTTGCACCTCGATCGGGCTGAGCAGCCTGGTGGAAATCAGTTCGCCGGCGGCGATGTGGCCCGCGCCGAGGAAAGCCTTGGGTTCGGGGCCGAACACGCGCACGCAGTCGGCGTCGGCGAGTTCGAGGCGGCGGCGCATGCCGCTGAGGAAACGCGCGGCGTTCTCGGCGTCCAGGCGCACCGCCGGGCAGTCGGCGATCAGCGCGTCGGCATCGAGCAGGCGCGCGTCGCGTTCGGCTTCGCTCATCGCCTCGAGCGCCTCGAGCGTCACGGCCTGCTCCAGCGACAGCGCGCCGGAGCCGGTGCGGCGCAGCGCCGCGAGGTGCGCGCCGCAGCCCAGCGCGCGGCCGATGTCCTCGGCCAGCGTGCGGATGTAGGTGCCCTTGCTGCAGCGCACGTCGAGCGTCCAGCGGTCGTGTTCGCCCGCGACGATGTCGATGGCATGGATCGTCACGCGGCGCGGCTCGCGCTCGACCTCGACACCGGCGCGGGCGTATTCGTACAGCGCCTTGCCCTCGTGCTTGAGCGCCGAATGCATCGGCGGCACCTGCTCGATCGCGCCGGTGAACCGGTCGCAGGCGGCGCGCAGTTCGGCCGCCGTGACCGACACCGGCCGGCGCTCGATGATCTCGCCTTCCAGATCGCCGCCCACGCGCGTCTCGCCCAGCTGCAGCGTGGCCACATAGCGCTTGTCGGCGTCGAGGCTGACCTGCGAGAACTTGGTGGCGGCGCCGAAACACAGCGGCAGCAGCCCGCTGGCCAGCGGATCGAGCGTGCCCGTGTGGCCGGCCTTCTCGGCGCGGAACAGGCGTTTGGCCTTCTGCAACGCATCGTTGCTCGACAGGCCCAGCGGCTTGTCGAGCAGCAGCACGCCGTGCACGGCACGGCGCGGGATGCGGGGGCGTTGCAGGGCCACGGGTTCAGTCTTCCTTGGCGCGCGTGGCGTTGGCCTGCTGGATCAGCAGGCTGAGCTCGGCGGCACGCTCGGTGGTGCGGTCGAAGTGGAAGTGCAGCGTCGGCACGGTGTGGATCTGCAGCCGCTTGAACAGGCCGTTGCGCAGGAAGCCGGCGGCCTCGTTCAACGCCTCCTCGCATTCCTTCGGGTCGCCCACCAGCAGCGAGAAGAACACCTTGGCATGCGCGTAGTCGGCCGACACCTCCACCGCGTGCAGCGTGACCATGCCGATGCGCGGGTCCTTCAGCTCGCGGATCAGCTCGGCCAGATCGCGCTGGATCTGGTCGGCGATGCGGAAACCGCGGTTGGGGATGGATCGTTTGTGTCGCATGGTCGACTCCTGAAACGCGAACCCCGCCTTCTTTGGGAAGGCGGGGTTCGGGACGAGACCGAGACCGCCTTACAGCGTTCGAGCCACTTCCTTGACCTCGAAGAACTCCAGCTGATCGCCTTCCTTGATCTCGTTGTAGTTCTTGAGCTTGATACCGCACTCGAAGCCGGTGGCCACCTCGCGGACGTCGTCCTTGAGCCGGCGCACCGATTCGATCTCGCCGGTGTAGACCACCACGTTGTCGCGCAGCAGGCGGAAACGCGCGCCGCGGCGCACCACGCCGGCAGTGACCATCGAGCCGGCCACCGTGCCGAGCTTCGAGGCCACGAACACCGTGCGGATCTCGGCCGTGCCGATCAGCTC
>CAZVLY010000501.1:0-2573 GCA_964628175.1 uncultured Piscinibacter sp. | reverse complement strand
GTGCTGCCCTTCTTCACCAGCCTGGCGATCGACTTCCTGCTCGACATCGAGTTCACCGTGCCGCTGTTCGCCGTGCTGCTCGCCGGCCTGACCGCGCTGGCCCTGCGCCGGCGCCGCGGCGCGACGTCCTGATCCTCAACCGGAGCCCTGTCTTCCCATGAAGCACGAATCCCTTCACCCACCCATCGTGTGGCTGGCCGCGACGCTGATGCTCACGGCCTGCGGCGGCACCCTGCCGGTCCAGCCGCAGGCGGCTGCTGTGGCGGCGCCGGCGGCTCGGCTGCCGTTTCGCGGCGAACGCGTCGCGGTGACGATCTACGAATTCCGCAGCAGCGTGCCGGAGATCGGTGCGCGCGGCGCCACCGACATGTTCAAGACCGCGCTGGCCGGCCAGGGCCGCTTCGCGCTGGTGGAACGCGCGCGGCTGAACGAAGGCGTGGTGCGCGAGAAACAGATCAACGCCGCCGGCCAGAGCACCGGCAAGAGCGCGCAGAAGCCGTTGCGTGCGGCGGAGTACATCTTCGAGGCCAGCATCACCGAGCTGAGCGCCGGCGACCGGCAGACGCAGGGGGGCGTCAACGTCGGCGGCCTGCAACTCGGCGGCGGCAGCGGCAGCGACGCGCTGGGCATCGACGTGCGCATCGTCGATGCCACCAGCGGCGAGGTGCGCGATGCCGTGGCCGTGCGCCGTCCGCTGAAGAGCAGTGCCACGCAGGTCTCGGGCACCGCCACGCTGGTGCAGACGCTGCGCTCGATGCGCGGCAAAGAAACCAGCCCGCTGGTGCCGGACGTGAGCCTGCAGACCAGCCGCAAGGACAGCGTCGACCAGGCGCTGCGCGGCCTCATCAACGACGCGGTGGCGCAGCTCGCCGCGCGCTTCTGACCATGGAGAACGACATGAAGACTGTCATCGGTCCTTTCGCCGTGGCACTGCTGGGCTTGATGGCCGGCAACGCCGCCGCCGCCGACGGCGGCTGCGCTGCGGTGGCGAAGGCAGCGCAGGCCGCGCTCGCGCAGCCGCGCATCCATGCCGCCATCGATTCGCCGCTCGACCCCGAGGCGGTGAAGATGGGCATGAAGCCGATGCTGATGCACAGCATCGTCATCGACCGCGTGCAGTACAGCAACGCGATCCGCGCCGGCTTCTCGAAGACGCCGCTGGACTCGCCCGAGATGCGCATGCTGGCCAGCGACCTCGGGCCCTTCCTCGTCGAGCAGGGTTGCAAGGCAGCCGGCAGCGAGCGCGTGGCCGGCCGCGACGCGCAGGTGATCACCGCCAGCGGCGACCTGGGCCGCGGCGAGATCCGTTTCAAGCTGTGGATCGACAAGGCCAGCGGTTTGCCGTTGCGCGCCACCAGCGACGAACCCGACGTCGACGTGGAGGTGCTGCTCGACGTCGCATCGCGCAAGGGCAAGCCCGGCAGCGCCGTGAAGACCGCGCCCAACGGCAAGCGCGTGCTCGCGACCCATGCGTATCTGTTCGGCGACGCGGTGAAGCCGCCGGGCGCGAAAGGCGCTGTCGACAGCGCGGCACTCACCACCTTGCAAGCCTTGTTGAAAGGGACCCCATGAAGACGCTGAACCTGGTTCTCGCGCGCCGCGCCACTGCCGTGGGGCTGGCTTGCGTTGCTTCGCTCGCCACCGCCCAGACGGGTCTCACCGGCCGCGCGATCGCGTGGGGCGCCACGGCCAGTGTGCCCGCAGCCTCGCCTTCCGCAATCCGCTCGCAGATGGGTGTGCAGTCCCTGCCGTCGGGTGCCGCGCCGAAGGCCGCACCGGCCAACACACGGATCGCGCGGCCCGATGCCGCCGTGCTGGCGAAGGCCCCGCTGAAGGTGATTCGTGTGCCGGGCTCGCGCGCCGCGCCGCCGACGGGCGCGGCGCTGGCCGCGGCCAATGCGCAGGTACTTGCCGAAGCGCACGCGGCACCGGCGCGGTCCGGCGGACTGCCGATGCCCAAGTCGCGACCCATGGTGGGAGAGCGCATCGCCGTGACCGGCGCGGCCGAAGCATCCGCGGTGTGCATCCCCGGCAGCACGAGCGCGCCCAAGGGCGCGATCACGCCGGGCGGCCGCGTCTCGATGCGCGGCTGCGAGCTCGGCAGCCGTCGCGGCGAGATGCGCATGCTGGGCCAGTTCCCGGGCGGCATGGTCAAGCTGGTGGTCGAGGAGTGGACGCCGCAGGTGGTGATCGCCGCTGTGCCGGCCGAGCTGCGCGGCGTGCTCGACCAGGACGTGCGCATTCAACTGGTTCCCGCCGCTGGCTCGGCGATGAAAGAACAGCCCGGCCGCTTCCAGGCGCGGCGCGAAACTTTGGAACTGCCCGACAGCTTGTTCGCGAACGTGAACTGCGCGCACCCGCAGCCCTCGGAGTGCACGCAGGAGACCGTGCTCGGCGCACGCTGGGCGTCCGCCTGGCACAGCGGTGGCGATTCGCAGCGCGGCAGCGACCAGTGGCGGCTCAGCGTGGGCCCGGCCTGGGCGCTGGAGCGCATCGAGCACCGGCCCGGCCTGGGCCGGTCGGAACCGCGCGCCCAGCCGCCTGGCGGCAACCAGCAGATCGTGAACGTCGAC
>CAZVLY010000500.1:0-2580 GCA_964628175.1 uncultured Piscinibacter sp. | reverse complement strand
CGCGCGTCGGGAAGTTCACCACGCGCAGGAAGCTGGTGTCGTCGTTCGGGTTCTCGATCAGGCGCAGGTAGCTCAGCGCGTGCTTCACCTCGGCGCGCTCGAAGAAGCGCAGCCCGCCGTAGACCTTGTAGGGCATTCCGGCATTGAACAGCGCGCTTTCCAGCACGCGGCTCTGCGCGTTGCTGCGGTACAGCAGCGCGATGCTGCTGCGCGGGATGCCGTCGCGGTGCAACTGCTGCGCCTCCTCGACGAACCATTGCGCCTCGGCGAAGTCGCTGGTCGCCTCGTGCACGCGCACCGGCTCGCCAGCGCCGGCGTCGGTGGTGAGGTTCTTGCCCAGGCGCTTCTCGTTGTGCGAGATCAGCTCGTTGGCGGTGTCGAGGATGTTGCCGTAGCTGCGGTAGTTGCGCTCCAGCTTGATGACCTGCTCGACCTTGAACTCGCGCTCGAAGGCGCTCATGTTGCCGACCTGCGCGCCGCGGAAGGCGTAGATGCTCTGGTCGTCGTCGCCCACCGCGAACACGGCCGCGTGCGTGCCGGCGAACATCTTCAGCCAGGCGTACTGCAGCTTGTTGGTGTCCTGGAACTCGTCGACCAGGATGTGCGCGAAGCGGCGCTGGTAGTGCTCGCGCAGCGCCGCGTTGTCGCGCATCAGCTCGTAGGTGCGCAGCATCAGCTCGGCGAAGTCGACCACGCCCTCGCGCTGGCACTGCTCCTCGTAGCCCTGGTAGACCTGCACCATCACGCGGGTGAGCTCGTCGCGCACCTCCACGTCCTTCGGCCGCAGGCCGTCTTCCTTCTGCGCCGCGATGAACCACGTGACCTGCTTGGGCACGTAGCGCTCCTCGTCGAGGTTCATCGCCTTGATGACGCGTTTGACGGCCGAGAGCTGGTCGGCCGAGTCGAGGATCTGGAAACCCTGCGGCAAGGCGGCGAGTTTCCAGTGCGCACGCAGGAAGCGGTTGCACAGGCCGTGGAAGGTGCCCACCCACATGCCGCGCACGGGCAGCGGCAGCATCGCGGCCAGGCGCGTGAGCATCTCCTTGGCCGCCTTGTTGGTGAAGGTGACCGCCATCACGCCGGCCGGCGAGACCATGCCGTTGCTGATCAGCCAGGCGATGCGCGTGGTCAGCACGCGCGTCTTGCCGGATCCCGCGCCGGCGAGGATCAGCGCCGGGCGCGCCGGCAGCGTCACCGCGGCGAGCTGCTCCGGGTTCAGCCCGCGCAGCAGGCCACCCATGTCGGGCGGCGGCGCGGCCGCCTCGTGCTCCTCGAACAGAGGAATCGCGGGGTCGTCGTGCGGGGCGTTGGAACTCATCGACACATTCTAGGTTCCGGCCATTCGCCGGCTCCGGTGTCGACTGCGGCGACACTCGGCGCATGTCGTGGTTCTCCGCCCGCCCCTTCTCCCGCCCGTTCGGCCAACCCACGCTCGGCCTCGCGCTGCAGGGCGGCGGGGCCCACGGCGCCTTCACCTGGGGCGTGCTCGATGCGCTGCTCGAGGATGGCCGCTTCCCCATCTCGGCGATCAGCGGCACCAGCGCCGGCGCGATGAACGCGCTGGCGCTGGCCCACGGCCTGCTGCGTGGCGGCGCCGAGGCCGCGCGCGAATCGCTGGCCGACTTCTGGCGCGCCGTCGGCACGCAGCTGCCCTTCGAGATGCTGATGGTCGGGCCCACCGACAGCCCCGGCCTCGCGCCGGGCATGCGCGCGCTGATGCACTGGACACGGCTGCTGTCGCCCTACCAGCTCAACCCGCTCGGCCTGAACCCGCTGCGCGACGTGCTGGAGGCGCAGATCGACTTCAAGTGCCTGCGCTCGAGCCGCGCGCCCCGCCTGTTCATCGCTGCCACGCATGCCAGCACCGGCCGGCTGCGCCTGTTCGGCAATGCCGACCTGAGCGTGGAGGCCGCGCTGGCCTCGGCCTGCCTGCCCACGGTGCACCACGCGGTGATGATCGACGGCGAACCCTACTGGGACGGCGGCTACAGCGCCAACCCCGCCTTGTTTCCGCTGGTGCGCTGCGGCGTGGCCGACCTGCTGATCGTCTCGCTCAGCCCCCTGGACTACGGCGAGGTGCCGCGCAGCGCCGAAGAGATCCGCGCGCGGGCGCTGGAGTTCACCTTCAACGCGAGCTTCCTGCGCGAGGCCACGCTGCTCGCCGAGGCCTGCGAGGAGGCGCGCGGCCCCGTCATCGCCTTCGGCCTGGGCGCCGGCCGGCTCGAGCGCCGCCTGCGTGCACTGCGCACCCACCTGATCGACGCGCACGACGACCTGGGTGCGCTGTCGGCCGAGACGCGATTGACCGCGCACCTGCCCTTCCTCGAGCGGCTGCGCGACCAGGGCCGCGGGCGCGCCCAGCGCTGGCTGGCCGAGCATGGCGCGAGCATCGGGCGGCGCGCCAGCGTCGACCTCGCACGCCTGTATGCGCCGCCGGGCGCACCCGCGTAGAATGCGCCACCGGGCCCAAATATTGGCGCCCGGTTCGCATTTCTGGCACCGTCCCTGCAGGCGGCCTCGCCGACGCACCGGGATTCCAAGTCAAGCGCTCGCATCCTTCATCACGGAGCCGCTTCATGG
>CAZVLY010000499.1:0-2581 GCA_964628175.1 uncultured Piscinibacter sp. | reverse complement strand
CGCCCCCGAGCTGCGCCGCACCTGGCTGTTCGGCCCCGGTGCCGACCCGGCCGCCCACGATGCCATGCTCGCCAGCGGCGCCGATGCGCTGATCGTCGACCTCGAGGACTTCACCCCGCCGGCGCGGCGCGAGGAGGCCCGCGCTCTGCTGTCGCGTTACGTGCGGGGCTGCCGCGCGGCGGGCCGGGTGGCCGCCATCCGCATCAACGCGCTGGACGGCGACGGCCACGCCGACCTCGCCGCGGCGATGGCCACGCGGCCCGACGTGATTGCCCTGCCGATGGCGGCGAGCGCGGCGCAGATGCGCGCGCTGCACGAGGCCATCGCGCAGTGGGAGCCGGCACTGGGCATCGAGGCCGGCCGCACCGAGATCCTGCCGGTGTGCGAGACGGCGCTGGGCGTGGTCGAGGTGCGCAGCATCGCCGCTGCGAGCGCGCGCATCCGCGGCGCGCTGCTCGGTGCCGAGGACCTGGCCAACGACCTGTGCGCCGAGCGTGGCGCCGACGCGGTGGAACTCGACCACGCGCGCCGCCGCTTCCTGCTCGAGTGCCGCGCTGCCGGCATCGAGCCGATCGACGCGCCCTACACCTTCAGCGACGTCGAGGGCGCCGTGCGCGAGGCGCGCTACGCGCGGCGCCTCGGGTACCGCAGCAAATCGCTGGTGCGACCCGAACATGCGCAGCCGCTGAACGCCGCGCTGACGCCGGGGGCCGACGAACTGCGGCGCGCGCAGGCCCTCGTCGAGGCCTTCGAGGCGGCGCGCCAGCGCGGGGACGAGCGCGCCCTCGTCGACGGCCTGTGGGTCGAGGTGCCGACCTACCGCAACGCGCTGCGCCTGCTGGAGCGGGCGCGCCGGCTGCAGGGACGCTGAGCCCCATTCATCGCCTGGCCCCCGGAGGGCTGCCCGCCACAGCGGGAGGGTGAAACTGCGCCAAATGGATCACATTTGCGTCGATAAGTAGCATTTATGCGGTTTGTATCTCCGCACTTTGGCTATCATTCTTATCACTCAAGCGATTTTCACCCGCCATGGCCAAGACCATCCTGATCGTCGACGACTCCAGCTCCCTGCGCACCGTGGTGCGCCTCGCCCTCGTGCGCGCCGGCTACGAGGTGCTCGAGGCCGGTGACGGCATCGAGGGCCTCGAACAGCTCGAGAAGGCGCGGGTGAACCTGATCGTCAGCGACGTGAACATGCCGCGCATGGACGGCATCGCCTTCGTGCGCAAGCTCAAGGAGAACGCACGCCACAAGTTCACGCCGGTGATCATGCTGACCACCGAAGGGCAGGACACGAAGAAGGAAGAAGGCCGCGCCGCCGGCGCCCGGGCCTGGATGGTCAAGCCCTTCAACCCGCCGCAGCTGCTGGCCGCGGTGTCCAAGCTGCTGCCCGCGTAGGTGCCGACATGAGCCGCCACCTGCTGCCCCGCGAGCTGACCATCCACACCGCCGCCGACACCCACCGGGCCTTGCTCGCCTGGGTGGCCGGCCTCGGCGACACGCCGGCCTGGTGCGTCGACGCCAGCCCGGTCGACGAAACCGATGCGGCCGGCGTGCAATTGCTGCTGTCGCTCTCGCGCAGCGCCGCGCAGGCGCAGGCCACGCTGCAACTCGAGACGCCCAGCGACGTGCTGGAGCGCGCCTGCCGCACGCTCGGCGTGGCGGGCACGCTGCTGAACACCGCCGCCGACCGGAGCCGCGCATGAACGACCACGACGACCTCGGCTTCATCGCCGACGCCCTGCCCGCCTTCATCAGCGAAGGCCAGGAACAGATCGCCTCGATCGAGCAGCTGCTGCTGCAGCTCGAAGGCAACCCGGGCGATCGCGAACTGCTCGACGCACTCTTCCGCTGCGCGCACACCGTCAAGGGCTCGGCCGGCATCTTCGGCCTCGACGAAGTGGTGGCGTTCACCCACCATGTGGAGACGCTGCTGGACAGCCTGCGCGAAGGCGAGATCGCGCTGACGCCGGAGCTGTCGACATTGCTGCTGCAGTGCAACGACCAGATCCGCCAGTTGATCGACCAGGCCACCGGCAGCAGTGACGACGCGGCCGGCCAGGCGCAGCGCGAGGCCCTGGTGGCGCGGCTCGAGGCGTTGCGGCCGGCGGGCGGCACGGCCCGCCCGAGCGCTCCCGCGCCGGCAGCGAAGCCGGCCAGCCTCGCGCAGCCCTGGCAGGTGTCGGCCCGCTTCGGCGCCGATACCTTCCGCAACGGCAACGACCCGCTGGCCCTGCTGACCTACCTGGGCCAGATCGGCACGCTCGAAGCCATGCGCTGCGACGACGCGGCGATCCCGGCGCTCGAGGCGCTCGACCCGGAAGCCTGCCACCTCGGCTTCGCCTTCGAGCTGCACACCGGGGGGGGCCGCGGCGCGATCGAGGAGGCCTTCAGCTTCGCCATCGACGACACCGCCCTGCAGATCTCCGAAGCCGCAGCCCCCGAGCCGGCGGTCGCGGGCATGGCGGCGACGCCGCAGGGCCGCGACGCGGCCGTCACCGCCACGGCGCCCGCCGCCGACCCCGGCCGCTACATCCGCGTGCAGGCCGATCGGCTCGACGCCGTCATCAACCTGCTCGGC